>JAQWSU010000018.1:0-300000 GCA_029243025.1 Pirellulaceae bacterium | reverse complement strand
TCGTGTCAATCGTTTCGGTATAGTCACTGCCGATATGCATGATTTGTTGAGCAAGTGCCGGATTTGTTGCCGCGATTTTTTCCTCCACGCCCGTCCAGCCGCCAATATTGTTCGAAACAGCGATGAATATTGTCACGGCTGCGATCAAGATGACGACGCCCTGCATCGCATCGGTAATCGCAACGGATTTAAGACCACCGGACATGGTGTAAATGGTTGCCACAAGAGCAATCCCCACAACGCCTGTCCAGGCGTATTCGCTTTGCCAACCGCAGACGACATGAAGCATGAGATAGATCGCCGTGCTGATCATCCCAATCATCACCGTTCGGTAAAGGACCTGAACCAGCACGCTAATGATGCGCGCACCCACCCCGAACCGAGCCTCCAGAAATTCCGCATTCGTATACATCCCTTGCCGATACATCGGGATTGCAACGAAGTGGGCCAGCACAATCCAACCTCCCATCACGCCGACCAGGTTGGGAACGAATAGCCTCAGCCCCAGGCTATAGGCGCCACCCGTATCCGCAATCAAGTCGGCCGAGTCGATCAGTGTGGCATAAAGCGACAGCCCTACGATCCAAAAAGGCAGCGTCTTGCCAGCCAGAAACCAATCTCCGCTGGTTTTTGTGTCGCGGCCGCGAAAGAGCGCATACGCGATCACCGAACCGTTTAGAAGTATGGCAATGCACCAATCAAGTAAGGTCATAATGAGCGATCAGGAAAAAATCTTGGGGTTCACACTTACTCCGAGTCCAGCCTCCTGGCTCATTCTAACAATGCCGCCTTGCGGTTGTGGTTCTCCGTGGAAAATGGGTTCAACCTCCACATCCGGTAAGGAGTCCCAGGAGGGCATGGGGAAATATTCAATCATTGGGCAATTGACGGTGGCCAGTGAAAAGTGGATGTGCGTGACTCCATAAGCGTGTGGAATGATCGGCAAACCTGCGGCGTAGGCGAGTGCGGCAATCTTTTTGCCCTCCGTGATTCCTCCGCACCGCCGTAGGTCCGGTTGGAGAATATCCATCGCTTCTTTTTCAATGATCTGCTGGAATCCGAATCTTGTGTATTCGTGTTCTCCACCTGAAATTGGAATGTCAGTTTCCTGGCGAAGATTGGCGTAACTGTTGAGATCATCGGGCAAAAAGGCTTCCTCAAGCCAAGCTAGTTGATACGGTTCGAGCATCCGCACCATTTTTTTTGCGTAAAGAAAGTCCCAACCCATGTAGGCGTCAGCCATGATCTCAATGTCATCACCCACGGCGTCCCGAACATTCGCAATGTGCTCTTCGTTGGCCCGCATTCCCTCGACACCGGCACCCGGTCCATAGGGAAATCGCATTTTCATCGCCTTGTAGCCCTCGGCGACGTAGGCCCGTGCCTCTTCCGCCACTTTTTCATGCCCAACCGGATGGAGGGCGGAAGCGTAAACCGGAATGGATTCCCGCACGGGTCCCCCCAGTAATTCGTAGAGGGGCTTTCCCGCCACCTTGCCGGCGATATCCCACAAGGCAATGTCGATCGCGCTGATCGCATGTAACGCGACACCCTTACGGCCATAGGGAAGTGAAGCTCGAAATAAACGGTCCCAAAGGCCCTCGATCTCTGCAGCATTCTGACCAATCAGAAGATGGCTGAGGTGAAGATCGATGAATTTGGCAATTGCATCGCAACCATCCTCGCACCATCCCGAACCGACAATCCCGTCCTCCGTCTCAATTTCAATGACTGCCATTCCTGAATCCCAGAACCAGGATCCACGTGTTTCTTGAAACTGTGGGTAAATATCGAGTGGCGTCACGAGAGGTAGCGATTTTTCTCTCTCCGCCAAGTGGCCCCAAATCGAACGGTTCGCGTGCTTCACGGTAACAGTGCTGATCTTACTCATCGGACAGTCTTTCGAAGGGCGGATTGGCTGCAGGTAGCCACGGAAAGTTTTTAATGGTCACTACTTTAACTCCTTGAAGGTAAAAAAGTGAAGCTAAGCGGCGAGAAAAAAATCCGAACAGGCTACCAAAATCTGATCGTTTGCCGGTCTGAGACGTCGTTTGGGGAGCTAGACGAGATTCGTCAAAACCACCGACACCTCCTGTGAGCTGCTGACATGCGCCCTGGAACAGGCGGCGGCCGCGGCCTAACCGTGAAATCCTTTGTCGGCTCTAAAATTGAGCCAATCATCTGCCGCAAAATCATCAAAGCTGATCGGGATCGAGGTTTCTTCCGCACGATCTCGCCTGCTTGTTGGGTCCATTTCTTCAGGTGGGGCCCTCAGAAGCTCGAACCGTTGCAGAATTGGTTGCATGCGGAGTATGGCGCAGGACAGGCGAATTGGGGTGGCGACTTCCTTTCGTTTTTTCATTGTCCAGACTCCGGCAACCATTCCGCAGTCGATGAAATCCTGAAAGAAATCGCAGTCGACACACGTCTCTTTCTTGCCCCTGGTTGCCTATTTTAATATCTTCTGATTGGCTCACACCTAAAAACTCGCCTGCAGGAACGCAGCGAAAGGTTGGGAAGCTTCGTTTTCGATGGTGCGATCGTAGCACCTGCAGATGAAAACGACTTTTCTGAGTCTCAGGAACGACAACAAATGATTTGGAAGCAAGGAGTGTTGTGGTGTTGGTCCGCAAATCAAGGAGTCGCAGGGGTCTTCGTCG
This sequence comes from Pirellulaceae bacterium, assembly GCA_029243025.1. NCBI lineage: Bacteria > Pseudomonadati > Planctomycetota > Planctomycetia > Pirellulales > Pirellulaceae > Pirellulaceae bacterium. The sequence goes on along the minus strand of JAQWSU010000018.1, from coordinate 297,340 downwards.
GTTAGGCAAATCAGCAAGACGTTCCGATCGGATGCGAAGACAAGCGAGTTGGCAACTAGAATCTCTCGAAGGGCGCCTGCTGTTAGCGTCCGATCTGCAGGTCGTACAGGAGGTGGATGATTCGTGGGCGTTACCCAATGCGCCCATTACCTTCACGGCCAACACGGAGGGACCTGAGACGGTTATTGTTAAGGGGGCGATCGAGCAACCGGGCGGCACGGACCGCTTTCGTATTTCCGCGCACTCGACCGGTAAACTGATTCTCAATGCAATTTTTGATCACCGTCTGGGTGACCTTGATTTGGCTGTCGATGATGTGGCTGGTAATACAATCGCACGCGCTGAATCAAATGACGATGACGAACAAATTGTGATTCCCGTCGTTTCACAACAGGTTTATTTTGTCAGGGTGTTGGCGAGTGACGGTGAGTCGACGAATCGTTATGACCTGGAGGTTGAAAACTTTGCCGCACCGATTCCGACGGTATTGCGGTTGACCCCGGCAAGCGACACCGGGATGTTAAATCGAGATTCGATTACCGCTGATGCAACACCTGATGTGATTCTGCAAGCAGACTTGGCGGATTACTTGGCGATGGGAGTGTCTTTGCTTTCCTCCCCAGTCGATGCGTCGGGAGTCCCGGAATTGCCAAGGCAAGCGGGTGTTGCCGTAAGAGTTTCCGTCACCAATTTGGATACAGGCGATCTTCACTCCGGCTATGCGACGCCGTTGAATGATTCGGGAACGCTCTATGAATTTACCCTTGCCGATCAAGAACTGGTCAGCGGTCTCTACGTCGTTAATGCGGCTGTAGAAACCTTTGATGGTAGTTTGCTGGGGGACGAGAATGTTCCAGTGACTGGTCGTGGCCAGTTGTCCTCTCCGTTTGGGCTGACCATCGATCTTGATCCGCCAAATGGTGCAGATCAACCTGATCTGTTGAACTCAAGTGACACTGGGATGTCCATGAACGATAATGTTACCTCCCAGGCGCAGCCCGCCTTCAGTGGGATTGGTGAACCGAATGTCAAAGTTCGCATCATGGCTAATCGTTTGGGCGTTCAAACGGAAGTGATTGGTCAATCAGTCACCAACCCAGACGGAAGTTGGGAGATTACTGTTGAGCCCCTTGCGGATGACAAGTATGCCTTTCGCGCTGAGTACGAAGACGTCGCCGGCAATGTGAGCTCAATTGGGGAACCTCTGCTGGCGGAGGTCGATTCTCTCAAGCCGAATACACCGTATCTCGATCTGATGGATGACACCGGTCTTGATGCGGTTGATAACGTCACGAATACGGATTCGTTCCTGGTTTCAATGACGACAACCGATCCGCGTCAACAAAAGCACCTCAATCACTTTAATTACAAATATCGCGTCTTCCTCCGAGCTGATGCCTCCGATCCGAATGGTGATCCAACGGAAGTGATGATCTATGATTCATCGATCGACCCCGACATTCCTGTCGTGAACTTACTGGATGGCCTGACCGATTTGGAGCAACTTTCAAAAACGCTCGGACCATTACCCGACGGTGTTCATAATCTGAAATTGGAAGTCGAAGATCGGGCCGGAAACATCAGCGATGACTTTTTGCTGACTGTTGCGATCGATACTCAAGCACCCATCGCAACGGTCGATTTGATCGAGGCCAGTGATACGGGCGTTTTTCACGATGATAATGTGACTGCCAAGCGGCAGCCCGCCTTTTCTGGTGTTAGTGAGGTCAATTCAAAGATCAGTATCTTTGCTAACGGAGTGCTCGTAGGAACCGGATCGGTTGGAAGTGACGAAACCGATGGGCGTCCCGGAGATGGTCAAGGCGCCTGGGAAGTAACCGTCGAACCGTTGGCCGATGGCGAATACGACATCGTTGCCGAAATTGAAGATCTGGCTGGTAATCGGGGGCGGAGCGAAAGCGTTACCATTTGGATGGTGACGACCGATCCGCATATGCCCTTCCTCGATCTACGCAGTGACTCCGGAATCGATCCCCTTGATCGCATCACCAGCGACAACACGCCCGATATTTTAATCACGGCTGCGACGACGGCAGGGGGAGGCAATAATTCGTTTCCTCGTGATCTTCGCTTTCGAGTCTATGACCGACCCGGCGATGCAATGGGCGAACAGTTGTTAGTTGACTCCTTGAGTTTTCTGGGCGATCTGACTGATCAGGGGCTCTTTGTCGAATCATTACCTGAGTTGGGTGATGGTCTGCACAACTTAAGGGTCGAGGTGGAGGATCGAGCGGGTAACATCAGCCACGCGTTCCTGTTGGATCTCGAGATCGACACGGAATTCCCCTCGCTGCCAGCGGTTTCCTTGCAGTCTTTCAGTGATTCGGGCACCTTCCATGATGATTTTGTGACGGCGATCCGATCGCCCGCATTGGGTGGTACCGGTTCGATTGGCGACCGAGTGTCGGTGATTGCCAACGGCTTGTTGTTGGGAAGCACGGTTGTGGGTAGCGATGTGTCGGATGGAATGGTCGGAGATGGCTTCGGTGCGTGGCAGATCCAACTTGATCCACTCCGTGATGGTGAGCATCAAATCCAAGTTCAAATTGAAGATCTGGCTGGCAACCTCACGTCGGCAGAGCCCTTTTTTATCTGGGTGGATACGACCCAACCCAATCTGCCCTTGTTAGATTTACTCTCAGACTCAGGCCATCGTTCGGATGACGAAGTTACCTATGACAATACGCCGATCCTGTCGGTAACCGCCAACGATACGCCAGCAGGAGGGGAGAACCCGTTTCCGCATGACGTTGCGTTTCGTGTTTATGACCGAGACGGAGTTAGCGAAGAGAAGTTGCTTTACGATTCTTTTGTCGAGTTGGGGGGATTTGTTGCCGGTGGATTTTACGAAATTGCGTTGCCTGAACTGGCCGACGGGAGTCACAACTTGAAGTTAGAGGTCGAGGACCGCGCGGGGAATATCAGTCACGAATTTCTACTAGAGCTTGAAATCGACACCGAACTGCCCGGAGGCGTCACAATTGATTTAGCAGAGTACGCTGACAGTGGTATCAGTTCTCTCGATCATGTGACCAGGATTCAAAGCCCCGCCTTTCTCGGTCATGGGACAGTAGGTAACCGTGTTTTGTTGTTTGCGAACAACGAATTAGTTGGTGAAGCGACGGTTCACAGTGACGACAGTGATGGAACGTCCGATGATGGAATCGGACTGTGGGAAATCACCGTTGAACCTCTTGATGACGGTGTCTACTCGGTTTTTGCTCGTCTCGAGGATGCGGCGGGGAATGTGAATCGCAGTACGGAACTCACCGTTGAGATTGATACCTTGGAGCCAAATACGCCGTTCCTCGACCTGTGGGAAGAATTCGATTCCGGACGTCACAATGACGACAATCGCACCTACGCCGAATCGCTGGTCTTCTCTGCGACTTCATCCGATCCCCACCAGGCCGATCACTTGACCCTCTTTCCCGATGGTCAGAATCTGGAGTATCGGCTTTATGCTCGATCGGAATCCGGAGATGAGCTTTTGGTGTATCGTTCATCCGATGACGCTGCAATCGACGATTTGTTGGATGGGTTAACGTCCAAAACACAGCTTGCGACAACTCCAATCACTTTGCCGGAAGGATTGCACAATCTGAAATTAGAAGTAGAGGATCGGGCCGGTAATTTGAGTCATGACTTTTTGTTGCCGTTGCTTGTCGACCGCACCGGCTATCGCGGTGAAGTCGCGTTGCATCCGGATAGTGACTCGGGGATTAATGGAGCGTTTTCAACTTTTCTCGACGGTGTCACGCGAGATCGCACACCTGATTTTACCGGTCGAGCCGAAGCCAACGGGCTTGTGACGGTGACAATCGATGGTCTACCAGCGGGCACGACTGTCGCGGTTCCCTACGACGGAGACGAGGCAATACAACCCCCGCATCAACCATTTGAACTTGACGGCAATTGGAGTCTCTCCACCGTGACGCCTTTGGCGGAAGGGTCGCATGTTGTGGAGGTTTCCTACGAAGATCCCGCGGGAAATCGCGAAAGCTCTTCGTTCGATTTGATCGTTGACTCGGTAGGTCCCAAAATCGTTAACGTGACTCAGGATGTCGAAGGCTACCCGAGTCTGTTTGACCCGAAACCTGCCAGCGGTCCCGACCCGATCCTGGATCGCATTGTGATTCATGTTTCAGATGGACCTGATCGCGCCGGCATCGATTTTGATGCGGCGGTCTCTCAGCTTCTTAGCGAGGAGGGTCACTATCAACTCGTCGGTGACGCCAACGGAAACATGCCGATCGCGCGGGTTGAAGTCGAGGCCGAAGTCACCGCGACAGGTCAGCTGCTGACGCAAGCCATATTGGTTCTCGCCGAGCCCTTGCCGGATGATCGATACACGTTGACAGTCGCGGATTCAATTACTGATCGCGCCGGTAACTCGCTCGATGGTGAATCAGGCGCCGCTTCGCCCTTTGAAGGATCGCCGGGCCGGACACCGGTGGCTCCCGTTTTTCCATCGGGAGATGGGGTGCCAGGTGGGGAATTCGTCGCACGATTCACGATTGACAGTCGGCCTGAGCTCGGGGTCTGGGGCGCGGGGACGATTTGGGTCGATACCAACGGCAATTTTGCATTTGATCCAGAGAATTTGGACTTTACCAATCGCGATATTGTTTACCGAGCTGGCTTCACCAGTGATGAAGTCTTTGCGGGCAATTTCGCCTTGAGGCCCGATGATCTGACCGATGGTTACGACAAGCTTGCCAGCTATGGGAAATTCGATGATACGTTTCGCTGGTTGGTCGATACGGATAACGATGGAGTTCCCAATATTGATCGTCGTGATCCGAATGACGCCAACGGTTTGCCGGTTGCAGGCCGTTTCGATGCGAATGACGAGAATGGCGATGAGGTCGCGGTTTTTGACGGCCAAGCTTGGTATTTTGACACGGACCACGATTTTAAGACGGATGCGATCGTCCGAAGTAATTTGACAGGTTACCCATTTGTGGGTGACTTTGATGGAGATGGATTCGATGATTTGGCAACCTGGGCCGATGATCAATTCATGATTGACTTGGCGGACGGATCACTTCGTGGTTGGGACGGATTTGCCGAGCACATTATCAACTTTGGATTCATTGGTGTTCGGGAGCGACCGGTTGCTGCCGACATGGACCAAGATGGATTTGATGATCTTGGGATTTGGGTGCCCGATCGTCCTGGCGTCTTGGGACGGGCGGCCTCGGAGTGGTACTTTCTGGTTTCTGGCGGTGAATCCTTGTTGAACCGAATGAGTCCGCCCGATGATCCAGTCAACAGTTGGCCCACGATTGATTACACGCCAACGCCGTTCGGCAACGATTTGTTTGCTCAGTTTGGCGATGAATTCGCTTTGCCGTTGGTTGGTAATTTTGATCCTCCCACCTTGTTGCTTCCCAGCCAGTCAGAGGAGTACACCAATCCTGGGAATCCGCTTGATGTCAACGACGATGGCCACGTTTCGCCCTTGGATGCGTTGTTACTTATCAATGAACTCAACAACGTTGGCGCTCATCAGATCGAAGCTCGCATCGAAGGCGTCAAATATCCGGATGTCAATGCCGATCAATCGATCACTCCTATTGACGCATTGTTAGTTTTGAATGCAACGAATGCTAGTTTGCCTTTGCCGGTTCCCTCGCCTCGCTCCGATGTTTCGCTGACAAGTGCCATGTTGGCCGATCAACTGTTTGCGGATCAACAGGCAGTCACCGATGTCGAACAAAGTGTGTTTGCGTCCCCGATTCTTGCTGCGATGGCTCCGTCAAAAGTTGCTGTCTCGCATGCTCAGGACGATCGATTGGAATTGATCGAACCATCGTTGTCGGAAGGTGATCGTCGCCTTTCGCCCAGTGATCTGACCCAATTACAAAAGCTGGACCTTGCGTTATTCACTGATGATCTTGGCATTTAGATAGCTCGAATTGAAAACCTATCTTGCCGCGAGTTTGGGTGATCATTTCGGCGCGAAAAGGTCAGCATTTCACGTCAGTTGGGGTTTGGTCTCGCCAGCGTCGCTCGAACTGTCTAAAACGGTGTCTCATTGCAACAACCTGACAAGGGACGGTGGTAATGGTGATTCCTGCGAAGATCATTGCGCGAAAACGAGACGGCCTAGAGTTGACGTCCGACGAAATTGCGGAATTTGTTGATCTTTACACGGCCGGGGAAATTCCAGATTACCAGATGGCTGCCTTAGCCATGGCGATTTGCATTCGTGGCATGACGTTGGCTGAGACAACGGCTTTGACGCAGCACAAGTTGGATAGCGGACAGCGTCTGACTTGGAATGATAATGTTCCAAAGGTCGACAAGCACTCAACAGGAGGTCTCGGTGACAAGGTGTCGCTGATTCTCGCACCGCTCTTGGCCTCGTGTGATTTGCACATTCCGATGATTTCTGGTCGTGGGTTGGGGATTACCGGAGGGACGTTAGACAAGTTGGAGGCCATTGAAGGTTTTCGAACTACATTGACGATCGATGAAATTCGACAACAAACTGAAACTGTTGGATGTGTGATCAGTGGCGCCAATTCTCACTTAGCTCCGGCTGATCGAAAACTTTATTTGCTGCGAGATGTAACCGCGACCATCGAATCGGTTCCGTTGATCACCGCCAGCATCTTGAGTAAGAAGTTAGCTGAGTCTCTTGACCGTTTAGTACTGGACGTCAAATTCGGGTCTGGCACGTTCATGGCAGATTCTCAGGCTGCCCGCTATCTCGCACAAAATCTTGTGAGCGTGGGTGAACGACTGGGTGTCAAGACAACCGCGTTGCTTTCAGATATGAATCAGCCGCTGGGCCGCATGGTGGGCAACGCGCTGGAGGTGCAAGAATCGATTCAAGTCTTGCAGGGAGAAGGTCCGTCCGAAGTCAGGGAACTTGTGGTTGCACTGGGTGGCGAATTGATGAGAGACCGTGACAGAACGACGGATCCTGATTCAGTGATGAAACTCTTGAATCGACAGCTTCAAAATGGTGCTGCCTACGACAAGTTTGTCGAAATGGTCAATGCTCAAGGCGGAAATCTCAATCAGCAATTTGGTAGTTATCCACCGCGAACCCTCTGCGCAACAACAGCGGGTTGGGTTAGCCACTTTGATGGTAGAGAACTGGGGCATGCACTTATCTTACTCGGAGCAGGAAGAAAGGTGATTAGCGATCAGATTGATGCGGCAGCCGGTTTTGAGGTGTTGGTTAAGATTGGGGACGAAGTGAAAGTGGGCCAGCCGATGATCCGAGTCTTTGGTAGGTCCAAGGCTGTCGAAGCCGTTTCTGATGCGGTGCTTCAGGCGATTACGATCTCAGCGAATCAGATTGTAAACGCACCGCCGTTAATCGTTGAACGATTGACTATCGATGATTGTTGATGTTGGCATTGATTCACTTTGGGATATCCAACGAAAGATCAAACATGACGCGTGATGGTAGAATTGAAGAGATCGTCGAGGCGGCAATAGCCGCTCGACAGTTCGCATATGCACCGTACTCCCAGTTCGCAGTCGGGGCGGCGTTACTTGATGAGCAAGGGGCGCTGCACACGGGCTGCAACGTGGAGAATGGGTCGTTTGGCTTGACGGTTTGTGCAGAGCGGGTCGCGGTGCAAAACGCCGTTTCGCTTGGACAACGTAAATTCTCGATTCTCGCAATAGCCACTCAGGGCGGTCATGCTCCATGTGGGGCTTGTCGGCAAGTCATTTCGGAATTCGTTCCTGATTTGAGAATTCTGTTGATTGACGTTGCACAGGCGGCTGAATTCGTCGAAACCACATTGAATCACCTGTTGCCGAACCGTTTTGATTTTGACGGAGTTCGTGGAGGTTGAGACTGTGTTGGGTCGTTCGATCGGCCGATTCTCGACAGGTGCTGGAATCGAGGGTAACAGAATACCTGCGATGCAGGCCGTCATGAAGGCTGCTAAGGTTCCGCCAAACATCGCCCGAAGTCCCAGACGAGCTAAGTCCGAGCGTCTTTCTGGAGCAATGGCGCCAATTCCGCCTAATTGGATTCCAATTGAGCTGAAGTTTGCGAAGCCAGAGAGTGCATAAGTCATGATCACAATCGAACGTGGATTGGGGGCCGCTTCACCCGTTTCTTTCGCCCATTTGCCGAGACCGTCATAAGCCAGGAACTCGTTGGCAACCATCTTGACCCCCAGCAATTCGCCTGCCTTGCGGCAGTCTTCGGTAGGGATTCCCATGACCCAGGCGAACGGCGCGAATGCATAGCCAAAGAATAATTCTAGGCTCCAAGTTGTTCCGCGGGGTAGCTGAAACAGATAATTCGTCAGATCGTAAAACTGGTCGCCCACCCAACCCAATAGGCCATTAGCCATGGCCAGTAAGGCGAGGAACGCGATTAGCATAGCGCCTACGTTCAACGCCAGTTTCAAGCCGTCGCTTGCGCCCGCCGCGGCTGCTTCAATTAAATTGACATGTTCGATTCCAGGCAGATTTTTTACTGGGCCTAACGTTTCTGGTTGCTCCGTTTCCGGTAGCATCACTTTGGCAATGAGTAGGGCGGCGGGTGCGGAGATCACGGATGCGGTCACGAGATGACCAGCGTCAACACCCATCTCGACGAATGCCGCCATCACACCTCCAGCAATGGTGGCAAAGCCGCCTACCATCACGGCATTCAATTCCGACGTTGTCATTTTCGAAATGTAGGGTCGAATGACCAGCGGAGCCTCGGTTTGACCGACAAAGATGTTGGAAGCGGCCGACAAGCTCTCGGCTCCCGAAGTGCCGAGTGTTTTCTGCATGATCCAAGCGATCAAATTGACTAAGCGTTGCATGATTCCCAGGTGATACAGGATCGACATCAAGGACGAGAAGAAAATGATCGTCGGTAAGACTCCAAATGCGAACGACCTTAACAACGCATAGGTCGGAGGTAACAGTTCATCATCCGACCTAGGGTTCAAACCAAATAGAAACGATGATCCCGCTTCGACATTTGAATTCAAAGCCCTAAATAAATCCCCGATGCCGTCGAACATCAGGCGACCCGGGGTCGTGCGCAAGATAAACAAGGCAAATGCGATTTGAAGCGCCAATCCACCGAAGATGATTCGCCAATTGAGCTGGCGGCGGTTGGAACTCATCAACCACGCCAGGAAAACCATTATCAGTAGGCCGAGTGCGCTGATTGCCGTCTGCATTAAATCTCCAAGTCAATCTTCGACGGAGGGTCGGTTCGACGGGATATTTCCCCCGAAATCAGTTGATTTCAATCTTTTAAATCTTATCCGACCACTTGTTGGTCGACGAGGTCACCATCACAATTGTGGAACTGATCGTTTGGGTTTCGGCCTCGGACTTGGGAGAGCTTGTCATGATTGTAGTGAATACAGATACGGTCCCAGGTCATCGAATTTTAGAAGTCAAAGGGATTGTCCAAGGTAATACAGTGCGGGCGAAGCACGCCGGCCGAGATATCGCTGCCGGGCTGAAAAATTTGGTTGGCGGAGAACTTGTTGGCTATACCGAACTTTTGACGGAATCGCGTCAAGAAGCAATGCAGCGTATGTTGGCTCAAGCCCAGCAGTTGGGTGCCAATGCAGTCTTGAACGTGCGGTTCACTACGAGCTCGATCTCGGCCGGTGCGTCCGAGTTATTTGCTTACGGCACCGCCGTCACGGTCGCTCCCGAAACGGTTTGATATTTGGTGGGTCTTTGATAGGAGCAGCTGAAATGCATCCGTTCATTCTGTTTGAGTTGGGGTTGGCCTTCGGTGTGCCGATGGCCCTGCTTCTATTGGGGCTGACACTTGGACGGCAAATTGAAAAAAAACATCTTGCCGATTTAGATCGTCGTGAGGCAGCAACTCAAAAGGTCTTGGTCACGCAGACGCACGCCTATACCGACCCCGTTCCTCAGCATGAATTAGTGCCCAGCTTGGTGGTGTCGGAAGTTGTCATCAGCAGCGATTATCTGAAAACTTTTCTCGGCACCATCAAGAATCTGTTTGGCGGGGAGATTAGCAGCTTTCAAACGTTGTTGGAACGGGGCCGCAGAGAGGCGCTTCTCCGCATCAAGGAACAATCGCTTGAGCTGGGATATAATGCTGTGTGTTGTGTGCAAATCGATACGGTACAGATTGGCGGTCGGGATCCGGCTCGGAAAAAAAATATCGTTGTGGCTTCCCTCTTGGCAACCGGGACTGCTTACTATCGCGAACCGACTCAAATCTAGATTCGTCTCACGTCTAAAGATCGGGTTGTTGCCAAACGCTCATGCCGCCGTCAATTAATAGCATTTGCCCGTGAATGTGGTCCGCCACGTCACTGACGAGAAATGCGGCTGCGGCGCCCGCAACCTCCGGTCCGGGCACTTGCCCGTTCGGTGTGTGCTGTTGCATCCACTGTAAAACTCCCGGCTGATCCAACGCGGAAGATGTGAGTGGCGTGCGAAACAGACCGGGGGCAAGACCGTTAACACGAATTTGATGTGGAGCCAGTTCAACGCACAGGGTTTTGACCATCATTTCGATCGCCCCCTTGGAAGTGTCGTAGCCTGAATGGGTCGGTTCCGCAAGCCGACCGTTGATTGAGCCAATCAAAAGGATGCGACCCGCAGTGTTATCGTTGACCCACTGTCTGGAAAAGGCTTGGCTCAAAAAGAAATAGGAAAAGACATTCAATCGCATCGTCCGTTCAAATGATTGATAGGTCATGTCAAGGAACGGCAGATCGGCGTAAGTGCCGGCGTTGTTAATTAAGATATCGATGCCAGGCAGCGTCGTTTGGGCCTGTTCAAAGACTCGTTGCACGGCTGATTCGGTTGGCCCCGACAAATCTCCGTCGATCAAACCGACCTCAACTCCTGTCTCACGACATGCGGCAGCGGTCGCATGCGCTTGTTCGTCGATCGTAAGTCCATGCAGGACGACGTCTGCACCAGCTTGCGCCAGCGAATAGGCGATGGCAGCGCCGACGCCCTGTGTTCCGCCCGTCACCAAGGCCCGATGTCCCTGAAGGTTAATCATTTATCTTGATCATCCGTGGAGTGAAAGTCGAATTCCCAACATGCATCAATGCGGTGATTATCGAGCCGTTGGAACGAGGTAATCGTCGTTGACGCCAAGATTGATCGGAGCGCCGCCGATTGCTCTCATGATACGTTGAATGGTTACTCGAGAAACAAGCCAGACGGCATTTTCTCGCGTTTGATGCAGATGTTGCAAAGTTGTAGAGCAGAATAAACAGGTTCGGCTTGAGCGAAAAGAGCGACTGCCATGCGACTTTGACGAATCCCGGCTGTTTGACCTAATTTGTCACTGGAAAAGTTCCTGGGAAGATCGTGGCGAGATAGAAAACGTATGTCAGAACTGAACAAGCTCCATGAAGTTTTTCTAAGCGTTGTAGCGGGTCGCCGAGAAACGGCAGGTGGTGGCGAGCCGAATCTGTTGCCAGACCTGCTTCACGCCTGGCAAGCGAAGACGGTCGGGCAACGGTCGACTCGAATTGTAAGCAGGCTTCAAGCGTGCCAGCAAAGACGTGCGATGCTTTTCTGCCTGCAGACTCCTATGCTAGGGCTGCGAGCAGTCTGGTGGCCTCAGGGCCGGGTGCATGGACAGTTTGTTTGTGTGCTCAGTTCGCGGATAGGACGTAATCTGTCTACGAAATCACTTTGGTTGTTTGGTCTTCGGCAGGTGGTGACGGGATTGGAGCCTCGGCGGCAAATCTTGCTGACCGCTCCACGGACGACGTGTCACCCATTTGTCAGCCAACTGGCGCAGGACGGTATACAGCCGCTGGTGATGGTCGATTCTTTCGCCGGAAAAACTGTGAGTTGGCTGGATCGATGTTTTGTACGGTCCAAGAGTTCCCAATGGGCAATGCGCGCGATCGTTTCGCCACCTCTTGCCAAAAAGCCAGTGTCTCCGATTGGCCCCAACTTAGATGCCTGTCTGCTCTCGTTGGCCAGCACTGTGTTTGTGTTAGGGTTGCGATCGCAGGGCCGGCTAATTCGTTTATTGTCGTGGCGAATTTCCTTGCCTGATCCGCCAGCTGTGCGGCTCGTAACATCAACCGGGGAGCTGGATAGAAGACTGTCAACAAGATTGGTCGGGCAAGGTGCGACGCTTTGCCGTCACACTGATATTCAGTCGATCGATCGTGATCGGTCCGTTTTGATTGGCGGGAGACGATGCAAAACCCAACGCTGAGTGCCACAACGGTCGTTCCTCGTTTGTGACATTGGACGCGTGCCTGTCACGGTCCGTGGCCCGATCAACCGCTTGACCAGTACTTGGCCGAGCAACTTTTTGCTGAGGCGAGTTTGCGGAACTCGCTTGGCTCGTTAAAGCAGATTCTGCAGATGCAACGGCTGATTGCTACTTGTCGCATGACGCGATCGCCAATCAAAGTTGTTTGTTTTACTGAGTGGAGCCATGACGAAATTGCGACACGGCGACTGTTTCGTCCGCATCTGAGCAGGTGGGACTTTGAAGCCTATGGTTTATGTATTGACCGAAAGTGGCTACAGCAGCGAGCTGCTCGACCTGTCATCTACGGGGACGAAGAATGTTGGCGACAATTAAGTTCCCATCAACGTCCTTTTTTTCAGCTGTCTCACTCAAAATGTGGAGTTGCCTGGAGCGTTGAGCGCGAATGGCGTCATTTGGGCGATATCGATCTGCGCGAGTTGACTCCACAGCAAGCGATCGTCTTTGTACGCTTTGAGTCTGAAATTTCAGCCGTTTCGCTTGAGAGTCGCTGGCCGGTGATTTGCGGCTCTTGAGCCCCCCTCCCCAGACGCGATTCAGTTCGAGTCACCAAGAGATCTCTTTTTTTTGAGTTCTCTTAACAGCTTTTCGAAGGCTCGTTGGGTTGCCTTACTATTCATGTCAGGATGGAGGGCCATCGTCAGCTGAATCACTTCTACGGCTCGCTCTGTTTGGCCGAGTTTTGCCAAGGCTCGAGCGACTCCTAGTTTTGCTTGGAACCAATTAGAACCACCAGCAGGACTGAGGCGGATCACACGTCGCCAATGTTCAAGGGCGGCTGTCTGATCTCGGTCTGATGCGCGGGCGGCATACAGTTCTGCTAGCCGCTGTTGCACGACTCGGTCGGTCGGACGTTGGTCGATCAGCGCGTTGTAAATCTTGATTGCCGCAAGGGGTTTCGATTGGTAAGCGTAGGCTTCGGCGTTGAATTGGTTGAGTGCATCGCGTTGATCGTCGCTTAGATTTGGCGATGAGTTGGTGATTTGCTTCGTCAATTCAAGCGTCAATTTTGCAAGTGTATTCGCAGCCGCTGGATTGATACGACATTCCTGGTTCAGGCGAGCCACAATGTCGATTTGTTTGTCAACCTTTGACCAATCGACTTGGGCGAACAAGGCGTTTGCGGCGGTGATGTTACGTGATAAGCCTTCGGCGAGGCCTAGTATGGCTTGGGTTGTCGACGCCCAGCGGGCAGACCGATTGTCCGACGCGGCAGCCGACCGTAATGCTGGCAGGATGGCGGCTGGCGACTGGTTGGTGAAAAGCAGATGAAATGTAGCGGCGTCCGTAATCGCCAGGCGTGACTGGTCAGTCCAATGATCAAGATTCTTATTGTTGGCTGCAGCCGCTTGCTCAAAATATTTCGATGCCTTTTCCGCCAAACTGACTTTTTCCGTCTTGGTAACCTGTGGGTTCTTAAGCAGCTTCAGGAAACTGGATCGCAACCGATCACGAACTTCGGTGATTTTTTCGAATGATGGATCAATCAGGATCCATGAGTCGATGGCCGCCAACCATTCACTTCGTCCATATTGGAGGTTGCCTAGCCACCAGCGGACTTGATTTGCCGATGGGTGGCGCGTCCATTGTCGCAAGTGCTCGAAGAGCAAGGCTTCATACGATTCGAATTCGGCAGCCGATTTCTTTGCGAGTCGGGCAGCAGATGTGATGGCTAACAAATGAGCTTGACTGGCCCTGATGTTGTCGGGGTGTTGGATGGCTAATTGGCGAAATGCGTTACGTGCTTCCGCAAACTCATGTTGTTTATATTCAATGGCGGCGGCTTGAAAACCTAAGTCGAAGCTGCGGTTTTGATCGTTCAACTGTTGGGCCAGTTCGGCGGCGCGCCGGTAGGTGGCGATGGCTTCCTCGAACTGATCTCGTCGATACTGTGTTGCAGCCGTACGTTCAAGTACATCCACGTCGGCAAATCCTGTGGCTCTCAGGCGGATCGTACTTATTTCGCGTTGAGCAAGGTGAGCCCAATAAGGAGTGCGAGTTTTTTCCATTTTTCGCACAAGACGTAGAGCGGATGATTGCCATTGTTGTGCACGGTTGTCATGACCCGCGGTGGATGCGGTTCGGACTAATGCCAAATAAGCTCGCAGAATCGATAGTTCGGCGAGAGCCAAGGTGGGGCGATCCTCTGAGCCCTTTGCTTGAAATAGATTCTTTTCCAGCAAGTCGATGGCTTGTCGAGCGGCCTGGCGATCGATCAACAGCTCAGCTTGCTGAATGATCAACTTTTCACGAAGCTCCTGGCTGAGATCCGCATTCGAAAGCCGCTCGATACCCTGTCTTGTCTCCGCCCTATTTCCCAGGCGACGGTGGCAGTCGATTTCGGCTAACTGGCTGAGACGTGTTAATTCGGAGCTGCCAGCAAGTCGTGCTACGGAATCAAAACGGCGCACCGCCTGGGTAAGTAAATGAACATAATCGGGGCTGTCGGGTGGATAGCAGAAAGCTTGTTGTCGCAGGCTTTCGCCAAGTTTGAACTCGATGAGTGCGTGGAGTTGTTGAAGGGCTCTTGACGAAAGTCGCTCTTTCGCCGACGCAGTACGCTGTTGTGTTGCAACCGATTCGGCCAGTTTTTCCAGTGCTTGTGAAGTTTGCCGCAGCTGCGCGGTCGCATTTCGAACTGCCTGGGCGCGGTTGTTTGAGAGGTCGATGGCTGAGGCGAGCAACTCCCCCCGTGCTAATTCGATTAAGCGGTATTGTAACTCGATATCGGGTCGCTGCGGATCGATCGGTTCCTGTTGAAACCGATCCCATTGTTCGCCGGCGGCTTTCCAAATGCTCTCGCGCGCCGATTCGGACGCATTTAATGCTTGCTGGGCGTATGTCTTGAACAGTAGCTTGTACCAGTCAGCTTGTTGTTGAGGCTTGCCTGCCGATTGCTTGATTTCATCTAAACACAATAATTCTGCCTGGCGATAGAGCGAACGTTGACAAAGACCTTTCACCAACAAGTCATCGCGCTCGGTGCCACCAACCGTAGTCGGCAGGCAGGCAAGGGTTGTTGCAGCGCAGAACACAATCGCTGTTAGTAAACGTGGTTGCCATCGTAGTAACCGATTGGTCATGAGACACCACACAATAGGAATGTCTTTCAAAACGGTACAGGAACCTCTACCCTCAGCATATCACCACTGACTGGATGGACGAAGTCGAGTCGATGCGCGTGAAGAAACATGCGGGAATCTGGCGTGCCGTAGATCGGATCACCCACAATCGGGTGGCCTAAATATTGGCAGTGAACTCGTAGTTGATGAGATCGGCCCGTCACTGGTTTCAAACTCAAACGTGTGCGATGACGGTCTGTCTCAATGACTGCCCAGGAGGTTTGTGCGGCTCGGCCCGCGTTGTGGTCAATGCAATATCGTGGTGGAAGCTTCGCACCTGGGACTCGACCAATCGGTGCATCCACGGTCCCTCTTGCGGTTTGGGCAGATCCTTCGACCCAAGCACAGTACTCCTTGGCCAATTCTCCCCGTTGAAACATCCGGCCCAAGGCGGATTGTGTTTCGGAGTTGCGGGCGAATAGCATGGCGCCCGACGTATCACGATCCAGCCGGTGAACCACATACAGTTCGTCAAATGCAGGTTGTAATCGAGTGAACAAGCAATCTTGTTTGTCAGGTGTGCGTCCGGGAACACTGAGTAAACCGGTCGGTTTGTTGATCACGAGCAAATGTTTGTCAATATAGGCAAAGTCATGTGTCAGGTCCGTGCCGGCTCGAACGGTTTTCTGACCGACGCGGAATTTTTTCGGGTCCTGGGATGTTTGCACGATTGATCAATCAGTCTGTCGGGGGTGCGTCAGTTTCTTCCAGGATCTGTAAGGTGACGTCGAGGCCTTTGCTCGTTGGCATGCCGGACCCATGAGTGTCACCTCCCATGAGTCGACTTGATAGATCACCGTAGGCGATGAATAAAAGGCCCTGCGGTAATTCGCCTTTCGGTGCTGCTTTGATCGCAACGTCGATTTGCCCATGGTCGCTTTTGATGCGAACGCGGCTTCCCTCGGAAAGTCCCATCTCTTCCATGTCTGTTTGGTTGAGTTGCAAGGCGTTGATCTCTGACTGATAATTCTCGCCAAATTTCCCCTCGCTTATTCCACAGCCTTGTTTGCTGGTGCGGCCAGGGATCAGGATGAATTGATGGGTCATAGTGGTGTCGCAATTCGTCGTTGAGATTTTCGTGTTCGGTTGTTTGTGGCGCTACGATGGCGGGTTGTTTACCAACAAGGTATCAAGTTTTAGATCAGTGAGGGAATCTGGTTTTAGCCAGCCTTCGTCAGTCCAACCTCTTTCTCGATTGTAAGCGATAACCATCGAATGCAATTCAGCATGGGTTAAAGTCGCTTTGGGGTCATCGGGGAGCGGTTCGCTGAGGAATCGTTTGGGCAGTGTGTCATCTTTGGGGTGCCAACCGGCTTGAATATTAAAAAGCTTTTTGGTCGCAACAATGCGATTTGCCGTTTGTTGTAATTCGGACGCATTCATATCCCATCCGGTGACCAGATGGAGCATGCCGGCTGCTTCGGAAAGAAAGTCGTCAAATACGCCCCGCAGAAATTTGCAAAGAATCAAGGAATCCATGATTGCGGCTTGATTTTCCGTCTGAATAGCGAGTCGCACCGAGCGTTTGTCAACCTGACGCCGGTCAACTTTTTCCGAGAAATCCGCTTCGTAGGCACCACTGCGGTTGTGATCAGCGCCTCGCGCAGAAACGGCAAACCCAAGCGCCATCGCTTGTAGGCCTCGCGGTTCGTAGCCCGGGATTTCAAGCCCTTTTACATGGGGCGCAAAATCAGCCGAGTTCTGGCCAATCTGCACCGCGAGACGACGGCTGCCTTCAGCGAGTTGGTCTCCGAATCCTCGGCGATTACCGATGAGGTCAAGTGCCCGCAGTAACGCGGGCCCATTGCCAAATTGGAGCCAAGATTCATTCAGCAGGCCCCGTTGTACACATTCCATTGCAAAAGCAATGGTTGCCCCCGCACTGATGGTGTCGATACCTAGTTGGTCGCAAATTTTTGATGCGTGCAAAACGATCTCAGGGTCATCCACTTCACAGAGTGAACCTAACGCGAACAGGTTTTCATACTCAAGTCTTACGCCGTCACCTGACTTGTCCAGTTGGTAGACATGTTCACAGCCAATGGTGCAAGCCACGCAGGAGTGTCGCGTTTTTTGATGGCTTATCGAGAGAGTCTCGGGCGCAAGTTGCTTTGCTCCCTCAAACGAACCGCGTTGGAAGTTACGCGTTGGTAGAGTTTTTAATCGGTTGAACGTCAATAAGTTTGAGGCGGTGCCTAACTCGCGGTACTTCGCGGTGGCAGGTCCGAACGACCGAGTCGAGAGGTCTTTGCTATATTTCGTCAGAGCTGCCGGATCAAACCAACGAGGTCTTTGGTTGCCGCGAATGGCAATTGCCTTGATCTGCTTCGAACCGAGAATTGCACCGGATCCACCGCGTCCTGCGTGTCGGCCGTCATGAGAAATGGTGGCGAAACGAACTTGTTGCTCACCTGCCGGTCCGATCGTGGCGTAACAAAATTGCGAACCAAGGCGCTGTTGCAGTCCACGCTCGGTCTCTGGTATCGATTGTCCCCACAGTCCTTCGGCTGGTTGCAGATCGATTTGATCTTCGTCAATGATGACGATCGACGGAGCTTCAGCTTGACCCACCAAAACAACCGCGTCCCAGCCAGCGCTTTTGCCGGCGATCGCGAATCCGCTGCTGGCGAGCGAATCATTATACATGCCGGTTAACGGACTTCGGTTGGCGACAGTAAATTTCGCGCTTGTCGTCAATGGACTCCCGACGAGCGGACTGAATATGAAGGCCAACGCGGAACGACTGTCAAACGGATCCACGGTGGCTTGGGACTCCTGGTGCATGAGAAATACGCCTAAGCCCGTGCCTCCCAGAAAACTACGCAACACCTCCTCGCGAAGTTCAATGGACTGACATTTGCCGGTAGTCAAATCAACCCGCAAATATTTGCCATGGTATCCAGGAGGTGCGGTTGCCGAGCTATGTTGAGTCGTCACGATGATTTTCTGTAAGCGGGTAATCGGTTGCCTCATCCGCCGGCGTCTGCCGACATGATTAGAACAGATTCTCCAGGACGAATCCGATGATCAGGGTTCGTGACGAACTGTTCGCCATTAATATTGGCTACGAATCCGGGTTGTAGCTGGTCGTCTACGATACACTCACCATTTAGATCCGGGAACTCGCGTGCCAAATGATGTAGAACCTGATGAAGGGGGATCGCATTCTGAACGTCAGAAATCAATGTGTCTGAAACCTGAGCCCGTTGGCGAGCTATTCCGTAAAACTCAATCTTGATTTGCAGTGTCATGGCTGTCGACTGTCCGCAACTCTGATGGTCGGAACCAAGTGGCTGAGGTTAATCCGGCGAGAAGTAGGTACCGATGATCCAATCCATCGGTGCGCGCTGAAATCTTACCCGCCGACGATCTCAATTGGTCCAATGATTTTAACGAGTTGGATAACAACTGACGATGACAACTCCCGCCACTACTGATCAACAGGAACAACCCAGATGTTTCGGTATCGAACAGGATTACTATGATCCTGGAGATAAACGGGACCGGGGCTGTTTCCCGGTTTCATGGGTGCCGCCGTGGTGTGGTGTGGCAATTCGATGTTCTTATGGATCACAACTCCGTTGTGCTTGACGGTCATATGTGGGTTTTTTGTGACTTTTCCCTTGTCGTCGTAGCGTGCGGCAATGAAATCGATGTCATAGGTTTGCCAACTGAGCGGGGGCAGGCACATGTTGACGTCGGGGGCTTTAATCGAATAAACCCCGCCGCACTCGTTGTTCTTGCCTTCCAGGCCGAACGAATCAAGCATTTGCACTTCATAGCGTCCTTGCAGGTAAAGACCGCTGTTACCGCGGCCTTGGCCTCGAGACTTCGGTTGGTAAGGCAGTTGGAATTCAATGTGTAATTGATGGTCCTGGAAAGTCGGCTTACTGGTAGTACCCTGCATTAGTTTGCCATCGTCGGTCATCTTGCCATTTTTCCAATGATCAACGTTCGAGCCATCAAACAGGACTGTCGCATTCGCGGGCGGTTTCATGCCCAGTGTGGGGCTCTTGCGTGCTATTTTTTCTAGCAAACCCACATCTTTGCCATCGAGCGATTCGATTGACAGCTTGCCGTCTTTAAGCACTGCCATTGAATGCTCAGTTTTGATGACGAGGCGATCGCCGACAAGTTTGCCTGTTTCTTGGAATTTTTCAGAGCCATTCCATCCGGCACCGGGTAACCCGCCGATGTAACCGACGGCATCGAAATTTCCATCGCCTTTGGCGATGATCTGGACGCCCACCTTTTGCTCCTCACCATCGAGCGTGACGGTGCCGGTGTACTCGCCCTGGATGGGGAAATCAGAATCGGCCTTGCTGGTGTCCGTGGTCGCTTCAGCGCCGCAGCAGACGGTTGCCGTGATGAACAGGCTGAAAACAATAATGGATTGGCCAATCGCAATCGAGGAAGCGCGTTTCATGGTTTTGCATCCGTTGGGCTAATGAGGTGTGGGCTAATGAGGTGTGGGCTAATGAGGTGTGGGCTAATGAGGTGTGGGCTACGGGTTCGGCATCAGGTGTGCCGACCGCCAAGGATTGTGCTACCGCCTAAACCATAGGCATGGAAGGCATCGGAAAGTCAGCGGAGGTTGGACCAAATGTCACTAATTTCGCTCTTGAGGCGGGCGATTTCTGTTTTTAAATCATCGACTTCCCGACGCAACTCTCCGATTGTAGCTGATTCTTCGCCGGGATTCGCCTGAATCGTCGTCGCGGGGGGCGGTGAATTTGGCGGGGCAGCGGGAGAAATCGGAGAGACGTTCGTTGATATTTGTGCCGAGTTTAATTTTAGCAGTTTCTCTTGCTCTTCGGGCAGGTAGAGTGCGTGAGTAACTAATTGACCGCGCCCTTCCGCGGTGAGCGAAATCATCAACTTCTTGTCGATCAGGGATTGAATCACTGGCCGTAAAGCGGCGACGTCAGCAATGGGATCCATGCGTCCGGCCCGACCACGCAGTTCACCAACCGTTTGGGTGCCTCGCAACAGGAGTTCGGTCATCACGGCGGCTTCCACTTTTTCGACGCCCAGCCATTCATACATCATGTGACGATATTTGGCGACGCGACCGCTCCCTGCGATTTCGACGACTGCGCCAAGATGTCTTAGCTCTTCCAGGGCGTCTTCTACCTGGTGGGGTTCCAAATTCATTTTTGGATCCCGATTGCTTTTCTGGTTGCAGCCGTTTGTCAAGCCATTGAGGGTCATCGGGTAAGCGTCTGGAGTTGTTTTGGCTTTTTCTACCAAAACACCTAGCACGCGTCGCAGCACTTTTCCAATCGGTCGCCACTTGGGCGGCATTGGTCCAGCTTCTGGATCGGCGGTCGACGATTGCAACGGGTCGCTCATCTCGGCTCCAATTTGGTGAGGCAGCAGGCGGGATTGGTCGGATCGCAATGCTACGCTGGGCTGCAACTTGATTCAACTCCAACGCTTTGAAATGCTCGGTGATACACGATTTGTCAGATTGTCTTCTCCGCGCTGGTGCGAACCGCCACTCAATGGTGAGGATGGCACACATGCTGGCATCGGTGGGAGCTGCCTGCTAGAACTGCTGCCATAGCACCTCTCTTCATGGTTTGCCGGAAGGAGCTGAATACAGTGACGTTTGCACATCTAACGTTGGCCACGCGGGATGTGGTCGCCACCGCCGATTTTTTTTGCCAAACGATGGGTTGGACCAAGATTTATCATCCAGACAATATTGAAAGCCAAGCGGCTTGGCTGGATATCGCTTTAAATCAGCAATTGCATTTGCTGTACGTGCCGGATTTTGAGCCCTCGGCCTGCGAGCGTGAATTTGGCCGGCATGTTGCTTTCTTTCATCCCAATGCCGATTTTAGCGACCTCAAGCAACGGCTGTCAGCGCATGGGGCCGAGATAATGGAGCCCGAGCGGGCGACTCCCTTCGAACGCTTCTTTTTTCGTGATCCGCAGGGTTACGTATTTGAGGTAATTGATCAGGAGGGCTTCTTGACCGCATGAGTGAGCGTGGATTCCAATGGAGCCTTCAAGATCGAAACCGTCGCAGTTGAAAGCACTATCTCATGTCGCACTTAGTCGATACTCACACTGACCGTAAGCTCGTAGTTCTCACGGAAGGTCACACGAATCCGATTACGGCGAAAACAGCTTCGAGCGTGCTCCGTTATTGTGCCGACCAGGTTCAGGCCTTGTTTGATACGACAGAGGTGGGTAAGTCGGCTGACGAGCTATTGGGCGTTGGCGCTGCAACTCCCGTGATTGGAACACTCGATGATGTGCCCGGTGCAAACGCGTTGATGATCGGCATTGCACCGGCTGGTGGTCGGATTCCCGCAGCTTGGCGAACGATTGTCTTAGAGGCGATTCGCCGCAAAATGGATGTGATTTCCGGGTTGCACGATTTTTTGTCGGATGATCCCGAGTTCGTGTTGGCCGCTGAGCAACAGGGTGTCCGGCTGATCGATGTGCGACGCAATCAAGAACATGATGTGGCTAATCGAGTTGGAATCAGCGATCAATGTTTACGGATTCAGACGGTTGGTAACGATTGTTGTGTCGGCAAAATGGTTGCTGCGATCGAAATGACATTAGCGCTGAAAGCGCAAGGATGCGATGCAAAGTTTGTCGCGACCGGACAGACCGGCATCTTGATCTCGGGTGAAGGTTGTCCCATCGACTGCGTCGTGTCGGACTTTGTTAGCGGCGCAGCAGAAAAGCTAATTATCAATAATCAAAATCACGAAATGCTCTTGATCGAAGGTCAGGGGAGTCTCGCCCATCCGCGCTATTCAGCCGTCACTCTTGGCCTGTTACATGGCTGTCTACCTCATGGTCTGGTGATGTGCTACGAGGCTGGCCGAGAAGGTGTGCATAGCATGGAGCACATTTCACTCGCTTCGCTCAGTCATCTGAAGACCGTCTACGAGACGATGGCCAATGTGATGCACCCGTGTCGCGTGATCGGCGTTGCGATGAACTCTCGTTTGCTCAGTGAGAAAGCCGCCGCCGTGGAACGTCGCCGGGTTCAAGACGAGCTGGGTGTACCTGCCTGTGACGTTTTTCGACATGGACCTGACGATTTGGTGAAAGCCGTGCAGGATTTGCAAGCGGAAGTTATCGCGTGAAATTATTGTTGCACCAATTCGAGCTGCCTTTGCGGCACGTTTTTACCATCTCGCGGGAGTCGATTTCCGTGCAGCAGACCTTGATTGTTGAGCTGCGACAGGACGGGCAATGCGGTTTTGGTGAAGCGACGACCAACGCCTATTACAATGCAACCATTCCGAGGATGACCGAACAACTTTCGCGGCTGCAGTCGCAGATTGAGCGGCACTCGGCAACGGAGCCTGAGCAGTTGTGGGATTTGCTCAGTCCGCAATTAGCCGATAACCCTTTTGCTCTCTGTGCCGTTGATCAGGCCGCGAATGATCTTGCCGGAAAACTGCAGGGCGCGCCTCTTTATAAACTCTGGGGATGTGATTTTGACCAAGTTCCAGTCTCCAATTTTACGATCGGTATTGACGCCGTCGATGTGATGGTGCAAAAGCTCAAGGAGACCCCGAATTGGCCGATCTATAAAATCAAACTTGGTACCTCCCAAGATCTGGAAATTGTTGAGGAGCTGCGGCGCCACACGGACGCTCGATTTCGCGTTGACGCCAATTGCGGTTGGACAGTGGCCGAAACGATCACGAACTCCCAGCGACTTCTCGAACTTGGCGTTGAGTTTATTGAGCAACCACTTGTCGCAGATGATTGGAACGGACATCGGCAAGTTTATTCTAACTCGGTGTTACCGATCATCGCCGATGAGAGCTGCATTCGACCGGAAGACGTTGCACGCTGTGCCGATCGATTCCACGGAGTGAATATCAAGTTGGTCAAGTGTGGAGGACTAACGCCGGCTCGACGAATGATTCAGGAGGCAAAACAACGGGGGCTCAAGGCAATGGTCGGTTGTATGACAGAATCGACGGTAGGCATATCGGCCATTGCGCAATTGTTGCCGCTGCTGGACTATGTCGATATGGATGGCGCCGCGCTGTTGTCAAGCGATATTGCTACGGGAGCGACTGTCGTCGACGGTCATTGTCAGACGAGCGCCGGTAACGGTACGGGGGCCCAGCTCGTGCACGAGAATGTGATCTGGCCACTGTGATTTTACGGTAAAATAACGGTTGTTACCGTCACGGAAAACAGCCCGTCGCCGAACGAGTGCATGGGTTGTGGACCCGCCGATTGCCAAATGGAAATGCCCCGTAGAGGAGATAGATGCATGAGAAGATCGCTGATCTTGGTCTGTTCCGTTTTGATGGTGTGCAGCCAGCTTCAAGCGGAAATGCCCCTGGCCGATCGACTTGCATCGTTGATGGAAGATTATCCGGGTGAAGTTTCGGTCGGTGTGAAAAACCTGCTGACGAAGGAGTCTTACTTTTACCAGGCGGATCGTGTGATGCCGACGGCGAGTTTGATCAAATTTCCGATCATGATCGAGGTTTATCGCCAAGCGGGACGAGGTGCACTCGATCTACAGCGGTGGCTTACTTTGGAAGCCTCGGATAAGGTGCCCGGATCAGGCCTGTTAACTGAGTATTTTCAACCAGGCACGCGGATCTCGCTGTTGAATGCGATTGGGTTGATGATCTCTCAGTCCGACAACACTGCCACCAATCTAGTCCTGGATGAGATCGGGTTGCGAGCAACCAATCAGACCATGAAAGATTTGGGTTGTCCTGAAACACGAATCAATGCCAAGGTCTACCTGCGTGAGACTTCGATTGATCCGGAACGCAGCCGTCAATTTGGCTTGGGGAGTACGACCGCTCGAGAAATGGTTCAGCTGCTCGAGATGTTGGATCAAGGCCAATTGGTGAGCAAAGCGGCCTGTGAAGCCATGTTGGCTCACCTGAAAAAATGTGATGATCGCACCAAGATGGCGAGATCCTTACCTGCCGAAGCCGTTTTGTTTCACAAAACGGGCGCGGTCGCGCAGAGTCGGACCGATGCTGGATTGATTCAGTCGCCAGCAGGAACGCTTGCCGTTTGTCTCCTTACCACCGCCAATCAGGATCGAAGTTGGCGCGATGATAATGCGGCGAATGTTCTCTGTGGAAATCTTGCGTTAGAGATCTACAAGCACTTCAACCCCACGCCAGCCGATCAGCCCGGTGTGACGCTGCTGGCTTCCGGAGCTCATGGACGTTTGGTCGAAGCGGTGCAACGAACGCTCAATACACGCCTTCAGCCGTCGCCGGATCTGTCGGTCGATGGGGATTTTGGGCCTCGCACGGAAGCGGCTGTTATTCGACTGCAGGTCAGCGCGGGGCTAACGCCATCCGGTCAGCTGGACAGGGCAACTTGGAAATCGCTGGGTCGCCTGCAAATGGAAGAGCGATCGGTGGCTGAGCCGGCGGAAGTCAATGCAAGAAAGTTGCCACGAGATCAGCAAGATAGCTTGGCGGGACCCCCATTTGTTACCTGCAAAGCTTGGGCCATCGTGGATGCTGCCTCCGGCGATTTACTTGCGGGCTACCGGGCTCGTCAACCTTTCGATCCCGCCAGCACCACCAAAATAATGACGGGCTTCGCTGTACTCAAGCAAGTGGCTCAAAACCCTGCATTGCTCGACCAAGAAATTACGTTTTCTCAACGTGCCGATGATACGGTAGGCTCCACGTCAGGCGTGCGGGCGGGAGAAATCCTGCCTGTTGGCGACCTGTTGTACGGATTGTTGTTGCCGTCCGGAAATGACGCCTCCGTGGCGTTGGCCGAGCACGTGGGAGCGTTGCTGCCCGGAGATGGGGACCCTTACAGTCGATTCATTCGTCGTATGAATGAATATGCAGATCGAATTGGTTTGCGTGAAACACGCTATCTCAATCCGCATGGTTTGACGGCCGTTGGCCATCAAGCCAGCGCAAGAGATTTGGCAAAGCTGGCCGTGGTGGCTTTGCAAATCCCCCGATTTCGTGAGATCGTCGACACACGCCAATATGGGGTAACCGTCGAGGCCACGACGGGATATTCGCGGAACCTGTTGTGGAAGAATACGAACCAGCTCTTGGAAATCGATGGTTACGCTGGCGTTAAAACGGGCACCACGCGCGCCGCAGGTGCTTGCTTGGTGTCCACGGCTCAACGGAATGGTCGGCAACTCGTGCTGGTTGTTTTGGGCTCCAGTTCTAGCGATGCCCGCTACGTGGATACCCGCAATTTGTATCGTTGGGCCTGGCAACAACTGGCGCAGGGTGATCTGCCTAAGCAAAAACTTGAGCCCATCAAAGTCTCGGAAGAAGCTCGTCGAATTCATCAGGCTTCCAATCTGTTCGATGGTCACAATGATTTGCCCTGGCAGTTTCGTGAACGCGGAATGCCGTCATTTGAAAAGTTAGACATTTCCAAGGATCAGCCCGAACTGCACACCGACATTCCTCGCTTGCGATCCGGTGGCGTGAAAGCACAATTTTGGTCGGTCTATGTGCCAGTCGAGGTGGGTGAACAGGGGAAGGCGTTGCTTACCACGCTCGAACAAATCGATCTCGTTAAACGCATGATCAAAACATATCCCGATACGTTTGCTTTAGCGATGACAACGGCGGATATCGAACGAATTCAAGGCGAGGGGAAAATTGCCTCTCTCATCGGAATGGAGGGAGGTCATTGCATCGAGAATTCGATTAATGTTTTGCGGCAATTACACGCAGCCGGCGCCCGCTACATGACACTCACGCATGCCTCAACCCTTGATTGGGCCGATTCGGCAACCGATGATGCTCAACATCAGGGCTTGAATGCGTTTGGGGAAGAAGTTGTTCGTGAGATGAATCGACTGGGTATGTTGGTGGATATTTCTCACGTCTCGATTGAGACGATGAAAGATGCGATTCGCGTTAGTCAAGCACCGGTCATTTTTTCGCATTCGTCGGCTCGCGCCATTGCGGATCACCCTAGAAATGTTCCGGATGACGTCTTGCGGTTGACGGCTGAAAATGGGGGTGTCGTGATGGTGAATTTTTATCCATCGTTTGTCGTGCCTTCGTCAGCCCAACGCAGTGTTGAACGGACAAAGTACCAGGAACGGTTGGTGAAGCAAGGACTGCCGAAGGATGAGGTGGGGCGACTCCTTAAACGCTGGGAGAGCCGCCACCCAATGGATGTCGGCTCAATTCATGATGTGGTCGATCACATCGATCATATCGTGCGAGTGGCCGGCATTGATCACGTTGGTATTGGCTCGGACTATGATGGCATCGACGCGGTGCCCGAGCAGTTGGAGGATGTTTCGACCTACCCTCGCATCACTCAGGAATTATTGAATCGAGGCTATTCTGCCGCGCAAATTGGAAAGATCCTCGGTGGCAATATGATGCGTGTCATGAAGGCTGCGGAAGCTGTTGCCCGCCGACCCCGATAAGGTGCGTCTCTACCAGCCGGCGGCTTTTCCGGGTACACGCGGGTCACTGACTCCGTGGAAGTTGCCGTTGGGTGAGCGCAAGATGGCTTGCATCACGCCTCCGTGTTTCAATCGTTCAGCCACCTGCCCCCGCTCACGAAGGGCGCTCAGCACTTCGCCGGGGAACGCGCTTTCCACGAAGAGACGATTTGGCAGCCATTGGTGATGCCATCTTGCGCCGCCGACGGCCTGATCAATCGACCATCCCAAATCGATTACACGCACAATTCCCAGGACAACTTGGGTGATGATTTTGGGGCCGCCAGCCGCGCCGAGTGTCATTACGGGTTGACCATCCTTGAGAACAATGGTGGGGCTCATGCTGGAAAGTGGACGTTTTCCGGGGGCAATCGAATTGTTTTCACTGCCGACCAGTCCGAATGCGTTCGGTGTACCTGGTTGGCTCGAAAAGTCGTCCATCTCGTTGTTCAGAACGACACCCGTTCCCGGCACGACGACCTTCGAGCCAAATGATGTGTTGACGGTGGCCGTGATCGCGACCCAATAACCTTCCGCGTCTGCGGTTGCAATGTGTGTCGTGTGGCGACGAAAAAAATCGGTTTCCCAGTTTGGAGGCGTGCCATGTTTTGAGACCTGGATGACGGAGTCAGGTTTGATGCGAGTGGCTAATTCCTTGCCGTATTCTTTTGTAACTAATCCTCGCGGTACTTGGGCGAAATCAGCGTCTCCTAACCAGTAGGCACGATCCGCAAAGGCAAGCTTCATCGCTTCGGCAATCACATTGGTGAAGACGGTTTGATTCGATTCGTAGAGATCACGAAGCTGGAAATTCTCCAGGATGTTTAAGATTTGTGCGACGTGAATCCCGCCAGAACTTGGTGACGGAAAGCCGACGATTTGGTAACCCCGATAAGTGCTTTGAATCGGACTGGTTTCCTGAGCCTGATAGTTGCGGAAATCTTCGAATGAGATTAAGCCTTGGTTTTGCTTCATCCAGGAGGAGACCTTTCTCGCATAGGGGCCCTGGTAAAACCAGTCGATACCATGTTTAGCGATTTCCCGATAGGTCTTGGCCAAATCCAATTGAATCAAGGGTTCGCCCGCTTCGTAGGGGGCACCATTCGATTTGAGGAAAATCTCTCGGGTTGCTGGGAAGCGAGCCAAGTCATTCACTGTTCCCTTCAGGTTGCGGGCCATCACGCGGTCGATCGGAAAACCGGCTTCGGCGATATCTGCCGCGGGTAACAGCAGTTCTGATAAATTGCGACGACCTGCTTTGGTGAGTGCCCGTTCATAGGCCTGCAACGCACCGGGGACGCCAATCGCTAAAACGCCCGTTCGACTGAGTTCCGGGCGGACGCGACCCTCTCGCATGTACATGTCTCGTGTGGCAAGTGCCGGGGCTGTTTCTCGACCATCGATGGCCAACAGAGTTCCATCGGGTTTGCGAATCAAAATGAAACAGCCACCGCCGATCCCCGAGTTGTGTCCATCCACCACACCCAGTGTGAGTGCCGCTGCAATGGCAGCGTCGACCGCATTGCCCCCCGATTGAAAGGTTCTTAAGGCTGCGTCCGTTGCGATTGGCTGGACGGTTGCGACCATGCCATGCTGGCCCGTTGCCGAGTCCGCGGTGAGCTGTGTGGGAAGCAGGTAAAGTGTAATGATGACGATAGCGAGTAGGCGATTCATGAAGTTTATCGGATCACGGGAACGATCCGTCCCAGCTGTGGTGCAGGTGAGTTGCTTGAAAAGCAAAGTCCTCGTGATTATACGCATGAAGCAGCCAGTCGATGCGATTCGAGGGCAAGGAAGTTGGCAAAGACTGTGGGAAATACGGTGGAAAACCGCACTGTCGGGAGTGCAAAAAAGAGCTTGGCCACTACGCGTTATCATCGTCGATCGGCCACGCCCAGCCCGCCGTGAAACCACCGTCGACGTAAAGAACTTGACCGGTCATGAAAGCTGCAGCTGGTGATGCGAGAAAGATGGCTGTACCAATCATGTCCTCGGGAACACCCATGCGGCGTTGAGGCGTATTGCTGGTTCCCCACTGCTGCATCGTTGGATTGGACCACAATTTTTGAGTCAAGTCAGTCAGAATGAATCCCGGAGCCAGGCCGTTTACCCGCACGCCATGCGGCCCCCATTCCAGTGCCAACGCTTTGGTCATTTGCCCCATTGCCGCTTTACTCATCGCGTAGGGCGACACGTTACGCAAGGGGCGATCATTGTTGAGGGACGTAATGTTGATCTGACTGCCAGATTCTCGCCCGACCATATGCTTGCCAACCTCGCGTGAAAGTTGAAACGCGCCCCTGAGATTGATGTTCATAACGAAATCATAGTCGTCATCGGTTATCTCGAGGGCCGGTTTTCGGCGGTTGACCCCCGCGACGTTGACTAACGTATCGATCCGTCCGTGGTCACGAATAACTTGGTCGACAAAGTTTCGAATTTGATCAGCTTCGGAGACATCGCAAATGGCTGTGCTTACGCTCTCCGGCTTTACTTGAATCTCTTCTTTTGTTTTCTGTAGAACTTCTTCGTTGCGGCCGGTGACGATCACATGTTCCGATCGCTGAGCGAATCCGGCTGCAATGGATTTGCCGATGCCCCGACTCCCACCCGACACAACAACGACTTGGTCCGCAACGGAGAATAATCGATCGCTCATTGAAATTATTTCCAGGTCTGATAATTCTTGCAAAGGAAAATTGATGCTCTGGGAGGCAATATTCTGACTCCAAACGACCGTTGCTGCAAGCGAACCGATCTGTTCGATCTTGCCATCTTCGGTCACTTATCAATTGAAGATTGACGGCGGGTCGGCCATAATAGGTCGGTCAAAAAAACGCAGGAGCCTCAACGTGGATCGGATTATTTTTCTTCTTTTGTTTTGTGTTTGCTGTTGGCCCGCCATGGGGACGGCGAGCGAAGTTCCAACCGCTCAATGGATATGGGGTACCCCCGGCGGGAATGAAAAAGCTCAAGCGGGGCGTTGCGAGTTTCAGTACCAATTCTCATTGGCGAAACCGAAGCAGGGCGAATTGATAATTACCTGTGACAATCAATATCTCGTTCGGATTAATGGGCGACTGGTTGGGATGGGCGACGATTGGGAAGAACAGGAGCGATACGATGTTTCGGAACTTCTGAAAGACGGTGAGAATACGATCTACGTTCGCTGCCGTAACACCGATGCAGGTCCCGCTGGTTTGCTCGCTCAGTTATCGGTTGAATCCGAAAATGGATCGCAAACAATCGTTACCGACGATCGCTGGGAAGCGAAAGTTCAGCATGCAGGGACTTGGGATCCTACCATCATTCGTCGCACACCCTGGACTCCCGTTCATCGTCTTGGCACGGCCGGGGAGACAGATCCGTGGGGAAAGGTTCGCTTGGCCGAAAAGGTCCAGGTTGTTCGGCCTTCGGTGTCTTTTGGTACCGGACCGCTACAACTGGAATCAGGAGACCGAGTCCTGTTTGTGGGTAGCACGCTCATCGAACGGGCACAAAAATACGGGCTGATTGAGCAGGCGTTGACCACGCGTTTTCCCAATCAACATGTTCTGTTTCGGAATTTAGGCTGGAGCGGGGATACGGTATTCGGTCACGCCCGAGCGCGGTTTGGAACGGTTGCCGATGGGTTTGACCATCTTGAAACGCATGTGTTCGCAGAAAAGCCAAATTTGATTCTCGTTGGTTACGGTACAAACGAAGCTTTTGCTGGAGAAGCGGGACTCGATGAGTTTGTGCAGGGACTGCACCTGCTTGTCGACACACTGTCCAGTACGGGGGCTCGGATTGCCCTCCTTTCGCCGGTGCGGCAAGAAAATCTCGGTTCTCCGCTGCCCGATCCGACGGAGCAGAATCGGCGTATCTCGCTCTACCGCGACGCGATTCGTCAGGTGGCTGAAGATCGTCGTTGTGGTTTTATTGATCTGTATGCTTTGGTGAAGCCAACGAGTGAGCGAAAGCTGACTGATAACGGCATGCACTTGACGCCCCACGGTTACGCGGTCGCGGCTCGCGCTTTCGAAGCAGGCTTTGCTTGGCCCGATCGGCAACGGCGGCTTGTCGCTGATTGGCAGGCGAAATCGATCGAAGCCGAAGGAGCTATGGTGACAGATGTTTCTGCCGCCGATCAAGAATTGCAGTTTGATGTGCTTGACGTGATGTTGCCGTCACCAATAACGAATGCCGATTCTCACGCGGAAAGGACGTTGACAGTCCAGGGACTTCCTCCTGGACAGTATCAGCTGGCGATTGATGGCGGCGTGATTACTGTCGCTGATCAGCAACGCTGGCAAAACGGTGTGGCGATTGTTTCAGGGCCAGAAATCGAGCAGGCAAATCGTTTGCAAGAGACGATCAACCAAAAGAATGAATTGTACTTTCACCGTTGGCGTCCACAAAATGAGACCTACCTGTTCCTGTTTCGTAAACACGAACAGGGTAACAATGCGGTTGAAATTTCTCAGTTCGATCCGTTGATTGAATCAAAGGAACAAGAAATTGCCACGCTTCGTGTGCCCCAAACTCATCATTATCGCTTCCGCCGCATCGAATAGCCGACCGATAATTCATTTCGATAATTCATCTCGATACAACGGACGATCAGCCGAATGTTCCGATATTTTCAACCTCTGTTAATTCTTTTCCTGCTTCCAACGCTTGCCGTCGCACAACGCAATTTGACCGACATTCCCGTTCCCGATCCGGAAATTGAGCGTCGGCAATTGCAAGTTGATCCGGAATTCGAAGTGAATCTTTACGCGGCAAATCCGCTCTTGGCCAAGCCGATTCAAATGAATTTTGACGAGCAGGGGCGACTTTGGGTGGCTTCCAGTGAGCTCTATCCCCAGATTCGTCCGGGACAAGCGGCCAATGACAAGGTTTTGGTCATTGAAGATACGGATCAGGATGGCCAAGCTGACAAGACAACCGTGTTCGCTGATGGTTTGTTGATTCCAACTGGTGTCTTGCCGGGTGACCAGGGTTGTTACGTGGCGAACAGTACCGAGTTGTTGCATTTGAGCGACAGTGACGGTGACGGGCGTGCCGATCAACGACGTGTTGTTTTGTCGGGATTTGGTACGGAGGACACTCATCATATCCTGCACACTCTGCGCTGGGGTCCGGAGGGACTCATGCACATGAATCAATCGATCTACATTCACTCGCATATCGAAACTCCGTACGGAGTGCGGCGGATGAATGGAGGCGGCGTGTGGACTTTTCGACCGTCCACCATGGAATTAGAGACTTTAACACTTGGATTAGTGAATCCCTGGGGAACCGCTTGGGATCGACAGGGTGCAACCTTTGAGACGGATGGTGCTGGTGGTGATGGGATCGTCTATGTCTTCCCTGGATTTGTTGGCGTGACTTCGCCCAACGCCCAACAAATTATGAAAGGTTTGAATCCGGGCAAGCCGAAATTATGTGGTTTGGCCGTTGTGGGTGGATCTCATCTTCCAGATGATTGGCAAGGCAACCTGATCGCCAATGATTTTCGAGCACATCGTGTCTGTCGTTATGTTGTGAACGAGGACGGCAGCGGTTTCAAATCAAAGGAAATGGATGAGCTGATAAAGACCCGCCACGTCGCTTTCCGGCCAATCGACGTCAAAATGGGACCCGATGGAGCGATTTATATTGCAGATTGGTACAACCCGATCATTCAACATGGTGAAGTCGACTTTCGAGACGAACGGCGTGACCACGTTCATGGTCGGATCTGGCGGGTGACCGCGAAAGGACGCCCCTTGGTTCCGAGAGTTGATATGCTCGATATGCCCACCGAACAGCTGGTCAGCTACTTGGGTTCCAATGAGCCATGGCAGCGGCAAAGTGCCCGAACAATCTTGAAGTCCAAAGATTTGGAGGATGTGCTGCCGGCCTTGGGGCGGTGGGTAGATGACTTGTCCGCAGACGATGATCAGAATCGTTTGGAAGCGCTTTGGGCCTATCAGACGCTGGATGTGCCTGATTCCAGTTTGCTCGCTCGAGTCTTGGCATCCGAGGATGGTCGTCTACGAGCCGGTGCGACGCGAGTCATCTATCATTGGCACAGCCGTCTATCAGATCCGATCGATTGGTTGGCACCACTGGTTGCTGATCCTCATCCTCGTGTCCGACTTGAAGCTGTTCGTGCGCTGAGTCGATTGTCGGATCCGAATGCCTGCCAAGTGGCGATGCGTGCACTCGATCTGCCTCGTGATTCGTTCCTGAATTTCTGCCTCTGGAAGACTGCTCGTGATTTAGAGCCAGTTTGGATGCCGGCTTTGCGACGCGGTGAAATCGATTTCGACGGCAACGCGACTCATCTAACCTATGCTTTGCAGGCGATCGAGTCATCCGACGCGGTGCCTATTCTGATGGAGTTATTGAGTTCCGGCCAACTGGATCCACAACGCACGCGGAATGTGCTGAAGGTCATGGCGCGTATCGGAGCGGGATCCGAATTGCGTTATGTCTTGGAAGCCGCTCTGGCGCCAAACGTTCGTGGAGAATCGAGAATTGAATTGCTTGACGCTTTGGTAGCCGCCAAACGGCAACGGAATGTAATGCCGGCTGGCGATCTTTCTTTTCTCAAGGAATACCTTGCCAAGGATACTGAGGCGTCAGCGAGTCTTGTGAAAGCCGTGGGGGCCTGGCAGTTGAGTCCGATGGAGGAGCATGTGATTTCTATTGCAGCTGATTCTAGCAAGCCAACCAAGCAACGCTCTGCAGCGATTCTTGCCCTCTCAGAGCTTGGCGGCGAGCAATGCAAGGACGTGCTTGATCAGCTCTGTCGAAAATCAGATCCGTTGCAGGTCGAGGCCGTGGCTGCCATGATCCGGCTTCAGCCAGCCGAAGGCGTCAAGCGACTCACGGAAGAATTGTTGAAGGTGGAAGAAGTTGATCCGACCCTGGCCTTGCAGGCCATGTTGACTCAAAAGGGAGCCGCAGATCTGTTGGTGCGCCAGTTAGCCGGGCAGACCATTACACGCGATGCCGCGATGCTTGCGCTCCGAACGGTCGGCAGTTCCGGGCTAAATTCGCCTGAACTTGACGCCGCTTTACGCGCCGCGGGGCGCGTCGATGAGACGCGATGGCGATTGACCGCTGAACAAAAAGATGAGCTATTATCCGATGTCGGGAAGATCGGAGACGCTGCCAGAGGCGAACAGGTGTTTCGTCGGGCTAATTTGAATTGCCAAAAGTGCCACGCCATCGGTGGCGCGGGTGGCGAAGTCGGTCCCGATCTCGTCAGCATCGGTGCGAGCGCCCAACCGGACTACCTATTGGAGTCGCTGCTCGAACCTAACAAGAAGATCAAAGAAAACTATCATTCTCAAATTGTTGAAACGGATGACGGCAAAATCCTAACAGGAATTAAGCTTCGTGAGACCGATACCGATTTGATTCTGCGAAATGCCGAAGATCAGGTTTTCACCATTCCATTACAGAAGATTGAAGATCGAGTCGATGGCGGTAGTCTAATGCCGGAGTCGTTAATGGAATCTTTAACACGGCAAGAGGTCGTTGATCTGGTGCGTTTTCTAAGTGAGTTAGGCAAGGTCGGTGGCGCCTACACCGTCTCAAACCGACCCTATCTGCGTTCATGGCGAGCGCTAGATTCAACGTCGGCGAACTCTCGCATGCTGCGGCTGCGAGGAATTAAACATGCAGCCGAGGCTGACAATCAACTTGATTGGAGCCCTTGTTACTCGTTGGTCGCCGGTGCAATGCGGCTTATCGACTTGCCTAGCAATGCCATCGCGCCCGACGATCAACGCGTTTTCTTGCAATACGCGTTCGAAACGGATCGACCCGGACGACATCAATTGCAGCTTGACGATGTCTCAGGATTGTTGCTCTGGTTCAATGACGAACAGCTTTCCCCGTCGGAAACGATCGACCTGGAAGTTCCCGTCGGCAAACACCGAATTACGATTGCCGTCGACGCTAAACAGCGAACGAGTAATCTGTCGGTGATTCTTGTGGATGGATTGGATCGTGAAAAATAAAAGAATTGATTGGATCGGCCACCGTAATCACATTTCTTTTGTGGCGTTTGTCATCGCATGCGTCGGGGTAATGCGGACGCCGGTCGTGACAATGTTGTGCGCTGACGAAACCGAACCAAAACGAATTCCGACCGAACAATTACAGTTTTTCGAAAACGATGTTCGACCATTGCTCGTCGAAAAATGTGTGGGTTGTCACGGATCCGAGGAGCAAGAAGGTGGCTTGAGGCTTGATTCGTTGATGGGGTTCTTGCGCGGCGGTGACTCGGGCGCTGCCTTCGTACCGAGTAATCCTGTTGAGAGTCGCTTCATCAAAGCCATTCATTATGAAGATGACATCTTGCAAATGCCTCCTGACGGTAGGCTGGCGGATGAACAAATCCAAACTCTCATCCGCTGGGCGAAGATGGGCGCGCCTTGGCCAGACGATCAGGCGCTGCGGCCTGCCGCAGAAACGAAGTTCGAAATCACGGCGAAGGATCGAAAGTTTTGGTCGTTCCAGTCGATTCGACGCGCGGATTTGCCACCCCGTCAACTCGACTCGATCATCCCCACACGAAACGCAATCGACCGCTTCGTGCAAGCTCGGTTGAAGGAAGCCGGACTCAACTCCGCGCCATCTGCTCAACGCCGTGTGCTTGTCAGGCGGCTCTATTTCGATTTGATCGGATTGCCACCGACCCTGGCGCAAGTTTCTGAGTTTGTTGATGATCGAGCGCCCGATGCTTATGAACGCTTAGTAGATCGATTACTTGCATCGCCAAAATACGGAGAACGGTGGGGGCGGCACTGGCTTGATGTCGTCCGCTTTGCTCAATCAAACGGTTACGAACGTGATGATGGCAAGCCTTTTGCCTGGCGGTATCGTGATTACGTAGTCGAGGCGTTGAACTACGACAAGCCATTTGATCAATTCGTGCGAGAGCAATTAGCGGGTGATGAACTGGATGTTGTCACTGATGACTCGATCACTGCCACCGGATTCATGCGACTGGGAGTTTGGGACGATGAGCCAGATGATTCAGTTCAAGCTGAATACGACGCACTCGACGATATGGTCGTTACCACAGGCGCCGCTTTTCTCGGTTTAACGCTGGGTTGCTGTCGTTGCCACGATCATAAGTTTGACCCGCTCTCACAAGAAGATTATTACGCGACGCTTGCTTTCATGCGAAATGTCAAATTCTACGTGAAACATGACAGCAAGGAAGCGGAGTCGACTATCTTTGCACCGTTGCCTTCCGGAAAGGGGAAGGCTCTGGCTGTTCGTGAAGCAGGGCCCGAGGTGGCGAAAACCAATGTGCTAATCCGAGGCAATCCCAAGACACCCGCTCAGGAAGTATTGCCGCGCTTTATCGAAGTTCTCTCCGATGGGAAATCGGTTGGGGATCGCATCCAGCCGACGTCAGCCAACACGGCTGGTCGACGGCGCGTCTTGGCCGATTGGATGATAGATAAGCAAAACCCGTTGACTGCTCGTGTTATCGTAAATCGTCTCTGGCAACATCATTTTGGCACAGGGATTGTGGGCACTCCCAATGACTTTGGTCAGACCGGAATTAGACCGACGCACCCTGAGTTACTTGATTGGCTTGCCTGCGAATTGATGGATGGTGACTGGAACCTGAAATCCATTCATCGGTTGATCCTGATGAGTTATACTTATCAACAATCTTCCGGAGCGGAGAATGAATCCGCCGTATTGATCGACCCGAAAAATAAATTGCTCTGGCGTCAGAATCTTCGTCGGTTAGAGGCCGAAGCAATTCGAGATGCAATTCTTGCGACGAGTGGTCAATTGAATTTGGAAATGAAAGGTCCGAGCGTCTTTCCAAATCTTCCAGCGGATGTGATTGCCAGCCAATCGATGCCGGGTCGTGGTTGGGGACGGTCGACCACGGCAGAACGTAGTCGACGAAGCTTGTACGTATTCTCCAAACGCGGATTGCAAGTTCCGATTTTGGAGTCATTCGATTTTGCCAGTAGCGAACAACCGATTGGTCGCCGCGATACGACAACCGTGGCGCCACAAGCTTTGACCTTATTGAATAGCGATTTCATGGATGAACAGGCCAATCGCTTTGCCGATCAGTTGGTGGCCCATTCTGCCAGTCAGGATCCGGTCCGGCTTGTTCGGGATGCTTATGCGTTTGCCTTCGCAAGGCTGCCGACGGATGAAGAATCATCGGTGGCTGTCGATTATTTTCGTTCGCAATACGCCCGTTGCAAAGCTGCGGCAGCGACGCCAACGCTGCTGCCGAAATTACCCTCCGCCTTGCATCGCAGTTTTATGCAGTTGAACAAAGCAGAACATTACCTGGCGGGACCTCGTCAAGGATGGCGATATTTTGTCGGCGATTGGCCGGCCCGCGGCGACGGGATTCATTGGGTGCGGTCAGAACGAGGACCATTCGCTCTTTGGGGAAAACAGCAATTCTCCGATGGTGAAATTCAGTTGCAAATCCTATTGCATCCTCATGCCGAGGTTGCCAGTGTCATTTTTCGGGCTCAACCTCGCGGTGAACTGTTCGATGGTTATGAACTGCTGTTCTTGCCTGAACGACAACAGGTGCGTTTGCAGCGAATTGACGAGACGGAAACCACATTGGCGTTTGCTGATTTGCCAATTCGTTCCGGCGAATGGATTCCAATTCGGATTCAACTGGCTGGGGCCAAGCTGCAAGTCTGGATCGATAACTCCGACGAACCACAGATGACCGCCGTTGATCCCCGACCTATCGATCATGCCGGCTATGTGGGTCTCAGGACTTGGGTTGCCGGTCTTAGTTTTCGTGATTTGCTGCTGACTACCGAGGGTAAAACCGCAGCGGTTGAGACCGCTGCTGACGGTAATGCTCATCGGCGTGCTCTTGTAGCATTGTGTAACTTGATTTTGAATCTGAATGAATTTATCTACGTTGATTAGTAGGAGAACAGAACGGACAAACGATGTGCGTTGAATGGTGGAAAAAGCGAACTCGGAGTGCTTCGAAATCGTTTATCAATTCTGGTGGGTATCTGACCTTTGATATTGCGGAGGAATGAAATGGCGACTCGTCAAGAAAAATGTGCGGGTCAGCGACGACAATTTCTGTGGGAGATTGGGGCAGGATTTGGTGGCGTCGCGTTGTCGGCCATGCTGCAAAACGATGGTTTTTTTTCCGGATTCGCCGCAGCCGAGCCATCGGTCACGAATCCTTACGAAAATCCACTTTCCGTGCGACCGCCGCATCATTTTCCGAAAGCGAAGCGGTGCATTTTTCTGTTTATGTACGGAGGACCATCTTCGATGGATACCTTCGAATACAAACCCGAATTGCAGAAAAGGGATGGCGAAGAAATTGATGTCGAAATTCGGCGTGGTTCAATCAAGAAGCAAAGGTTACTCGCATCACGGCGGAAGTTTCGACAGCATGGTGAGTCAGGCATGTGGTGCTCGGACGCATTCCCCGGGATCGCGAAGCACATGGATGATATTTGCGTCATCAATAGTCTCTACGCCGATTCGTTTGCTCACGGTTCAGCCGTTTTGCAACTGAACAGCGGACAAATTATCCAAGGGTCACCCTCCCTGGGGTCCTGGGTCACTTACGGATTGGGAACGGAAAACCAAAATCTGCCCGCTTACGTTGTGATGCTTGATCCTCGCGGCGGGCCGATTCCAGGTGCGCCAAACTGGGGCAGCGGCTACATGCCGGCGACTTTTCAGGGGACTCGATTTCGAGCCAAGGGGGATCCGATTCAAGATCTTTCCCCCAACGGAAGAATGACACGTCGCATGCAAAGAGATCACATTGATGCCTTGCAAAAACTCAATACCCAGCACTTAGCAGATCGGCCTGGCTATTCAGAACTGCCCGCGCGCATTGCCAGTTATGAACTCGCCTTTCAGCTGCAAACAACCGCTCCCGAAGCGATGGATTTGCGCCAAGAGAATCAGCGAACTTTGAATGCTTACGGTATTTATGATCCTAAACCCCCGCACAAATTGTCGATTGGGCCCGCTCATTTTGGTCGGCAATGCCTGATCGGCCGCAGAATGATTGAACGTGGGACGCGGTTCGTGCAAATTTATTCCGGAGGAGGACATCAGCAACAGAACTGGGATGCCCACAACGGGATGGAAGAAAATCTCGAGATCCACGCACCTGAAATTGATAAGCCGATCGACGCTTTATTAACCGACCTGAAACAGCGAGGTTTGTTGGAAGAAACACTTGTCGTGTGGGGCGGGGAATTTGGTCGACAGCCAGTTTCCCAGGGAAACAACCATGGTCGTGATCACAATCCGAAAGGTTTTCTTTACTGGATGGCCGGAGGCGGTGTTAAAGGTGGCTACGCACATGGTGCGACCGACGATTTTGGTATGGAGGCCGTCCAAGATCGCCATCATATTCGCGATCTCCATGCAACGATCCTTGAATTGATGGGGCTGGATCACGAAAAATTGACCTATTTTTACGGTGGGCTCAATCGAAAATTGACGGGAGTCAAGACAGCTCAGGTGATTGAAGAAGTGATTGCTTAATCTTCATCGGGTCGCAAACTGCACTGAAACTCACCCGTCGCGAGTTTCCGAGGCAGCCTACTGGCCGCTTCACGTCCGGCGTGTAACGTCTAGAATGTTCCCGTGTCAAATCGTTCGCTCAAATTCGGTGAAAATTATGAATTTTTTGTTTACGCTCGCCTTGCTCGTGTCGGCCAACCAGGCGATTCCCGTTGGAGAAACGGTTTCAGATTTTGCTCTCGATGATTTTCGTGGCAAAAAACACACGCTCTCGGACTTTAAGGATCAGCCGATTGTTGTGTTGGCGTTCTTGGGAACCGAATGCCCCCTGGCCAAGTTGTATGGCCCGCGACTGCAGCGATTGCAGGATCAGTATGCCGATCAGGGTGTCGTCTTTGTGGGGGTGAATTCGAACACGCAGGATTCCCTTAGCGAGATTGCAGCCTTCGCGCGTAAACATGACATCAATTTTCCGATGCTGAAGGACCCGGGAAATCGCATTGCTGACCAGCTGCGAGCGAAACGCACGCCCGAGGTATTTGTATTGGACGAAAGGCGAGTGTTGCGTTACTGGGGTCGGATCGACAATCAGTTTGGAGTCGGCTATCTGCGGGAAGAGCCGACCGAACATCAGCTGAAAGATGCGATCGATGCTCTGTTGGCAGGACGCGCAATCGAAGAACCGAAGGTGGAGTCGGTGGGATGCTACATCGGGCGTGTGCGTGAACCGTCTGTCGAAAACACAGGCAAAACCGAGGTGACGTACCGAAATCAAATCGCGAAAATCATGCAGGAGAACTGTATTGAGTGTCACCGTGATGGCGAGATTGCTCCCTTCACGCTGACGAATTATGAGGATGTCTCTGCCTGGGCTGAAACGATTACAGAGGTAGTACGCGAGCAACGAATGCCTCCATGGCACGCGAATCCTGCTCATGGCGATTTTCTCAACGCTCGAATTTTAAGCGACGAAGTAAAACAACAGATTGATGATTGGGTGGCCGCAGGCGCTCCTGAAGGAGAGGGCGGGTCACTACTGGAGCCAGCAAAATTCACCCCGGGGTGGCACTTGCCGCGCGCCCCGGACGAAGTGTTTGGAATGAGTTCCACTCCGTTTCAAGTCGCCGCAGAAAATACGGTTGAGTATCAGTACTTTGTGGTAGATCCCAAGTTCAAAGAGGATAAATGGATTTCCGCAGCCGAGGTTATTCCTGGAAATCGATCGGTTGTCCATCACGCGATTGTTTTCATTCGCCCGCCAGGACAACCCAGCCGCAAGCAGATGGCTTGGTTGACAGCTTACGTTCCGGGGCAATCGACGATGGTCTTGCCCGCGGGGCAAGGCGTGTTGGTGCCGGCAGGGTCGAAGTTCGTCTTTCAGATGCACTACACACCGATTGGAATCGAGCAGGAGGATCTGACGAAGGTGGGGCTGATCTATGCGGAACCGGAAAGTATTAAAGAGCAAGTGTTAACGTTGATCGCGATGAATCGAGAATTTGAGATTCCAGCTGGCGCTGCCGACTTCAAAGCCCGAGCCTGGCTCAACCAAGTACCCAACGATGCGAAGTTGTTGGCGATTGCACCTCACATGCACTTACGCGGAAAGTCCTTCAAGTTTGTCTTACATCCGGCAGATGATTCCGATACGGAGACTTTATT
This sequence comes from Pirellulaceae bacterium, assembly GCA_029243025.1. NCBI lineage: Bacteria > Pseudomonadati > Planctomycetota > Planctomycetia > Pirellulales > Pirellulaceae > Pirellulaceae bacterium. Next base: position 256,380 of record JAQWSU010000018.1, on the reverse strand, counting down.
GGACGTCCCGAATTACGATTTCAATTGGCAGCATTCGTATCAATTAACATCGCCGATTTCTCTTGAGAAGGGCATGACGGTCGAGTGCATCGCTGAGTTTGACAATTCAGAAGACAATCTTACTAACCCCGACCCGACGGTGTCTGTTCGTTGGGGAGACCAGACGTGGCAGGAGATGGTCGTTGCTTATTTCGGGATTGCAATTCCTCATCAACCGAGTTCTGCAAAGTCGGTAGAGGATGATTCGCCAGCGAACGAAAAATACTCGGAGTCGGTCAAGGCAGCCGAACGAATGATGAAACGATGGGATTCGAACCGAGATGGGCTGGTGACTCGGCGAGAGGTTCCCAAGGCATTCGCCGTTTTTGCTTTTGCAAAATTTGATCAAGATGGCGACGAGCGAATTTCTTTCGAAGAGGCACGAAAGCAAGCGTTTCGGACTCGCAAAACAAACAGCCAGTAATTTAGTTGGAAGATGGAATCAGAGGGTGGGCTGTGCTGTTGGATCTGTATGCAAATCTTTTCTTGCGACACCGTTGGGTCGTTACACTTTTTGTCGTTGTGATGACGGCGTTAGCGACCTGGGGGCATCTGCGTGAAACGCCGTCGCCTCTCCGGGCTAGAGCTCAGCGTCAGCAGGAACAACAGAGTCCTCGCGATTCGGACTCGACAAGCCAGCTCAAAGCTGATCGCCAAGAGGCGAATCAATCCGACGATGACGAATCTCCGAAATCGCAAGCATTGTTGGTTGTTGAGTCAGAAGATTTCTTTCGCCCTTCAACGATTGATGCGTTGCGGAAGATGGTCACTGCTGTCGAAGATCTGCCCGCGGTCGCTTCTGTGATTTGGTTGGAGCGGCTTCCGATTACCAACATGTTCGGTGTCACAGAGCCATTGATTCCGCCGTCAGGAAGCTCGCAAGATCGGTATGTCGATACACGACGTCGTGTGCTCGAACATCCCTTAGCTGTTGGACAACTCATCTCGGCAGATGGGCAAACAATGTTGATGCCAATCGTGTTCGATTGGTTGAATGTCGAAAGTGACGCTGACTGTACGGAAGCTATTCTGGTGGCGGCCCGAGGTTCGTTGGACGAATCGGGAATCGATGGCATGGGTGTGAAAATCACCGGCGACGTACCTTTGTTTGTCGCCCAAAATGACGCTTTGCATCGAAGCCAAATGAAGTTTCAGGTCATCGGCTATTTGCTAGCGCTGGTCGTCACGATTTTCTTGTTTCGCGGCGTGAGTGCTGTGTTGATCGTGGCAAGCGCACCGGCGGCCGGTATCTTTTGGTCGATCGGATTGCTTAATTTGCTGGGGCATTCGACGAATACCCTGACCAATGTGATTTTGCCGGTTCTCGTTAGCATGATTGGACTCACCGATGGCGTCCATCTGATGATGCATATTCGTGAATGTCGTACGCGAGGTCTGTCGCAAGCGAAATCTGCCAGGGAAGCGATCCTTCGAGTGGGGATGGCTTGTGCTTTGACATCCTTGACTACTTGTATCGGATTTGGTTCGTTGATGGTGGCAAGTGCCGAGTTTATTCGAGATTTCGGTGAAGCTTGTGCGATTGGTGTTGTTGTCTCCTTTTGTGCTGTTGTCACCCTGATCCCTCTGCTCAGCTGTACCGTGATTGGCCGTCATGTTCACGTCGGCCACGCCAACGATCTGATCAGTCATCAGTTGCGTGGAAGTCTGGGGTTTGTGAACTGGACGATGCGGCATCCTCGTATCGTGACCGCACTCGCTGTTCTGCTGACTATTGGGTTCGGGGCAATTTCGCTGACCTTGCGTCCTGATAATGTTACCAAGAATTCTCTTCCCAATGATAGCGAGATGTATGCAGCGCTCGCTCATTGCGATGATGCGATGGGCGGAATCGATACGTCGCAAGTTGTCATTACCTGGCCCGATGATGTTCAGGCCGATGACCCTCGGATCTTTCATCTGGTGGAAAGCGTTCAAACGCTGATTGATCGTCAGCCGTTGTTGAAACATCCGCTGTCGATTTGCGACTTGTTGGCGACCTTTCCGACAGACGACGGTGATTTGTCAACAAAAATGTCGTTCCTTGAACTCTTGCCGCCGCCCCTCAAGGCACTGTTCGTCAATGATGAATTGCGCCAAACGATTATCACATTTCGGATTCGCGATGACGGTATCGCAAAATACGAACCTGTGTTCCGCAAGATCGAATCTCAATTTGCATCCGTTAACTCGGCCTATCCTGGATTCCAAATCGAGTTGAGTGGAGAATCGGTAAGACGAAGTCGTGATCTCTATCAGGTTGTTGTCGATTTGGCGAAGAGTTTGGGCGTTGCTTCCGTGGTGATTTTTGTGGTGATTACGCTTGTTTACCGATCGTTGCGAATTGGCTTGATATCCATCATTCCTAATGTGTTTCCGCTCGTATTCACCGGGACCGTGCTCGTCATGATGGGTGGTGCCTTGGATTTTGCCAGTGTGTGTGCTTTCACTGTTTGCTTGGGAATCGCCGTTGACGATACGATCCATTTCTTGACTCGCTTCGAAAAGTCAGAAGAGAGCTCGCTGGCTGATTCCATTCGAAGCACCTATCTCGGTGTTGGAACGGCGATGGTCACGACCACGGTGATTTTGGTTCTCGGATTTGGTACCGCCTTGACCAGCGAATTACCCGATCATCGCATGTTTGCTGGCATGGCTTGTGCGACGATTGCAGCGGCCTTGGTGGGGGACCTGCTTTTCTTGCCTGCCATGCTCGTTTGTTTTCCAGCAAAAAAAGATTCACAGGTTCACTAATTCGGCGGATTTCATCCAGTTAACCATCAAGTAATTTTGATGGCTTCGAATCTGAAACAGGCTAACGAATGTTGTCTATTTCATGGATCGGAATCGTTCGTCGCGATGGGAATCTGACAAGAGTTTGGAATCGGGAGGCGGAATGTGGATACCAATCTAGGCTTGTGTTATCGTGCAATAATAGGTGGGCTTCTGTCTTTCTTTGGCTTCGTGAGCGATTCCGCGGTAATTTGATCTGGAGACCGGGTGCATGGCAGCTAAAAATATCGTCGCGAATCAATCCCCAGGTCGTCGGCGTTGGGCGAAATCATCTCGATTGTTTGACTTCGAGCAGCTTGAGGATCGGCGCGTTTTGGCGGTGACATTTACAGCTGAAGTACCAATCGTGGAAGCGGATGCCGTCTATCCTAAATCATTGGTCGCGGCGGATTTTGATGGAGATACGGACGCCGACATTGTGGTTGCGAGTTACATCGACAACAAAATTACTTGGTACGAGAATCTTGACGGTGAAGGGACTTATGGAAAACCGCAGGTGATCACTGATTTCAGCTTCGGGGCTGCGGCAGTCAATGTGGCTGACATCGATGGAGATGGCGACTTGGACATTCTGTCCGCTTCGGCCGACGATTACGATGCCGATGTATCTTGGTATGAAAACACCGACGGTCTTGGCACATTTTCTGAGCAAAAAGTGATTTCGGCCGAGATCGCTGGAGGCGACTCAGTATTTGCAGCCGACCTGGATAATGATGGCGATCTGGATGTCTTGTCGGCGTCGCGTGGCGATAACAAAGTGGCTTGGTATCCCAATTTGGATGGCAAGGGTGGCTTTGGTGAGCAACGGGTTATTTCTGACACGGAATTAGGGGCAACCACCGTCGTGGCGGCGGATTTGGATGGCGACGATGACATCGATGTGATTGCCGGTTCGGTGGGCGAGCGAGATGATCTGGGCCAAATCACCGCCTTGGGCGAAATTGTTGTCTTCGAGAATTTGGGCGACGGAACGGATTTCGAACGCAAAACGATCCTGACGGCCGACTTTATTACGTCGATCGTTGTCACCGATATTGACGGTGACGGCGACCCTGATATTGCTTCGACTTCACGCGAAGACAATGTCGTTTCCTGGTTGGCAAACGATGGGGGTGAATTTGGCCCCGAGCGAATTATTTCTTTGGAGGAGGGGGCCCCAAATCAACTCTTCGTTGATGATGTGGATGGTGACGGCAAACAAGATGTTGTCACCGCGGGACGCATCGGAGACAGCGTCACTTGGTACCGCAACATCGGAGTAGGGATCTTCGGCGCACCCATGACGATTAATCGTTCGGCGGATGGAGCTTCATCGGTTTTTCTCGCGGATGTCGATAACGATAAAGATTTAGATCTTTTTTCCACCTCGCGATTTGACAATAAAATCGCCCTCTACAAAAACTTGGATGGGAATGGCCAGTTTGGTCCCCAGCAAGTACTGGCCGCCGTCGGCGCACCGGGAGCCCAATTGGTCAACGTGGCGGATCTCGATGGGGATGGTGACGAGGATGTCTTAACGGCGGCATTTTCAAATGATTCTGTGCTATGGTCTGAAAATCTTGGTCGAGGCAAATTTGGTGAGCCTCAGCTGATTTCTGATCGAACCAATGGTACCGAGTCAGTGGTGGGAGCCGACTTCGATGGAGACGGTGACATTGATGTTGCTTCTGCATCCTACTTCGACAACAAAATTGCCTGGTATGAGAATCTGGATGGAGGGGGTCGCTTCGGCCCCCAACGCCTTGTTGGGCGGGCTGGGAGGGCGCCTGAAGATCTGTTTGCTGCGGATCTTGATGGTGACGACGATATCGATCTCTTGACGACCTCAAGATACGACAACACGATCAGCTGGTATGAAAATGTTGATGCTTTGGGGACGTTTGGTAAAGCCAGGCTGATCTCCGACAGTCAGTTGGGCCCGTCCATCGTGCGTGCGGCTGACATCGATGGGGATGGGGACCTCGATGTAATGGCCAATGGCTATGATGGCTTCACATTCGCTTGGTATGAAAATCTTGATGGTGCTGGCGATTTCAGTAGTGAGTTGTTGATTGCTTCACTGGCTGACGGTAGTGTTCCCACATCAATCCTTGCTTCCGATCTGGACAGCGATGGTGACCTTGATGTTGTCACGACCGAGGGAGGCGATGATCGAGTTGTTTGGTATGAAAATCTGGACGGCCGCGGTGACTTTAGTGAAGCCCGGTTGATCTCAGATGACTTGGATGGTGCTTTCTTTCTTGATGTGGCCGATTTTGACGATGACGGTGACATCGATGTGTTGGTTGGTGCCATCTTAGCCGATGTGGTTGGCTGGTACGAAAACGTCGACAGTGGACGATTGTTTGGCGATCTTCAAATTATCGACGACAGTTTGACCGGTGCGACATCTGTTCTGGCTGCCGATCTAAATGCCGATGGAAGACCGGACGTGCTCGCCACGTCAAGCGTTCTCGATAAGGTGAGTTGGTATAGTAATCGAGATGGCGAGGGTGGATTTCCTCGTGGGGATTTCAACCAAGATCGAGTGGTCGATGAGAGCGACATCAATCTGTTGTGCGCAGAAATTATCGCTGACTCCCTGGATGATTCATTCGACTTGACCGGTGATGGAGTAGTTAATCGATCCGACATGAATGAATTGATAACGAATATTCTGAATACCGAGTTTGGTGATTCGAATCTCGATGGATTGTTCAACTCGGCGGACTTTATTCAAGTATTTCAACGCGGTAAATATGAGGACGAGCTTAAAAATAATGCTGAGTGGGGCGATGGCGATTGGAATTGCGATGGTGATTTCACCTCCAGCGATCTCGTCGTGGCGTTCCAAAACGGAGGCTACACGGCTGCTGTTCCTGCGCCCGCCATTGCCATCAAAATGGATGTGGCTGCTGCCTTGACTGCCCGCGTTGCCACCTCACCACGCGAGAAAGAGGTCAAGACGGTGACTCCCCAGGTGGTAATCGAGCGAAAGGCCACGGAAGTCCTGTTCGTGGATGACAACACGTTCGATTCGCAACGTGACAAATTTCGGGCAGTAATCGATCAAACCACGGCTCGTCCTCTTCGCGATATCATCGATTTAGCTTTTTGCGAATTTTAGGGGCTGCTGGATGTTTTGCTGGTCGCCCGGTCATTGTGGGTAGGCTCAGCTGACCATTCCTCTCGGGTTTGAATTTGCCGCGGATCACCCGGATCATGATCCGACCGTTCGAGGTGGAAATCGAAAACGAATCATGCGGAAGAAGACGCAGTGCGACGGCTAGCTCGACGACAAGACGCACGCTATCCTCGTCGTTCAGCAGGGGGACCCAATTGCGATGGTGATTGCCGATCGGCGGTCATGACTGGAAAGATATGCTGCTTTCACTTGTTCGCTGTTGCGTAATCGTTGTTTTTACTTGAAGGTCATTTGGCGTCAGGAATATCAATGGCTGGCAAGATGATTGTTGGAGTTGCAGGTGGCAGTGGTAGCGGAAAGACGATATTTTGTCGGCAGTTGGAAGAATATTTGGGTGCGAAACTTGTCACCACGCTTCAGCACGATGCTTACTACCGTGATCTGAGCCATTTGCCAAAGTCGGATCGAGCAGCGACTAATTTCGACGATCCTCAGTCATTGGAGTCTGACTTGCTGGTCGATCATGTGCAGCAATTGATTTTAGGCCGTGATGTCGAATCTCCTCGCTATGATTTTGTTAATCACTCAAGGCATAGGTCGGGAGTTGTGCTGACCGCAAAACCTGTCATTTTGATTGAGGGAGTATTGCTTCTTACGCAGGTAAAACTTCGCGAGATCTGCCATCTCAGGATTTTTGTGGAGGCCCCAGAAAGTCTGCGATATGAACGAAGGCGGTCGCGAGATCGAGAGCAGCGCGGTCGATCGGATAATTCCATTTCGGAGCAGTGGCACCAAACAGTGAAACCCATGCATGATCGTCATGTCGAACCGTCAAAGGGTTGGGCTCACATCATTGTTCCGGCTGCTAAGCCCAACCAGAAAGCGGTTGAGCTTGTGGGCAGTTACCTTAGATCTGAGTTGGATTCCCAGGGGATGTGACGTGAGCTCAGAACGTCATTGTTTGCCGAATCCGACTTGGGATGATGGTTGCGTACTTTTCTCTGATCTAACCGTTCCTTACTCAACAAACCGTGAGCGACAATCAAATGACGAAAGTGGAGTATTGAACGGATCGTACGCGTTACCTCGGTCGGATCATTGAGGCATTGTCGATGAGCTTCACGGCAAGCAACATGGCACCGTGGAAATGGACTAAATTCTCGTAACAGCATCGAAAACAAGAGTCGTTTTCTTAGGCAGACTTACATTAAATTTGCGACGCGTTTCATCGATTCCGCAATCTCGTGGTCAGTAATGATGCCCACAATCGGAGAGCTTTGGTCTGAAGTTTCTCGAATGATTACAAACGGAGCATCTTCTGTCTTCATGAGACGCAATGTATCAATGATTGGTGTGTCTTGACTAACAACACTGCAATTGTTGTCCAGAGGGCTCGGCGGGGTGGTGACGTTGGCGGGTGCGACGTGAACATTGCCACTGCCAAGCTCAATCACCGTAATTTTGTCTGAACGCGTCCATTGATCCTTGCTCGTCAGACTTCGGAAATCTCGAGTCATGATGTGTTCCGCACTTTGAGCATCCGTAATCGCTGCCTGGAGACCTTCGGGGACGATGTGGCCGCGCCGAAGCAGTTTGAGCGTGTATACACTTCCTGGTGAAAGAGTTTTTCTTACCACGTTCGCAATCACACAAGTCAAGATGATAGGTAGCGTAACGCCAGCGTCAGCCGTCATTTCAATGAGCATGATGGCACCGGTCAGAATCGCGCCCGTCGATGCACCAACACCGGCGGCCATTCCCGAGATCACGAAAGCCACTTGATGTCCCTGTAACTCGTTGGCCAGCCATGCCGGAGAAACGGCTTCGGCAAATTGCCAAAACAGACTGCCCGTGATAGCGCCCAAAAAGAGGGAGGGTGAGAAAACACCGCCGGAGCCACCCGAGCCGAGCGTCAAGAACGTGGCGGCCAATTTCAAGACGAATAGGAGTAATAAAAAGAGCGTGAGTTCAATTCCCTCTAATTTAAAAAGCGATGCGTCACCATGAAGCAAGTCCATGATGGTTGCATAGCCGACTCCCTGAATGTAGTAGTAGTGCGTCGGGGACCAGAGGGAGACGCAGTAAATCATAATTCCTACGACAAACATCCCGGAAAGGTGTCGGGTGTATGCGTTTCCTGGCATCGCATCAAAAAGATCTTCCGCCCAATAGATTCCACGCACAAACACGTATGCGACTAAACCCATCAGTGCCCCAAACGGAATGAATAACGCCAGAAATCCCGGTGTGGCGAGTTCGAAATTTTGTATTTGGATTGCGGGAAAGTCAAAGGCTGGCTCAGCGCCCAACAGAACTCGGCCAATGTAGCTGGACGTCACGGTAGCAAGACCAACAGGGAGCAGCGTGCGGACATTGATTGATACCAGTAATAATTCAATCGCAAAGACCAAGCCGCCAAGCGGCGCATTAAAAGTGGCTGCGATCCCAGCACCAGCGCCGGCCGCAACCAACGTGACACGTTGGTTGACAGGAAGCTTTGTGATTTGTCCCAATGTTGATCCGAAGGCCGATCCAATCTGGATGATCGGGCCCTCCCGACCGACCGAACCGCCACTGCCGATGCACAATGCCGATGCGACCGATTTAACGACGGCGACTACCGGGCGAATATTACCTTGGTTGTAATAAACGGCGTCCATGACCTCCGGAACACCATGCCCTTTGGCTTCCGGGGCGAAGTTCTTGACCATCCAAGCCACGAGCAGGGCGCCGATAACCGGGACGAAAATGACGGCCGCGCCCCACGGATTGGGGGGCGTATGCAGATTCGCGTCATAATGAAAGTTCAACTCGCCCAGAAAAAGCAAGTTGTGGAAAAAACCGATGAGCATGCGAAAGGCCCACGCGCCCACACCCGCGATCACACCGACCGCTAATGCATAACCGCACATGATGGGCAGTTTTATTTGGTCCGTTGTTTGACCCAACGTAGAATCCGAGGTTGAAGCTAAGGGAACTCGTAAAGTTGACCAGGCGAGCGGATCACCGCAAAAGCCGATCCGAAGCATCGACAGATTGTGGCCGCAATCAACTGTGCCGTCAAACCTATTACCTGCTGGCGTGATTTCTGGTGCGAACAGGCCGCATCTGAGTTTTGAACGGAACCGACGGGCCGGCTTACGTAAAGTACGGGGTTGGGCCGAAGTGGTCTTGGGGGATCAAGCTTAACCGCCAAGCCATTCAAGGCCCGGTAATGTGGCAAACAGGGGAGCGGATGGTGGATTGCGGCCAACGGTCGTTTGGGCTGTCGGCAAGCGAAGCTGAACGGTGGAGTCGAATAGAAACGGTGGAGTCGAATAGAAGTTGTGTGCTTTTCGAGAGGATTTTAGACATCCTGAAGTCGGACAATCGGAGCCCTCCTCGGCTGCGATCGTTGTAGGGAAACCGTACCTGCCGGGTTTGTTATTGACGAGGTTGGGGCATTTTTTACCTGTTTGGCCAGAATTCTTGGCTGTGCCCATGCCGGCCGTCTCGTACTGCTCGTCTCGCTGGTGTCATTGTTTCCGACAAGTCGTTACGTGGTTTTCGGCTTTTTTCCAGAATGACCTACTTTATGGGGGGGCATCTTGGTTCGCTTATAATGGGTCGGGAGCGGCAGCTCCCTACGCATGGCATTGCAGCTGATGACAAACATCTTCAGAGAATGTGTATCAGGTAATCACTCATGAAATTCATTTTTTACATCGGGCTGCTCACGACGATCGGCAATATCAACGTCTTTGCTGATGAGGCAGTACCCACAGCGTCGACAACGAAATCCGCAACCGACTCGAATTCGAATCCAGCGAGCTCTGAAAAGTCTTTCGAGCAAATCGTGAAGGATAGTCAGAAGTTTGAAGGTCTTTTTACGCTTTATCAAGAGCGAGAGTCGGGGCAGGCTTATTTTGCTGTCAAAAAGCCGCAGCTCAACAAGGAGTTCATTTACTTCAGTCACACGGTCGACGGTCTCGTTTCGGTGGGACACTTTCGTGGGAATTTTCGCGCGAACGAAGTGATTTCGATTCGGAAACAGTTTCGCCAGTTGGAGTTTACAGCCCAGAACACGGCTTATTATTTTGATGCGAAGAGTCCACTGAAACGGGCGGCGATGGCCAACATTAGTCCGGCTGTTCTGGTGAGTGCGGAAATTGTTGCCGAGGATAAGGCGAAGCAGATATTTCTCATTAAGGCCGACGACCTGTTCTTGAATGAGAGTCTTGAACAGATCAAGCCGTCGTCATCTCCAGACGAAAAGGACGAGAAAGCGAAATTCACCCTGGGGGCTTTGAATGTTGATAAAACCAACTTTACGAAGTTAAAGAGCTACCCCAAAAATACGGCGGTGACAGTGCGATATGTTTACGACAATGCCTCGCCAGTAGTACGCGGTGGTGATGATGTAACCGACGCGCGAAATGTAAGTATTGTCGTGCAGCATACTTTAATCGAATTGCCAAAGAATGATTATCGTCCTAGGCGAGACGATCCTCGTGTCGGGTACTTCACTCAGCGAGTCACCGATATGACGTCGACCGATGCAACACCTTATCGAGACGTGATCCGGCGTTGGCATTTGAAAAAGAGTGATCCAGGGGCAGAGCTTTCCGAGCCCGTCGAACCCATCGTCTGGTGGATTGAGAATACAACACCTCTGGAGGTGAGAGGTGTAATTGCGAAAGCAGTACTGGCGTGGAATGAGCCGTTTTCCCACGCCGGTTTTCGAAACGCGATTCAGATCCGCACGCAGCCTGATGACGCCGAGTGGGATGCGGGAGATATTCGATACAACGTTTTGCGTTGGACCTCCTCGCCGAACCCTCCATTCGGAGGTTATGGGCCGAGCTTTACGAATCCGCGGACGGGGCAGATTCTGGGAGCCGACATCATGCTGGAGTTTTCCTTCCTGACAAATCGTATTAACTTTCAAAATGTGCTGGCACCGACGCCGCCAAAATCGCGGCGAGATCAACCGTTCTGTAGTTTAGGTGTTGGACTTCAACATTCGAACGTGTTTGGCATTCATGCACTCCGCTCAGCGGGATATTCTCGCATGGAGGTTGAGGACCTATTAAATCAGTCGTTGCATTATTTGTTGTTGCATGAGGTCGGGCACACGCTTGGCCTAATGCACAATATGAAGTCGAGTCAGCTGTTAACGCCGGCCGAACTGCAAAGTCGTGAGTTGGGTGAGCAAGCAGGAATTACCGGATCTGTGATGGATTATCCCGCGATTAACGTCGCGCCGCCCGGAGGAAAGCAGGGACTGTTTTACACGACCAAGCCGGGGCCGTATGACCTTTGGGCGATTGAGTATGGTTATCGATCGAGCGCTCCGTCTGCTGATGCAGAGGAAAAACGCCTGACCCAGTTGCTGGCACGTTCGACCGAACCTGAATTAGCCTTTGGCAATGATGCGGATGACATGCGTTCTGCTGGCAAAGCGGTTGACCCGCGTGTGATGATTTATGATCTTTCCAGCGACGCAATCGCCTACGCCGAAGGACGGATCGCCTTGTCCAAAGAGACGATGGGAAAGATTAAAAGTGAAATTCCTCGTGATGGTGACTCCTATCAGGCTTTGCGAGACTCTTTCTTCTTGTTGCTGAAGGAGCATCGGCGCGCTGCTGAAGTGGCTTCTCGGTATGTGGGTGGACTCTATGTGGATCGTGGTTTTCATGGGCAACCGGGTGCCAAACAGCCCCTGCGTCCCGTCTCGAAGGATGATCAAAAGAGAGCTATGAAACTACTTGGTGAGCATCTGTTTGGTCCTTCAGCCTTTGTCCTGCCCAGCGATGTATTGGGTTATCTACAGCAGCAACGGCGGGGATTTGATTTCTTTGATGATCGAGAAGAACCTCTGTTGCATGATCGTGTTTTGAACGCTCAGAAATCGGTTCTCAATCACCTGATGCATGCTCGTGTGCTGACGAGAATTACGGACAGTCGACTGTATGGAAATGAGTATTCTGTATTCGAACTTATGTCAGATCTGACCAATGCAATCATGGCAGTTGACGAGTCGGGTTACGATACGCTTCGACAGAATCTACAGATCGAATACGTACGTCGGTTGGTGAAGCTATTGGACACCACCGGTGATGGGAATGCGATACCGCAGTCAGCCGCACTCTCTCAGTTGCGAAGAATTCGACAATTCGTCACAGTGGTCTCGGCGGAGGGTGCCGAGGCCCAAGCACATCTGGATCACATGCAATTCTTAATCGATCGGGCGCTTCGTACGGATTCCTGAAGCGACTTATGGGGCTCAATCGGAAATTATCATGAATCAATATCTCAACAAATCTTTCACGATCGTTCTATTGCCGCAAGTAAATGGGCGGATGATCGCCGGCTTTTTTTTCTTGTTGCTGTTGGGCTTGCGACCGGCGGGCGCGACGGAGGAGCAGTCCGGTGAGATCGAGCTTCTCCCGACTGAAAAGGTGTTCGGTCCGGAGGATCCCGGTGGGCCCTACAAGCATCCGGCGAGCTTTGACGAACTTCAAAACGGGGATCTTTTTCTCGTGTTTTATGGCGGGAGTGGAGAGTATCAGGACGATACGGCGATCTACGGGGCCCGGAAACCCCAAGGTGAATCTGCTTGGTCGACACCAAAGATTATTGCGGATACGCCGAACCGGTCCGAGGGAAATGCCGTTGTCTGGCAAGCACCTGATGGTGTCGTCTGGCTGTTCTATCTGACTCGCTACGGCGATACCTGGTCGACTTCCAGGATCAAAGCCAAGATCTCGACCGACGACGCGGTGACTTGGTCAGATCCGTTCTTGATTGCGATCGAGCAAGGCATGATGGTTCGGAGTCATCCGATCGTCTTGGACGATGGGGACTACCTCCTGCCCGTGTATCATGAGCAGGGTGAAGATACGGAAGTCGTCGGCGCAGGAAGCACGTCACTCTTTTTACGCTATGATCAGGCAACCAAGGAGTGGTCCGAAACGAATCGAATCGGTTTTAAAACTGGCTGTATTCAGCCGGCCGTCGCTAAAGTTTCTGATGACTACTACGTCTGCTATAACCGTCGCGGGGGTGACTATTTGCCGGAAACACGTGGCTATGTTGTGCGTTCTGAGTCGCGAGATGGAGGCCGTACCTGGTCGCCGGGAACAGCGACAAAATGGCCGAATCCGAATGCGGCCGTTGATTTTTTTAGTTTGAATAATGGGCATCTGGCTTTGCTTTATAACGATAGCTTTAGCCGTCGAACTCCGCTGGTGATGGAGATTTCAACCGATGGTGACAAAAGCTATTCGATCCGGAAGGTGCTTGCTGATGGAGACCAAACCTTTGCCTATCCCTGCGGGATTCAGGCCAGCGATGGAAAGATTCACGTGATCTATACAACGAATTCACGCAAGACCATCATGCACTGTTGGCTAGACGAAGCGGATCTGTTGCCGGCCGAAAAGTAGTCATTCGATCAGCAGCTGTCGTGCTGAATTGACGCTGTTGAAACCCAGTTACGGAATCGCGCGGATCAGCGTTTCATGCGACTGGGTAATTCAATCGTGTCCATACTGTGGATTGTTGAAGTGCTCGAGCGAAAAAGTCCATTTCTTCGGACGTTCTCATTGGGGTCGCGGAGAGCGCGAGCCACCAGAAACCAGATTATGAAAACGACTAGCACCACAACGCCTAAGGCAAGCAGGCCGCTGACGAGAAGTGAATGTCCTAATTGATTGATCGGTTGTGTCGCATTTTGGTAGTTTTCTTGCACGATAACGACAAGGCCTGTGTCGGTGTCGATTGGGGAGCCCGTCGTATTGAGTGCATTTGGGTCGAGTTGCACTTCACGCTTGGCGACGATCCAATCTTGGTCGAAATTAGCTCCTTCGCGATGTTGGCCCAAAACGTCGCGATAAATGTTGGAATCATCAAGTGCATCTAATGGAATCCGATAGGCCTCGTTGGTGCTGAATTCGGTGTCCAATGTCTCGTTGCGAGCCAAGATCTCAGTAAAGAGAGGATGTTGGAGGATGACACCCTTGCTGTTGCCTTCACGCCCGTCGACAAGTGTAGTGAACTGGCGTTCGTTCGTTTCGTCAAGCTGTTCACCGATTCGTCCGAGTTCGACTGTCAAAGCGACAATGCCCAAGAGTTGGCCGTCATTGCTTGTCACCGGGGTGGAAACGGCAACTTTCCAAATGCCAGTGATCGTACTTTGGAACACGGCAGAGAGATGTGTTTGGCGGATCGGGGTAGGGTGAGCAGGGTGATCCGTGGGTCCGCCATGGAAATAGGTTCGATATGAATAGTCGCGACCGATCGATGATTTTGCGGTGGGAGAATCGAAGGCCGCTGCGAGGTGAATGCCTAGTTGGTTCGTGACGAACCAGCTGGCGATGTCTTTTTGTTTGGATTTGTCTTGCAAATCTTGCAGGGTGCTTTGCAATGCCTGACGCTGCGGGTGTTGTTCAAGTTTGCTGCGGAGTTCCGGCGGGCTTTCCGTGCCACGCAGTTGCTCCGTGATTGCGAAGATCTCGCCGTTCTCGGTGAGTTCGCTGAGTGTTTTGATGAAGTTTGGGTTGGTGGCAACATTTTCGACGTCGCGGAAGTATCCTTCAATTCGTCTCGCGACTGCTTCCGAGACAAAGTCGGCCGCAAACTTGTTGCTCTCTTTGCCTCGTTTCAACAGGAGGGTTTGCGAACTGGACAACGCTCTTTCGTAGCCCCACCAACCAAAGATTGCTGTGACCATCAGGATCAGCAATGGCCCCAACAGGCCAAGGATTAATAACGGTTTCCGATCACGCGACAAATCTCGATTGGTAAGAGCGTCGCTGACACTTTGTATATTGGGATACCGCTCATCGGGATCGATCGCCAGGCAGCGATCCACAATGTTAGCCAGTTGGCCGTCGACGCCTTTGAGCGCGCGGTGTTCGTTGGCTGCTGGGTGCGCCTTGAGGAATTCTCGATAGCGATGCAAGCGGTCGTCCAGACTACGAACGGAATCGATTTCGGAAATGGCATCTTTACTTCGATAGGGTGCTTCTCCTGTCAGCATGCAATAAAGCAACGCGCCCAGTGCGTAGACATCCCAGCGGGCATCAGGCACGGCTTCCAAGTCAGCCTGTTCCGGCGCCATATAGAACAGGGTGCCGAGTGCAGGTGTCTGTTCGTGGGAGAGGCGAGATTGGCCGAAATCAGCTAACCGCGGTTTATTGTCTTGGTCCAGCAAAATGTTGGCGGGTTTAAGATCGCAGTGCAACACGCCTTTTCCATGTGAATGCAAGAGACCTCTGACGACGTCTCGAAAGATTTCAACAGCTTCTCCCGTGGGTAATGCTCCATATTCACCCAGGTAGTCTTCGAGCGAGCCATTTTCCACGTACTCCATCACGTAGTAGGGTGGGGTGGCATCCCAGCCGACATCCAGCAATTGGACCACGTATCGGTCTGCGGCGAGAAACACTAATTTTTCGACTTCGCTCGACAGGAGTGACCAATCTAATCCGCCGCGATGGGTGTAGAACTTGATCGCGACGCGCCGCCCAGTATTTTCATCGATGGCGACCCAAACTTCGCCGTAAGCGCCCGATCCCAAGAATTGTCGAATTTGATAGCCGGGAATCTGTAATGGCGGAGCCGCTCGTTCGTGGCTTAACTCACGCGATCGTTGTTGTTCTTCCGATGATTGCTGTTCAGTTCGATCGGCCGTCATACACTGATGATATTGCCTGAGGGAAATGCCTGAGATGGACAGATTGCGGAAATGTTCGGCATCGCCTCGCGCCTCCTGTTACGATAAATGTAGCAAAGGTTGTTACGCAATGCATTCTACTTTCGTTCGGAGCGTTCAAGTTGATCGGCGATCCCCGACCCCTGCGTTGGTTCATACGCATTGTGACGTTATTGGTAGCCGGATTGGCGGGCATCCTGCTGTTTCAGTCTTGGTTGCCTTTGCAGGCGGTCTCGGAGGGAACGAGAGGGGATCAACCAACCTCGTCCTCGGCAGCGCTGCCACTCGATAAATTCCGCCCGCAACCGATGCTGCGCCTGCGGCAGGCTGGTGTCAATCGGGCTCGATATCCCGTCGTTGATGTGCATACGCACTTTCATCACCGATTCAAAGGGTCCCTGCAGCGTTTGGATGATTTTGTCCGCGTGATGGATCGAAATGGGATTGCCATTTGCGCAAGCCTCGATGGACGTTTGCCCGAGATGCTGCTCGAACATCAACAAGCGCTGAATGAGAAGTATCAGGATCGGTTTGTCGTCTTCGCGAATATCGATTGGCGGGGGGATGGTAAGGAAGATGATCCGAGCAGCTGGGATTGCCAGCGGCCCGATTTTGTGCGGCGAACCGTCATGAGTTTGGAAGCGGCGGCCCAGCAGGGGGCGAGTGGACTCAAAATCTTTAAACGCTTTGGGCTGAATTATCGAAACGCAGACGGTTCGCTGATGCGGATTGACGATCCGCGTTGGAATCCGATTTGGGAGGCTTGCGGGCGACTCGGGTTACCGGTGATCATTCATACGGCCGATCCAGCCGCGTTCTTTCGTCCAATTGACGAGACCAATGAACGTTGGGAGGAATTGAGCCGACATCCAGATTGGAGTTTTTATGGTGATGCCTTTCCCAGTCGAGAAGAGCTACTTGCCGCTCGTAATCGAGTGATCGATCGACAGCCGCAAACGATCTTTATCGGAGCCCATCTGGCCAATAATCCGGAAGATTTGCAGACGGTAAGTGAGTGGCTGGATCAATATCCCAACCTTTACGTCGAATTGGCCTCACGTATCGGAGAATTGGGCCGACAACCTTACACGGCGCGTAAGTTCTTCTTGAAACATTCCGATCGCATTCTGTTTGGGACTGACGGGCCCTGGCCGGAGACTCGTTTGCGCCTCTACTGGCGTTTTCTCGAGACGTTTGACGAGTACTTCCCTTATTCCGAAAAGGATTTTCCGCCCCAAGGGTTTTGGCGGATCTACGGAATTGGTTTGCCAGATGAAGTCTTGCGTCGTGTCTACTATGAAAATGCGAGTCGAATCGTACCTGGCGTTCGTCAAAAACTCGCAAAGCTTGTTCCGCAAACCGACACTAAGAAATAAGTTTGCGCTGAGTAATCCGTTGCGGTCTGCCGGCACCTACCATCTTATTGGCCGACGCACTAGAATGTCTCGATTCGCCGAGGCCGGTTTTGGACGTCAAGGTAGGGTAAAGGGTCATGACAACAGCGCAAGAAACCAGTGGTGGTCTAGAACAGTCGCGTCGCGAAAAGCTGCAACGCATTCAAGAGTTGGGAGTGGATCCTTGGGGCAGTCGCTTTGACGGCCGTCAGTCCATTGCACAGCTCCGCGACCGAGTCAGCGAAGTGAGGTTTCATACGGAATCTGGCGAGCAAATGGAGCTACCAGATCCTGCAGATCCTGATGCTGATCCCGACTTCAATTTTCGACAATGGCTTGCCGATCAGGGAAAGGGTGAACTCGTCGGGCCAAAAGTTCGAGCTGCTGGTCGCATCGTCCTGATGCGCGACACGGGCAAACTGAAGTTCATCGACATTCGAGATCAAACTGGGCAGATTCAGCTGTTCGTCGGTAAGAAACAGGTTGGCGAGCAAGCTTGGGAGCTATCCGATTGTTTTGATCTGGGGGATATCGTCGGAGTTGATGGTCAGCTGCGGCGAACGAAGACCGGCGAAGTCACCATCTTTGCCGAAAGCTTACATTTCCTTTGTAAGTCACTCGAGTCACCCCCCGAAAAACATCATGGCTTAAGTGATCCTGAACTGCGACAGCGAATGCGGTATCTTGATTTGACCTACACCGAAGGTGTGTTGCCTCGCTTTCTCGATCGAACAAAGATTGTTGCGTCCGTGCGGGAGACCCTCGCGAAACAAGAGTTTTGCGAAATCGAGGGGCCCACGTTGCATTCGATTGCCGGTGGGGCGGCTGCTCGACCCTTTGTCACCCACCACAACACTTTGGATCTCGAGCTGTTCCTCAGAATCGCGCTCGAGCTGCACCTCAAACGATTGCTCGTCGGCGGAATGGAACGCGTCTATGAGTTGGGGCGTGTCTATCGAAACGAAGGGATAAGCCCTCGACATAATCCTGAATTCACCATGCTCGAGGTCTACGAATCGTTCGGCAACTATGAAACGATGATGGACTTGACCGAACAGATTATTCTGGATGCTATCGCGAAACTTGGACGTGGGCAGCAATTGCCCTGGGGCGAATCCACCATCGATTTCTCACCGCCGTTTGCACGGCGATCCTACGCCGATCTGTTTCAGGAATGTACCGGGGTCGATGCTTCTGACGAACAGGCGGTTCAAGCACTCGCGAGCAAACTTGGTATCGAAACAGCAGGTCGCCATCCGGATGTAATCAAGAACGAGATTTTCGAAGAGAAAGTCGAAGACTCGCTGGTGGGGCCGATTTTTGTGATCGACTATCCCGCTAGCATTTGTCCGTTGACGAAGCGAAAGTCGGACCAGCCTGAGATTGCCGAGCGTTTTGAGCTGTTCGTGCAGGGGATGGAAGTGGCTAACGCTTACACGGAATTGAATGACCCTGATTTGCAAGCAGAGCTGTTCAAGACGCAGCTAGCAGGGCTGTCGGATGAAGACTCGATGGCTAAAATGGACCACGATTTTATTCGCGCTCTGCGTCACGGCATGCCGCCTGCTGGTGGATTAGGTATTGGCATCGACCGCCTAGTCATGCTATTGACCAACACACAAACGATTCGGGACGTGATTCTGTTCCCGTTACTTCGCCCAGAAATTGCTTCTTAGCTGTCACACTTGGTGGTGGGAAAGGATTCTCACGCGGTGCCAGTATCGATTTTCGCGCCAAAGGAATGGCCATGTATAAGCTGCTTCTCTGTCTGAGATATCTCCGTACCCGTTACATTGCGCTGGCATCCATCATGAGTGTGATGCTTGGCGTGGCCACGATGATTGTCGTCAACAGTGTGATGTCGGGATTTCAGAGTGAGATGCACAAGCGGCTACACGGCATTCTATCTGACGTTGTCGTCGAAGCTCACAGCATGGAAGGTATTCTGGATCCGACCGAGCTGGAGAACGAGATTCGCGAGGTCATCGGGGATGATTTGACCGGATTAACTTCGACGGTTCACATTCCCGCGATGTTAAGTTTTCAAGTACGTGGGCAATGGATGACGAAGCAGGTCAACCTGATCGGCATTGATGAACGTTCCTACGCCAATGTGAGTGAATTTGGTAAGTATTTACTGCATCCTCAAAACCGTGAAAAACTTTCGTTTGATTTGTACGAACGGGGCTACGATTCTCGCTTGCGAGAGGCGGGCTGGGCGTACCGTCGTGTCAAAGTTGCTCAGGAACGGTACTATCGCGAACAGATGGAGAAGTTGAATCAAACGACTCCTCAAGACAACGGGGGCGATGGGGCAACGAATACGATTCCTGAAACGGAGAGTGTCGCCGACAGTGATGATAGCCCGTTTGGATTTGACATTGGCAGCGATCCATTCGAGGCAGTAACGGATGAAGAAAATGATGCCCGTACGTTTGATGCGGCGACGCAGCAGCATGTGGGTATCGTGTTAGGAATTGCGACCTCCAATATTCGCCATCGGACCCCCGAGGGCGAAATTGTTGATCTGTTTCTCTGCAAACCAGGTGATGATGTAAAAGTCACGTTTCCGACCGCGGGGACGCCACCTCAGGCGGTCAGCGCCAACTTTACGGTGTGTGATTTCTATGAAAGTAAAATGAGTGAATACGACTCGACATTTGCTTTTATTCCGATCGGGCAGCTCCAGTATCTGCGTGGGATGATTAACCCCGAGACGGGCGCTGGTGCTGTCAGCTCGATTCAAATCAAGTTGCGTGACGGGGTGGATCTGAATGCGGCCCGCGACAAACTACGAGAGCGGTTTCCGGCCGAATTGTTTCCGTACCGGATTCAAACTTGGAAAGACATGCAAGGGCCACTTTTGGCAGCCGTTCAAATGGAGACGACGATCCTGAACATCTTGTTGTTCTTAATTATTGCGGTGGCCGGTTTCGGTATCCTGGCAACCTTCTTCATGATTGTTGTCGAAAAAACTCGTGATATTGGTGTCCTCAAATCCTTGGGGGCGACAAGCCGTGGAATCATGTCCATCTTTTTGGGCTATGGTCTCTCGTTGGGTTGTGTTGGCTCGGGCGTGGGGATGGTGTTGGGATTGCTATTCGTCGTGAACATCAATCGTATCGCAGCCGTGTTGGAGATGGTGACGGGGCGAGAAGTGTTCGATCCAACGATCTATTATTTTCAAGAGATTCCGACAATCATCAACGCTTACACGGTCGGTTGGATCGTTGCTGGGGCAATGCTGATTGCTGTGATCGCGAGCGTTCTGCCTGCGGTTCGAGCTGCTCGGATGCACCCTGTGGAGGCTTTGCGATATGAGTAAATTGACGACTGCCCGAGAAAAACTCGCGAGCTCCACGCAAGCCGAAGGCTTACGTGGACCTCACTTTCGTGTCGCTCCCGAGACCCGGGTAACACAGCCGATGGTCGGAGAGGCCGTCATGGAAGCGTGTGATCTGCGCAAAAGCTACCGGAAGGGGCCTGTTCAGGTTCCGGTACTCAAGGGGGTTGACGTCCAGGTAGGGGACGGCGAATTCATGACCATCGTGGGGAAAAGTGGATCTGGGAAAAGTACCTTGCTCCATTTGCTCGCGACTTTGGATGCTCCCGACAGTGGTGAGATCCATTTCCAGGACCGCAGGATCGACAATCTGACGCCCGCCAAACGTGATGGAATGCGAAATCGAGATATTGGCGTTGTCTTTCAGTTCTATCACTTGTTGCCCGAGCTCACGACGCTTGAGAATACGATCTTGCCGGCGATGATCGGTCATTCCGTTGCCGCCTACTGGGGCAAACGGAAGCAGCTTCGCCGGGAGGCAAGTGAATTGCTTGAGCGAGTGGGGCTGTCGCATCGCTTGAAGCACCGGCCTAGTGAACTTTCTGGCGGTGAAATGCAGAGAGTAGCGATTGCAAGAGCTCTTTTGAATCGCCCCCAAATCCTGCTGGCTGATGAACCGACCGGCAACCTGGACCGCCAAACGGGTGTTCAGATTATGGATCTCCTGCGGTCCTTGAACCAGGATCAGAAGCTCACTATAGTCATGGTGACTCACGATTCAGCCATAGCTCAGCAGACGGATCGAGTTGTGCAATTGGTCGAAGGGCGCGTCAGCTTTGCCTAGCAGCTGATTGCAGGCCCAACCGCTAAAATTCCCATTCCGGACGGAAGATGTCCAGAATAATGAACTCTGTCGGTGAGTAGAGTAGAGTTAACATTTCCAAGGCAATTCACTCCTCGTCGGTGGACGGCTCCCTAAACTCGTAACCGAGAAGTTAAGCGATCGATGGCACTGCAGGTCTACATCAACGGTACTTATTTCGATACGGAAGATGCCAAGGTCAGCGTTTACGACCATGGGTTGCTCTATGGGGATGGTGTCTTCGAAGGGATGCGGAGCTACGGTGGCGCCGTTTTTCGCTTGGATGAGCATCTGGAGCGGCTTTGGGCTTCTGCCAAAGCGATTCTCTTGGAGATTCCCATCAGCCGTGAGGCAATGGGATTAGCGGTTAAAGAAACTTTAGCCAAAAATAAGCTTCCCGATGCCTACATCCGATTGATTGTGACGCGAGGTGTGGGGTCGCTTGGACTCGATCCGCAGCGGACTCGTAATCCGCAAGTGATTATTATCGTGGACAAGATCGCTCTCTACCCGGCTGAGTACTATGAGAACGGATTAGAGATCATTACGGCGAGTACGATTAGAAATCATCCCGCGGCGTTGAGCCCACGGATCAAGTCACTGAACTACTTGAACAATGTGCTGGCGAAAATTGAGGGTACCCAGGCCGGTTGCGTCGAAGCTCTGATGCTCAATCACAAAGGCGAAGTGGCCGAGTGTACCGGCGACAATGTTTTTCTTGTCAATCAGGGAGAACTGATGACTCCGTCGATCGACGCAGGCATTCTGGACGGTATCACACGTCAGGCGGTAATCGATCTCGCTAAGAAAAAATCCATTGTCGTGCGGGAAATTCCTTTGACGCGACATGATGTCTATGTCGCCGACGAGTGTTTCTTGACCGGTAGTGCGGCCGAGGTTGTGCCGGTGATCAAAGTGGATAATCGCGTGATTGGCGACGGGAAGCCGGGCCCGATCACAAAGCTACTGAAGGACCAGTTTCAGCAGTTGACTCGCAAGTCGGGCTAAACTATCCGAGTTGGTTTGAATCGTGGATCGAGCAACTCTCAGCTTGGCGTTGATTTTCCCGCAAATCGGCCTAGCCGCTGGCTGCCACATCTCCTATGATTCGCCGCGCTGAAAAGTCGACGGTTATCTGGCGAGCGATAGCGTGTAGATGACTGCAGCAACGCCAATGCCTCCGATGATCAGCCACCAGATGGGACGACCAGACCAGACGCTGGTCGACGCTTGAACATAATTACCGCAGTAAGGACATTCCACAGCTTCTTCGTAGATTGGTTCGCCGCAATGTGAGCAAGGCACAGTTTCCGCTTCCGTGTCGTCGTCAACGTCCGGCTCCGGATACTCGTAATCCTCTAACGGTTTGTTTGCATCGTCGAAATTCATGGAGAAGAAGCCTGGCAACAAAGGGGACCGAAATTGGATTCCTCTAGTTGAGAAATCAGCGTTGAATTCGTCAAGGAGGACGAAGGTGAATTCTATAAAGAATGCGATCGTAACGGTGACTTTGCTGGCTGTTAGCTACGGCGCTTATGTGGTTCTCAGCAATCCACCTGCCGAACCTGTTGCCAGTCTCGGTGGGATGGATGAGGCGGATGTAATGGGGGTCAGCGTCACGATTCCGGAAGCCTCCGCTGGCGCACAACTGTCCGCAGACTCAGCGACGCAAGTCGCATCGCCTCAGACAGAACCCAGTCTGGAAGTCGAGCGTGTCACCAATGATTGGGTGGATCCTTTCCCTGCCTCGACAGCAAGTCCCGCTGCAACGGATAGCGATCCTTATGGATATTCCCCCCAGACGGACGCACCAGGGACCGCATCAGGGAATTTACCAGAGAGCGACGTTGCAACCCTTAACCCACCCGGCCCCGGCTCGACGGTCCCAGACTCGCAGGTCGCTGCTTCGCAATTGCCCGGTATGCAAGCTCCGCAGCAGCCGTTTGGGGCGGATGCTGGAACCTCCGCCGATGACTCTTATGACCAGCAACCTGCCGCCAGCTATCCAGAAACTTCCGACCCGGTCATTCCGCCTGTCGGAGAGGCATCCGCTGATCTGAGCGGGAAGGCTAATGGTTTCGACGAAGCCTGGAAATTGGCTCAGTCAAGTATCAACACTGGCAAGCTCGAAGATGCCTTGATGACGCTATCGATCTGGTACAACGAACCGTCGATGTCAACGGAACAAGCTCGACGTTGTACGGCTGCCTTGGATGAATTGGCGGGAACGGTGATTTATTCGCAAGAGAGCTTCATGGAGCCCGCCTATGTTGTCCAAGAGGGTGAGACGTTGGGTGAGATAGCGGCCAAGTATCAGGTTCCCGTCGACTTCCTCGCCCGCATCAACGGCGTTGCGACGCCCTATGAACTCTATCCGGGTGAATCACTCAAGGTCGTCAAGGGACCATTTCGTGCTGAATTGCGATCAGAGCAAGCTGAGATTACGGTCTTTCTTGGTCGTCATTACGCCGGTCGATTCGCCGCGCGCATCGGAGCCGGTACACCAATCGCAGAGGGTGACTACGAAGTTGCTTCAAAAGAGGCTGGTCGAGAGTACTTCGATCGCACCACTGGTTATCGTGTGAGTCGCGAAGACCCAAGTAATCCCTACGGCTCGTACTGGATCGGTTTGCGGGGCGAACAAGTAACAGCTGCCCACAATGTGGGTATTCATGTCGATATGGGAAGTCCCAATGCGGGCTGTATCGCTGTGAGCCAATCCGACGTCGCTGATCTGAATGCGATCCTTTCGATCGGTTCCCGGCTGACCGTACGACGATGAGGACGTATTTCCAACTTGCCCTCCTTTACGATCAACGGCCGCGGACGATACGATAGGTTCGTCCGTCAAAAACGTGGTCGAGATTTATTGGTGGGAGTCGCATGTCGGAATATGATCGCAACGCTCTGATCGATTTGGTTCGTGAGCAAGCCTTGGAATTTGGTGACTTTACCCTCGCTTCCGGTAAGAAGGCCAAGTTTTACCTCGACTGTCGTAAAGTAACGCTTGACTCCCGCGGGGCCAATTTGATCGGTGCCGGCATGCTGGAATTCATGGCTGCGGATTCGCCTGATGCGGTAGGAGGCATGGCCATTGGCGCCGACCCAATTACCGGGGCGATCATCACCTTGGCGGGGCAGAAATCTCGCGGCTTGCGGGGCTTCATTGTCCGGAAAGAAATGAAAGATCACGGAAAAGGTCGAATGGTCGAAGGCCCGGTGAATCCTGGAGATCGGGTCTTCATCGTCGAAGATGTGGTCACGACCGGCGGCAGTGCTTTGAAAGCCGTTGATCGAGCACGAGATTTTGGTCT
This sequence comes from Pirellulaceae bacterium, assembly GCA_029243025.1. NCBI lineage: Bacteria > Pseudomonadati > Planctomycetota > Planctomycetia > Pirellulales > Pirellulaceae > Pirellulaceae bacterium. The sequence goes on along the minus strand of JAQWSU010000018.1, from coordinate 231,877 downwards.
CAAGGTCATTGGAGCACTGGCGATTATTGACCGGCTTGAGGGCGGGGAGACGGCTTTCGCGAGTCGTGGGGTGCCCCTGAAAACACTGCTCACCATTCGCGATTTTGGAATCGAACCCCAGTCTTCGTAACCCGCTAAATCGATTGGAGATCGCCGCGAAACGGAGGCGGCAAAAGGAGTCCGGCAGATTTGCTGGCAGCTTCGTTCAACCCGTTTCTGCGATTGGTCGATATCCTCTAGGGACGCTGGACACCTTTTGGCGACAGCATTGCTTTCACTTTGCCCGGATTGGATGCCCGACTGATCTCATGGAAACTTCGTTGCATCGTCAACTCAAAGACGCCTACGCCCATTCAGAGGCCGATCTCGAGGTCAAACTCGATCGTTATCGAATCGATGTGGTTTCGGGTGATGAGTTAATTGAAATTCAACACGGTTCGTTGGCGGCCATTCGCAACAAGATTCAACAGCTCGTTGGGGAGCATCGTGTCCGTGTCGTGAAACCAATTATTGCCATGAAGCGGCTCATCAAACGGAGTGGCAAAGGCCGGCGAATTATCGATCGCCGGATGAGCCCCAAACGTTGTACGATCCTGGAAGTGTTTCACGAGCTTGTCTACTTTAGTAAAGTGTTTCCCCACCCGAATCTGCTGCTCGAAGTCCCTTTAGTCTTCGTGGAAGAATACAGGTATCCCGGCCACGGAAAGCGGCGAAGGCATCGTGAAAGGGATCATGAAGTCGAAGACCAAAAACTGATTGAAGTTCAAGATATTCATCAGTTTCGTACGGCAGATGATCTTGCCGAATTGCTGCCGCCACGCCTGCCCAAACCCTTTCACACTCAGCACGTTGCGGAAGGCTTAAAGATCAATCGCAGTTTTGCCCAACGCATTGCTTACTGCCTACGGGAGACCGGAGCAATCCGGCAAGTAGGCAAGAGTGGAAACGCATTGTTGTACGAGCGGAATCGTAAGCGCAGAAAAAACGTCGCAACGAACTGACGTTGCGACGGCCTGTGGTTTATTCGAAATCGTTGCCCGAAAGACTAGGTGTTGGCGTTCGTGCTCGCCTCACGGAGACCTCGGCTCAAAATGTCTCGCAGGAGCGGCGAAAAATCTTCGTACCGCGAACGATCCGGTGCACTACCGGAAAATTGATAGATCGCGTCACGTGGCTTTTTGCCAAGCGAAATTAGCGTCGAACTGACCGTGCCACGATCTTTGTCTCGAATGACGATGCTTGGTCGTCCTGGAGGCGACGGCGGTCGAGCAAAAACCTTGCTGGCGACAGCCAGGAATTTGACCGGCGAGTCCAGCGTGTGCAATGTTAACAAGCGCCGGGCCATTTCCACTCGCTCGTCTCGTGCATCATTTAAATCTCGACTAGAAATGATGTTCAAACCTTCATGCATTTCTACCGTGTCGATCTCCTCGGCACCATGAACTACCCAGCCACTTTCGGCGTCGACACAAACAAAATTAGCGCCGTCGTAACGACCGCTGGATAACTCCTCCATCGCCACGTCTCGAGCGTGAACGGCCGAACTCGATTTTAATAGTTCGCGGCAGAGTACGCCCCTCGAGCGGGAAGGGAATGTTGAGGAAGCTTTACGTCGATTGCAAACGCCAATCACCAACCCATGTTGGTTGACGCCTAGCCAAGTGCCACCGGCCTGAGCATCGATTCCGCACAGCACACGCGGCTTTCCCGATTGAATCGATGGGGGCTGCGAAGGTCGCTCATAGAATTCCTCACGATTAGCGGCCACCAAAATCGGGGCTTCTGGAACGAGTCGATACTGTATTGCCAGCAAGCACATATGATCACGTCTTGGAAGGAACGTCCTGTAAGTTAAATTCCGATAACCAGTTTGCTGAAGAAGTCACGCCCCCCCGGCAGCGAACAACTGGTTTGGTAATGCTTAACCTCCGCCTTACCAAATTCCAGACAGACTTTTCTTTACAAGTCCATGCTTCGCGAACTGTCTCCCCTGAATGTACCGATCTGCGATTTGGTCGAACACCCCTTAGCGGGGGTTGGGTAATGGAATTATCGAAACTCTTTGTGAAAGAGGCAGGGATTTGTCTTTCCCGAAAGGTCTGACAGTTAGGAAGTCTCGTTTCTTCTGGGTGACCTGAGAGTATGGGTTGAATAAGGGGTGTTTTGGGTGGTTTGGGTTGTAGTTGGCTGGCGGGGTGTCGACAGGTTGGCTGAGCCACCGCCCGGCCGGCAATTCGGCAAACCGGGCACGGTCGCGGCTGTTCTGCAATGGCGGCGGCGACGGAAGTTATTCGGTTGGGATGTTTCGACCGGTTAGCCCCGTTTCGGGACGAATGATTAAATGGCTCTTTCGTCCCTCTTCGGTCCAGAGCTTCCGCATCGAACACGCCGTTCCAGCAGACGGACTATCTGAATGGCGGTTCGGCGGGCGTGAAGGCGGAGAGCCGATCAGGAGATTTTCGATAATTATTCCTTGAGATCTGTCGCGATTGAGGTCCGATTCGGGCGATCCGGCTGGCGGGTATCCAGGCCGGGCACGTATTCTGCTATATTCGAAACTCACGAAGCAGAGAATCGTTCGGAGGAAGCCGTTCCCGAACGGAAGCCATCCGACGGCAGTTTCAAGCATAAGTAAAAGTATTTAATGAGCAGTTCTCCGGCCATCAAACCTCGGAACATCCCGATAGCACTTCCCACTTGTGAAGCTTCTCAGCGGAATCGAATGCATTCGTTGACAGGTGTGCAATTGCTTTCAACGGGTAGCTACGTGCCGCCGGATGTTGTCACCAACGAGGATCTGAGACAGCTCGGTTACGATTCGGACTGGATCATCCAACGAACGGGAATTCAGAGTCGTCGTCGAGCGTCGGCGGACATGGCGACGAGTGACTTGGCCTACGAGGCGGCTCAGAGGTGTTTGGACGCATCGGGTACGGATGTGGCTGACATCGACCTTATTTTGCTGGCGACGATGACGCCGGACGCTCCCATTCCATCGACGGCATGTCTCTTGCAGGAGCGTCTTGCGGCGCCTCAAGCGGGAGCTATGGATTTGAATGCGGCCTGTGCTGGCTTCATGTACGCTCTGCTAACGGGTGCACAGTTCATTGGTGCGGGTACGTGTCAACGTGTCCTCGTCGTGGGAGCTGACATCAATACTCGGATCGTGAATCCGGATGATGAAAAGACTTTTCCCCTGTTTGGTGATGGAGCGGGTGCGGTCTTGCTTGGTCCGGGCGATGACGATCAGGGATTTCTGGCTTTCACGATGGGTTCAGATGGATCGGGCGCCGATCTGTTGCGAATTCCAGGTGGGGGTTCGCGGCGTCCTTTGACTCCGCGATCGCTGTCAGAAGGGGAGCAGTTCATTCAGATGGATGGTCGACCAGTCTTCAAGTGGGCCGTACGAACGCTCACCGACACGCTCCAAGAAGTTCTTGCCCATGCGAACTGCACGTTGGAGGACATCAAACAGGTTGTCTTGCATCAGGCGAACATTCGCATCATCGAAGCGGCGGCCGAGGCGCTCGCCATTCCACGGGAGAAAATGCTGATCAATGTTGATCGCTTTGGGAACACTTCCGCAGGTAGCATTCCTCTTGGACTTGATGAATCCTACGGCGCGGGTAATCTGTCTCGCGGCGATCGAGTCTTACTGTGCGGCTTTGGTGCAGGACTGGCCTGGGGTGCCGCAGTCGTCCAATGGTGATGGGTGATCTTAGCTAAGACGAACGCCCTTTTCTTCACGAAAGTCAAGAGGACCGATGAGTAAAGTCAAACGTCTACCTTCGCGCTCACGCGTCAAAGTTGATGACACTTGGGATCTTTCCAGTCTTTACCCCAACGACAAAGCCTGGGAGCGTGATCTGAAAAAAATGAAACGCCAGATCTCCGGATTTGCAGCTTTTCGTGGCAAGTTGGGGGAGAGCCCTAAGACGTTGGCGAAATGCCTCAAGTTTGATTCTGATTTTGACCGCTTGGCGGAACGGTTGGGCGTTTATGCATTTCTCAATACGGCCCAAGATCAGGCCGATGGTGACTCGCAGAATCGGATGGGGCAATTTCAAAACATTGCGGCTCGCGCTGCGGAAGAGGCCAGCTTTATTCGTCCGGAGCTGTTGGCATTATCCGGCGCAAAGCTGAAGAAGTTGATGAATTCGCCTGAGTTAAAACACTATCGGTTGACACTTGATAGGTTAGTGCGTTCAAAACCCTACACGCTTGGCAAACGCGAAGAACAGTTGCTGGCGATGCAGTCGGAAATGTCGCAGACTGCCAGCCGAACGTTTCGACAGTTATTGGATGCCGATATGAAGTTCGGCGTGGTCAAGAATGAGAAGGGCGAGCAGGTTGAGTTGAGTAACGCCACGTTTGGCCAGCTACTTGTCTCACCAAGTCGAAAGGTTCGCAAGGAAGCGTTCACAACTTACTACAAACAGTTCGAGGCCCATCAGAATACGATCGCCGCAACGTTAAATGGATCGATTCAAAAGGATGTCTACTATGCCCGGGCACGCGGTTATGATTCTGCCCTGCACGCCGCGCTATTCCCCGACAACGTGCCTGATTCCGTCTACGAAAAACTGATTGGCAGCGTGCATCGTAATCTGCCTGCCCTGCATCGATACTACGACTTGCGTCGGCGAAAAATGAAGCTTCGCGACTTGCGGCATTACGACACTTATGTGCCGATTTTGAGCGACCTCGAGACGCGACACACCTGGAAGCAAGCCGTGAAAGTGATCATTGACGCTTTGCGGCCGTTAGGCGATGAATATTGCTCGGTCTTGGAGCAGGGGCTGAGTCAACGCTGGTGTGATCGCTATCCGAATCAAGGCAAACAAAGTGGTGCTTTTAGTTGTGGGTCGTTTGATGGTGATCCGTATATCCTGATGAACTACCAGCCAACAGTGCTCAACGATGTCTTTACGCTCGCCCATGAAGCGGGGCACTCGATGCACAGTTACCTGTCGTCAAGTCATCAGTCGTTCGAATACTACGATTACACCATTTTTGTTGCCGAGGTTGCCAGCACGTTCAACGAAGAGCTGCTGAGCCATCACTTATTGGAGAATACGACTGACAAGAAGCGTCGAGCTTTCTTGATCAATCGCGAGATCGATGACATACGCGGTACGATCTTTCGCCAGACGATGTTTGCCGAATTCGAAAAGATCACGCATGAAATGGCGGAGGCGGGTGAGCCCTTGACGCTACAGGCATTCCAAACCGTCTATCGAGATCTGTTGGTTAAATACTTCGGTCCCGATTTCACGATCGACGATCAATTGTCATTGGAGTGTTTGCGGATTCCGCATTTCTATCGCGCCTTCTATGTGTATAAGTACGCCACCGGATTGTCAGCAGCCATCGCTTTAAGCCAGCGTGTCTTGAAGGGTGGGGAGACTGACTTGCAAGCTTATCTCAACTTTCTCAAGTCTGGCTGTTCCAAAGATCCGCTCGATCTGCTCCGCGATGCGGGCGTTGATATGGAGCGGCCCCAGCCGGTCAATACCGCACTCAAATACTTCAGCCAACTCGTGGATGAACTCGATGACTTGCTCTGAGCGAGTGCTGCGGGTGGCCATCGCACGAGTCCGTCTAACACCTAGGTATCGAACTTGATCCCTTGTGCCAGTGGCAAATCGGTGGAGTAATTGATCGTGTTGGTGACTCGGCGCATGTAGATTTTCCAGGAGTCTGATCCGGACTCCCGACCGCCGCCTGTCTCTTTTTCGCCGCCAAACGCGCCACCGATTTCCGCCCCACTGGTTCCAATATTGACATTTGCGATTCCGCAGTCGCTGCCGGCGGGTGAACAGAATAGTTCCGCTTCTCGTACGTTGCTGGTAAAGATCGCCGATGCGAGTCCTTGCGGTACGGCATTGTGGATCTCGATAGCGTCGTTCAGGCTTTCGTAACGCATGACATACAACAGCGGCGCGAATGTTTCTTGCGTCACAATCTCAGCCTGACTGTCAATTTCGACAATCGCTGGTCGAACGTAAGTACCATTGGGTGGAACGTCTTGTTTGACACGTTCGCCGCCAACTATCAACTTACCGCCCTGCGACTGAGCTGCTTCGATGGCGCCTTCCATCGCTTGAGCTGCACGCTCGTCAATCAACGGTCCGACCAGGGTCCCCGGTTGGGTTGGATCGCCAATCGGCAGGCTTTGGTAGGCCTGCTGCAATCGGCTGATGACTTGGTCGGCGATGGAATGGTGAACAATCAGCCGTCTCAGCGTGGTGCAGCGTTGGCCACAAGTGCCGACTGCAGCAAAAACGATCCCGCGAATGGTAAGTTCGAGATCTGCTGACGGGGTAACGATCATTCCATTGTTTCCGCCCAATTCCAACAAGCTGCGTCCCAAGCGACTGGCGACGGTTTGGGCGACGGCTCGGCCCATTGGTACGGATCCTGTGGCTGAAATGAGCGGGATGCGATTGTCGGCGGCGAGTGTTTGTCCCGTATCGGCTCCGCCCACAATCACGCTCGATAATCCGTCGGGTGCATCCTGGAATTTTTTCGACACTTGATTAAACAGGCTCTGGCAGGCGAGCGCACAAAGCGGAGTCTTTTCCGAAGGCTTCCAAATGACGGAGTCACCGCAGGCGATGGCTAAGGCCACATTCCAAGCCCAAACTGCGACCGGAAAATTGAATGCCGTGATGATGCCGACGGGTCCCAAAGGGTGCCATTGTTCCATGAGTCGATGCAGCGGTCGCTCGCTGGCAATGGTCAAGCCATACAACTGTCGGCTGAGCCCCACCGCGAAGTCGCAAATATCGATCATCTCTTGGACTTCGCCCAACGCTTCTTGGGTGATCTTGCCCGCTTCCCAGGATACGACCGTGGCCAAGTCGGCTTTGTGTTCTCGGAGTATTTCCCCCAGTTGTCGCACCAATTCACCACGACGTGGAGCCGGGACAGTGCGCCAGTCATGAAATGCGGTAACCGATTCTTGGATTACCTCTTGGGTCTGGGCGGGGGTTGCCAGCGTCAGTTCGGCAAGGCACGATCCGTCAATGGGAGAGTCGACCTTCAATACGTTTCCTTGCCCGGCGATCGAGTTGTTGCCAACCATGATTGCCGCCGAGTCGGAAACTCCCATTCTTTGCAGACTTTGCTGCAATGGATTACTCATTGGTCTCTCCTTGGCTGCTTGCGTTGCTGAAACGGGTTGCCGCTTGGTTTGCATAACGTCGACCAAATTGATTGTTGAGGAAGTCATCGAAATTGACATCCTCTTGTTTGACGAATCCTTTTGGCGGCAAATGTCCCTCCCGGGCCAGATCGATCACGGCGCAGATGCCGGCTGCGGTGGTTAATTGAATCGCACTCCAGGGTTCGTTATCAATCGTTTCCGCATAGATCTTACGAGCATCGCTCATTTGAACCAAGTTTCCATTTCTCCAGCCCGAGACGGTGCAGAAAGTGACGACCACATCCTGGAAGGTGATGGGAATTGAATCTTCTAATATCTTTTTGAGCTGATCTCGTTGTTCACTCATTCGCAATTCACCAACAAGAAATTGCATTAATTGTCGATGTCCCAAATAACGAACCGTTTTGTAGTTGAGTTCACGGACTTGTGTGTTCAGCGTTTCGCAAAGTGTGCCCAGGCCCCCCGATGTGTTAAACGCTTCGTATCGGACACCATCAAGCGAGAAGTGTTCCAGCCCCTCGAGCGGCAGAACATCAATTCGTTTGCCTTCGTGAATCGCCTCGCAAGGATTGCAATATTCATTGATTAAACCATCTGTCGACCAGGTTAAGTTATATTTCAGTTCACCTGTGGGAAACTCGGGGAGAGCACCTACTCGCATATGGACTCGATCAAGACGATCGAATGACTTGGTGAGATGGTGGGCTGCAATCGAGATGAATCCTGGTGCGAGTCCGCACTGGGGCATGAAGATTTGATTGTCCTGAGAACGCTTGGCGATGTCTCGCACGGCCCGAGTCGTAGCAACGTCTTCGGTTAAGTCAAAATAATTCGTGCCCGTTTCCAGGGCTGCTTGTGCGACCGATGGATTGAAACGAAAACTGAGTGCCGATACCACACTCTGGCAGTCCTGCATGCAGCTCGACAGTTGGTCATGTTGGGTCACATCAAGTTTTTCGACTTCCACATCCGTGGTCGTTTTGATTCTCGCGAGAGCTTCCGAATCGACGTCCGCGACACGGACGCGGTAGTGACCAGACTCGGTCAAAAATTTCGCGATCATCCGACCGATTTTTCCGCCGCCCAACAACAAAACTTGGTCCATGGTTTTTTCCAGTTCTGAGATAAAAAGGGGGTCGACCATTGTGGTTGGCGATCCCAATCAACATTCGTGTGATATTTATCAAGACGCCCGTGAGCGTGCAGCATAGAATTGCACGATGTCGCCAATTGAAAAGGCTGACGAATTATATGATACGCTGGCAGCCGAACCCAGATAAATAAGTTGAGCCCCCTTTTTCGTCTCCCGTCACGGTGATGAGCCGGGCAATTGTACGGATGATGCGAGCCATCGCGTTGATATTGATGCAACCGACAAACAGGAGATCCTCGTATGACCGATGCAAACAAACTGTCAGAGTTGGGGTCCGAATGGGAATGTCAGCCGGAAGCCTGGTCATTTCTGCAGGATGCGCTGCAGGAATTCTGCGAACAAAGTCCAGTTATCGCCGATTGGCGCGATCGTTTGTTGCGTGAGACAGGTACCCGTCTAGTCGATTGGATTGATCACCTGACACTTCGTGAGGCAGTGGTATCCGACGATCAGCTCGTTCGACTCGGCTTTCAGCCATCTTCCGCTGCGAATGGGTGGTGTCACGCGCAAGGATTGTTTCCGACCATTCACCGGCCCCAGGACGACGGTGAAGTGGGAGTGGCGATGAAAGTGCAGTCAGTGGATGATTTTTGTCGACTTCATGACACGCAAGATTCGCCCAGTCTGGTGGCGGTTGCGAATTTGCGAATCGTCGCTGTGCAACGGAGCCCGGACGCTACTTTCTGGGTTGTAGAACGACATGGCAATCTGGGGATGGTGCCCAGTTTGGCGACAGATGTCCAGCGGCAAATGATTGTCGATGGGGCTCGATTGATGCGTGAACGCATTCGTGCCGACGGTCAAGCAGGCTTCGACCATGCTCGGCAGGCATTCGACGTTGTCGCGGATAAGTTGGGGCGTGATTGGGCCTGTGACTTGTTTTTCTCGACCGAGCGAGATTATTGGCAGTCCCGCAACTATGCGGCCAGAATCCAAAAACAGCGGCAGGATGCGTTAGCCGTTGGGTGGGCGAATCATGATCACCACACGTATCGATGCAGTCGCGAAAACTTTCGTAGTTTGATTTCGGTCTTAGAGCATTTTGGTTTTGAATGCCGGGAGCGATTTTACGCCGGTGCTCAAGCAGGATGGGGTGCACAAGTCTTGGAGCATTCGAATTGTGGTTTGGTGATTTTTGCCGACGTGGATCTTTCCCCTGATGAAGTTGCCGGTGATTTTGCTCACCAAGGACTGGGGAAACGTGAATCGCTGGGGACTGTCGGTTTGTGGTGTAAGTTGCATGGCGATTCATTTCTGTCAGCCGGCATGCACCATCTGGAGTGTCAGTTCGACTTCGACGCTGTACGCGCACAATTGGCCGAGCAGGGGATTGAAACGATGGTCCCCTTCACTGACTTTGCTTTCCTCCGGCAAGCGTTTACGGTCGGCGAATGTTGGGAAATTAGCTCAGAACGGCTCGATCAACTGGTGGAGCAGAGATGGATAACGCGTGGCCAAGCAGAGACCTTCGCCGATCAAGGCGCGATCGGGTCGCATCTCGAGATTCTGGAACGAAACGACGGGTATAAAGGATTTAATCAGACCGGCGTGAGTGACATTATTCATCGCACGGACCCGCGTTTACAAGGTTCCAAGTAACCAGCTGCGGCGGCCAGTTAGAGAGGGGTCAACCAGATAAACGGACGATCGGCGTCATCGTTTCGGATTTCCGCTTGCAGTCCGGCCTGAAACAAGACGCGATCCAGGATGCGTTTGTAGAATGTTCGCTTGGCGGGAAAAGCAACCTTTACCTTCATCGGCTCGATTCGTTTTCTTGCGATAGATTCATGATCGATGAGTATTGGAACACCAAGTCGTTGCTGAATCGCGGCAAGCACGTCTTTGAGAGGCGTATCGACGATTTCAGTCGATAGCGATTCAAATAATTTCGGTAGCATTTGACGTGTCGGCGTCTCGGTTTTCCAGCCCACTGGCCATCGCTGTTTGGCTGTCCGTCCGTCGATGATATCGACGCGAAGTGTGCCGTCTGGACTGACGGCCGGGGCCCACGCCAAGCCTTTGGATTGCAATGCTGCAGCCAAGGCGGTTCCGCAGCTTAATCCCGAAAGCTCATTCTCGATCGGCTTGTCGTCACCAATGCGAGTGGCCACGCCTGTTCGAATTGGGATTGTTGTGATCGATTGGATATGTTGAAAGAACTTTGAGAAAGGTTCGTCTATTGTTTTTATCCGCACTGGCGTCGAAAGTAGTCGGCGAACGCGATCCAACTGAGGACCCGTCATGCCAAAGGCGACTCGTTCCGTGATCGTATTTCCGTCGGAGGACGATTCGAGGTTCTCGATCCACTGCTTCATTTTTTGACGGTCTGAAAGGCGGAAGCGATGGTCTGGCACACGAAGCACGCCATCCGTACCCAGGATTGCTTTCACCCGAATGGTTCGAGACGCCTCCCCGCCTTGTCGATCTACATTGAACGTTTCACCGTCTCGTCTTTGACGAAGGCGGATTGAAGCAAGCGGCAAGTTGCGGAGCATCCTTAGCCACTGTTGAGGTGCATTGACTGCAGCTCCGCGATCGCTGAGTACTTCCAAGTAAACACGGGGCGTCGCCCCCATCGTGGTGGCAGCAAGCAAAGTTGGCAGCAATACGGCGATTAAAAACTGGGTGGGCTTTCGCCAAGGCGACATCGTTTGCTCCGATTTCTGAAACTGCATTAAAAACGAATCTCTCGCCAAGCGAGGTCCAGCCGTACAAATCACCGCTCTGTCGGTCCCGATCCAGTGGCGAAATGTGGCCGCCCGTTTTCGCCCAAGTTGCTGGCACGCGAGTGTCTGTCGTTTGGGGGCGTGGGAAATATGGGGCCGCAGCAACTTGATTGTTTGGGAAGCGTGCGGTGCAAACGATTTTTCCATTCGGGGCAGACGACCACGGCATCATTCTGGAGCCAAACGGGATTCTGCAGTAGTTCAGGCGAAAGAGGGACCGATCGAGCATCCTCCTTCATCATATCTTGGGCGGTCACCAACCGCAAAGATTGCGCCCGGTTACTTGCCGATGCGATCACGGCTTCGAGCACTCCCATTTTGATTTCGGAGGAACTGCGGTTTTCCCGGATTGCCTGGCGATGTCTCGTTACGCTGGATGTTTCAGATTGTCCGCTCGGTCGCGGACAACCTTCATCGGGCGTCCGTGGTATGATCGTGGGCTTTGCGATCTTTTCGTATCAGGAGTGAATTCATGCATTGGCTAGATTATGGAGTGCTGCTTGGCTATTTCTTGGTGATGGCCGCCATCGGTTTATGGGCGATGCGTCGCGTCAAAGTTCAAGAAGACTACTTCATGGGCGGCCGTTCCTTTGGAAAGCTGATGCAGACTTTTGCCGCTTTCGGGGCCGGGACAGGCTCAAGCGATCCGGTGAACACCGGCCGCACCACGTTTACCAGTGGTATGAGTGGAATGTGGAGTGTCATGTACTGGTTGTTTGTGACACCCTTCTACTGGATCGCGGGCGTGTGGTACCGGCGCATGCGGCACCTGACGTTGGGTGACTGGTACGTCGAAAGGTACGAGTCCAGGAGTTTAGGGGCTGCTTATGCCGTTTTTGGGCTGATTTTCTACGTTGTTTATGGGTCGATGTTGTTTTCCGCGATTGGCAAAGTTGCCGCACCCCTCGTTGGTACGGGGACAGTCATGATCGGCGACCGCCCAGTCGGCATTGAATACGTCTTGGTTCCGATCATCGGTGTCGTGGTTCTGGTGTATGGGATGTTGGGCGGTTTGCGGGCCGCCTATATCACCGATTTGATCCAAGGCGTGTGCATCATCCTGCTCTCGGTCATGCTGGTGCCCTTTGGACTGCGTGCCCTGGTGGAAAAGTACGGGGCGGATCCGGCAAGTCAGAGTCTGCTTGATGGGTTTGCGATTCTTCACGAGCAATTACCAGCAGAACACTTTCATGTTCTTGGTGGAGCCAACAGCAGCGATTTTCCATTGTATCGGATCGTCGCAGTTGTGATTATCAATCTTGTCGGGGTTGTCGTGCAGCCTCACTTTATTGCCACAGGTGGTGGTTCGGCCAAAACCGAGATGAATGCGCGAGTCGGCTTGGTTTTGGGTAATTTTCTCAAACGATTCTGTACGGTTGGCTGGGTTTTGACCGCCTTGATCGCCTTGGCACTCTATGCCAATTCTCCAGAACTGATTGCCGATCCCGACAAGACCTGGGGTGTGGCCTCTCGAGAACTCCTTGGACCGGGACTCACGGGACTGATGTTGGCTTGCCTGCTGGCTGCCTTAATGAGTTCCGTCGATGCGTACATGATTGTGGGGTCGGGGCTTGTTGTGCGAAATATCTACGCGGCGTTTGTAAATGCAACCGCCAGCGAGCGCGAGTACGTGATGCTGGCCCGTTTGACGGGCGTGTTTGTGGTTGGTGGTGGTGTGTTGGTTTCGCTGATGTCAATGAACGTATTCCAACAACTGCAGTGGACCTGGGTGATTCCCGTGCTGTTTGCGGCTCCGTTTTGGGTGGGAATGTATTGGCGACGTGGGACGACAGCGGCAGCTTGGTCCACGGTAGCCTTCAGCGCTCTTTTGTTCTTTATTCTTCCTGCCGTGCTACCGATGATCTTTAGCAACCTGCGATCTCAGTATCACGATGCGAATCAGATCGTTCAAACGACCATCACGCGAGCGGCCGCCCCCTCGGATGTGGCGCGCCGTGAGGCCTCCATTCTGATGATTGATCAACAACGAGCAAAGTTGCAGGCCGATTTAGATAACGCGCGGCAAGCAGTAGGAGCGGACAGGGGAAACGCTGGGAGAATTGCCGAAATTGAGCAAGAAATCGCTGGGCTTACGCAACCCAAGCCACTCCAAGTCGGGGCGGAAATCTCAGAGACTTCGAGGAGTGGTGGCCAGAGTGTATTTTGGAGTCGACTTCAACCGGTGGATGATCAAGGCAAGCCTCGGAATGACCTGCAGCCCTTGCCGATCGGTTCGGCTGAGCAACCCGACGCAAATACAACGCGAGTGATTCTCGCCTATCCTGCTGATGTGAAGTTAAGAGGTGAGGGGAACTTTCGTCTCGATTTCTTGTTATACAAATCGTGTGGGATGGACTTTACGAACAAGAGCAACCCGATTCTAAGTACGCTGGAGCTACCTCCCAAAATCATTGCTCCGTTTTTAGTGATGATCGGGGTGAGCTTTATGACTCGACCCAATCGCAAGGAGTCGTTGGATCGATACTTCAGCAAGATGAAGACGCCTGTCGATCCAGATCCTGCCGCGGATCAACGGGCGTTAGAGACAGCCCTGGCGTCGCCCGAAGTGAACGAGGCCAAAAAGCTGTTTCCGGGCAGCAATCTTGAGTTCCAACGGCCCAGTGCTCTTGACGCGTTGGGTTTCCTGGCCTGCTTTGGTGTGTGCTTTGCGGTGATCGGTTTGGCCGTCTGGTTAGCGAACATCGGCAGTTGATCGGCATTCGCGGATCGTAGCGCGTCTGGCGGATAGCGCGACGTTTGGGGCGGGAGACCGGCTCGTCCCGATTTGGGTAGGCCCATTGTGCTGCAAATGGGCTCCTGATTGAGGCTTGAGGCAAATACTGCTCCGTGTAGGCGTCATGAGGCGTTGTTTTCGTCAAGGTTCCCCCGGTTTCTCCCATTCTGAGGGCGGTGAGCAGCTTGGTTGGGTCGATAGCTTGCAGAGCGGCACCCACATCGCCACAATAGCGGACAGTCGAATACGAGATTTTGATTATTGAGGAGTTGCACATGAGTCGTCTGGTTACTTTGTTCACCGGTCAATGGGCCGATCTTCCGATCGAAGATATGTGTCGCAAGACACGCGAGTTTGGTTACAACGGAATTGAATTGGCATGCTGGGGTGACCACTTCGAAGTGGATAAGGCCTTGGCGGACGATAGCTACTGTAATCAAAAACGCGAGCTATTGGCCAAGTATGACTTGCAGTGTGAAGCGATCAGCGGCCATCTGGTCGGCCAAGCGATTTGCGATCCAATTGATGAGCGGCATAAGACGATTCTGCCCGATTACGTTTGGGGAGATGGTGATCCCGAAGGTGTGAATCAACGTGCCATCGAAGAAATGAAAAATACAGCCAGAGCCGCCCAAAAGTTTGGCGTCGGCGTCGTAAACGGTTTTACGGGTTCGAGTATTTGGCATCTGAATTATTCTTTCCCACCAGTGCCTCAGTCGATGATCGATGATGGTTTCAAGCTGTTTGCTGATCGGTTCAATCCGATCCTCGATGTGTTTGCCGAGTGTGGTGTGAAATTCGCTTTAGAGGTACATCCGACAGAGATCGCCTTTGATTTGCACACGGCTCAAATGGCCTTGGACGCGCTGGATAATCGTGAGGAGTTCGGCTTTAACTTTGATCCGAGTCATCTCCATTGGCAGGGTGTGGATCCCGTTGAGTTCATTCGCGCCTTCCCTGATCGGATTTATCATGTGCACGTGAAAGATGCGATCACGACTTTGGACGGTCGCAGTGGCATCATCGCCAGTCACCTTAACTTCGGGGATCCAAGGCGCGGTTGGGACTTCCGTTCGCCCGGTCGTGGTGCTGTGAACTTTGAAGAGATCGGACGAGCCTTGAACCAGATTGGGTACCAAGGTCCCCTTTCGGTCGAGTGGGAAGACTGTGGCATGGATCGCGAATTCGGCGCTGCAGAAGCTTCTGAGTTTGTTCGACGCACGATGTGCTTCACGCCAAGCAATGTTCAGTTTGACGCGGCCTTTTCAGAAGAGTAGGCTGCAACTTCACGCTGAACGATGTTAATCGATGAATGGCTTTCAAGACAAAGAACCGCGGCAAATTGCGGTTTTTTGTTTGCGCCAGCCTGTTTGTGCGGATTGCCACCCGAATTTTAAATTGAGGCGAATCCATGAATCAACGACCGTTCCGCCACGGTAATCGTCGCGAATTTCTGGCCACTGCGGCGGTTGGCGCCGTCTCTGCAGGGCTGGCAACACCCGCGATCGTGACGGCGAAAAAAACCGATGGCAAAGTGGTTGTCGGAAAAGACGATTACCAGTACGAAGTCTCTCATGACTGGGCCAAGCTGCCTGACAAATACCATTGGCAAACGACGCATAATGTGGCTTTGGACCGAGATGGTTTTCTCTATGTGATTCATGAGGGGCGCGTCGAAGAGCCTGACCACCCATCGATTTTCGTCTTCGATCCGTCGGGGCAATTCGTGCGAGCCTTTGGCAAGCAGTTCCAAGGTGGCGGACACGGAATCGAGGTACGAGAAGAGGACGGCCAACAGTACTTGTACGTCTGTGCGTATCAACAGGTCAAATCGTTCGCGAAGTTGGATCTGAATGGTGAAACGGTTTGGGAAAAATTTGCACCGATGGATTCGGGACTTTACGCGAAAGGCGAAGATACCAAGCCTGAAAAGATTTGGGGCCGGGACCGCTTCATGCCCACGAATTTTGCCTTTCTTCCCAACGGCGATTTTTTCCTCGCAGATGGTTATGGGTCCTTCTATATCCATCGTTACGATAAGAATGGCGAATGGCAATCGTGCTTTGGAGGACCTGGTGAGGGGCAGGGTAAGTTCAACACACCCCATGGTCTTTGGATTGATGATCGAGGCCAAGGGGATCCAACCCTCGTCGTCACCGACCGAGCCCATCACACGGTCCAGCTACTTGACCTCGACGGAAATCATTTGCAGACGTTGGAGGGCTACGGATTACCGGCGAATGTCGATTCACATAAGGGGCTATTGCTCGTTCCTGAACTCATGGCACGCGTGACCCTCTTGGGTCCGGACAATCAGGTAGTGGCACGGCTGGGGGACGATAGCCAACGCATACAAGACGATGAAGGATTACAGATTCGTGGTGATGAGAGTCGTTGGAATTCCGGGCGGTTCGTGCATCCCCATGATGCTTGTTTCGACGGTCATGGCAATATTTTTGTCGCCGAATGGGTGGCGACCGGTCGTGTCTCAAAGTTGAATCGGTTGAGTTAACCGGCCGGTTGGCTCAAAAAAATGTCTGATTGGCTGCGCTTTTCTGTGTCCCGAAAGTGATTCGGTCTCTACCGAGTCGCGAGTCGCGCCTATAATCAGCTGACGAGCTAATTTGAACGGTCTACAAACAGTGAGGAATTGAACGAATGAGATGCCAGATTCTGTTGGCCGCTTGCCTGAGTGCATCGATCTTGCTGGGCTGCCAGCAAGCGAGTACGCCGGGGTCTTCCAATTCGACGAGTGCTGATTTGACCAAGGTTTCAAACGGGGAAGGCGAGGAGGAAAAAACTGTGGGAAAGGCGCAAGAGAATCAGGGCGGTGATGCCAGCCAGGCAGCCATCGAATACGACTTGACCAAGATTGAGCGAAGTGAGAGCGAGTGGGAGCAATTGTTGACTCCTGATCAGTTTCATGTGACTCGGAAGCATGGGACCGAGCGAGCCTTTAGCGGAGAGCTTTGGGACAACAAGAAGCAAGGGGTTTACTATTGCGTTGGTTGTGATTTGCCATTGTTTTCTTCCGAAACAAAATTCAAATCCGGCACGGGTTGGCCGAGCTTCTACGAACCATTGAAGTCTCGGTATGTTGGCGAGACGAGTGATAACACTTTCTTTATGCGACGCACGGAAGTTCATTGCAACCGATGTGATTCACATCTTGGGCACGTCTTCGAGGATGGTCCACAGCCGACCGGTTTGCGCTATTGTATCAACTCGGCCTCGCTGACGTTCAAGGCACCGGCCGAAGGCGATGAAAGTTCTCAGGATGCGAATCCGGCTCCCTAGATGGCCGGCGCTGATCTGACTGACAGCACGTGTCACGCGTGCTGTTTTCGTTGCCCGAGTGCGGGCTGAATGAAAGTGGTGCGACCCGCGGCGGGCTGGATCAACCAACCCCGCCTCTGGCCGACACATGTCGTGTCTTAGGACAAGGTGGGATGATTTACTTGGGTAGGGTGTGATGAGGGAAGTTTTGAGCTAACCGGATCCGTCGCAATCCCCAAGTTGGTTGTCGGAAGGCTCAAAAAATCTGCTCCCGTCTGGCTGGGGCGAATTCGGCTTGTCAAAACGATTGATTTTCGCCAACTTGCTGCAGCAGATGAAATCAACCCGAATCAGGAGTTTCCTTTGAGAGAGCCGCTTGTTTTTTTAAGTGCCGTACTGGGACTTGGCATTGCTGCTCAATGGCTTGCTTGGCGGCTACGACTCCCTTCCATTCTGTTATTGTTGGCTTTCGGATTTCTCGTCGGCTGGTTGTGTGGTGATGACCCGTCATTGGCTGGGAAAACGATCACGGATGAGATTCTGACAACCGATCTGCTGTTTCCGATTGTCGCTCTTGCCGTTTCGGTGATCATGTTCGAGGGCGGGCTAACGCTGCGTTTCCGAGATCTGGAAGATTCGGGCAGTGTTTTGCTAAGACTGGTGACTCTGGGAGCATTGGTGACCTGGGGCCTCGCCGGTTTGGCCGCCTACCTATTCGTTGGTGTGGACTACCGCACGGCGACTTTGATCGGTGCCATCTTGATTGTGACTGGGCCAACGGTGATTACCCCCTTGCTTCGGCATGTGCGCCCACACCGACGAATTGGTTCCGTGATCAAGTGGGAGGGCATCGTCATCGATCCAATCGGTGCGGTGCTTGCGGTGTTGGTTTTTGATGCCATGGTGGTTGGTAAGAGCGATGAAGTCGTTTGGGTGCTGCTCAAAATTCTATTGGTAGGGATCGGACTGGGGCTTGGGGTCGCGTTTGCTCTCGTCCAGTTAATGCGACGTTATTGGATCCCGGATTTCTTGCACAATTCCGTATTTCTGGCTGCAGCTGTGGGCGCCTTTGCATTGAGCAACCAAATTGCCCATGAAGCGGGGCTGGTGACGGTGACCATTCTGGGCATCGCCTTGGCCAACCAAAAAACGATTCCCGTTAATCACGTCGTTGAATTCAAAGAGAATTTGCGCGTGCTACTTATCTCTTGCTTGTTTATTGTACTGGCGGCCCGAATTCAATTCACGGATATCGTCGAACTTGGTTGGGGTGGCTTAGCGTTTGTAGCTGCTTTGATCCTTGTTGTTCGTCCGCTGGCGGCGCTGGTATCAACCTGGAGGAGTGAATTGACGTGGAACGAGCGTTGCTTCTTGGCCTTTCTCGCTCCGCGGGGAATTGTAGCGGCCGCTGTCTCTTCTGTATTTGCTTTAGAAATTAGCTCGCATTATGGTGACCTTGCCGAATTGAAAAACGCTGATCAGATTGTTTCTCTGACATTCTTGGTGATTGTCGGAACCGTCACTTTCTACGGTTTGGCCGCGGCTCCGTTGGCTCGTTTCTTGGGTCTCGCCGTGAAGAATCATCAGGGGGTCTTATTTGCGGGAGGCTCTCCCTGGGTCTTGCCCTTGGCGAAGGCGATTTACGAGGAAGACATCCCCGTACTGGTTGTTGACACAAATTTCCGGCACGTTTCCGAGGCTCGTATGTTGGGATTGCCAAGTTCGTGTGCAAGTGTGGTGTCGGACTACATGGAGGAAACGGATCTCGGAGGGATTGGTCGGCTACTCGCGGTAACGCCCAATGACGACCTCAACACGCTGGCTGCGATGGAATACGCTCCACTGTTCGGTCGTGGAGAAGTCTACCAGTTACCGTTTCGCGAAATCGTTGCTGGTCGTCGAGAAACTTCGGCGCATAATCGGGGACGCTATCTTTTCGGGCAAGACGCGACTCACTCGAAACTATCCTTTCGAGTGGCGATGGGGGCGCAGGTCAAGAAGACGAAAATCACGAAGGAGTTTACTTACGAGGATTTCTTGAAATTATATGGCGACACGACCGTGCTGATGGGAGTCTTGGCGGACAACAAGCAATTGAGCCTAGCAACCGCCAACACCGAGTTGCAGCCGAAGCCCGGCCAAACGGTGATTGCGCTCGTTGATCCGCGCGACGGTGAGGCCAATTGAGAGACCAACTGGTGACTAACCGCCACCCACCGGCGGAAAGACTGCCAATTCGTCTCCATTTGCCAAGCTACGTCCCTTATCGCGTTCCAGCTTGCCATTCACGGTAAACACGTGGACGGTGTTGGCGTCAATCGACAAAGACGCGAGCAGGTCGCTGATTGTTGCCTGGTCGTTGATTTCGATTTGATCGCCTGGGGGAGACTGATCCTTCAGCATGCCCATCAGTTTAAGCTGCACGATCATCGATGCGAGACCTTCCTGCTGAAAACGGCTTGTGAGTGGGTCGTGTTATGACTTGGTGTTGACGTAAGCTGAATGCTGGGGGCCCGGCTGGTGTTTGATCTCCGCATTGCCGAAGCGGAAGTTGCGGTTTTGGGTGGGGCGCCCCAGCAGCGTCTTGCTTGCCAGCTGCTCGGGGATACGAGCACCAACAAATGCTCGCCGAACGTCGAAGGGGTTCTCTCGTAAGAAATTGATCCAGTCACCCAAGTCGGCTTGTGTTTGGATGATCCCTTTGACCATGCCCACATCGGTCAGCATTCCCACATCGTTTGCTTGACCGACGAACATCGCTCCCGTGATGCGACTGTCGGTGATCAAAAATCGCCGGTAAATCGACCCTTCGGGATTGCAAATCGTAATCGGTTCAGCTGAGAGGTCGTCCCAGGTACCGAAGCTGGCGCACTGCAGTTGACAGACGTCGAGCACATTCATGGAGAGGCTGCCGCAATAGGTGATCTCCTGGCCGGCCATATTAGCGCCCGCCACTCTTCCATGGTCGACAGCCGTAGTTTGAATTGCATGAATCGCCCGGCTCCCATCCAACAGGTTGGGGCCCTGGGCCACATCTCCGGCTGCATAGATGCAGGGAACGTTGGTTCGCAGGTGGTCATCGACCAGAATCCCATGATCGGTTTGCAGCGAAGTTCCCTTGGCGAGTTCGATATTCGGTTGGACTCCGGTGGCAACAATCACGATGTCGGCGGCAATCTCACCACCATCCGCAAGGATGACGCGTTTGCTACCATCTTCGTGGGCGGTAATGGAGTGAGCACCCGTATTAAGATGGATCGGGATGTTTCGAGCTTGCAACCAGCTTGCCAGTATCTTTGCGGCATCCTGGTTCAACATCCGCGGGAGAAGATAATTTTCACGTTCGATGACTGCTAGATTCCAGCCACGTTTGAACATGGCGTTCAACACAATCAGACCGATAAAGCCGGCTCCAATCATCACGATACGTGGTTTGTCTTGTTGAGCTGCTGCGGCCAGGACGGCTTCGGTGTCCTTGAGGGTCCAGAGATAATGAACGCCGGGCAGATCAGCGCCTGGAATGGGTAGCTCCAAAGGTCGCGAACCGGTGGCGATCAACAATTCGTCAAACTCGATTTGGCTCTCATCAGACAATGTTAGTTTCTTGGCTTGGTCGTCCAGTCTGGTGACGCGTTGGCCGATTTTTGCATCGACCTTTAATTTGGAAAACCAGTTGGCGTCTGCGGTGTGAGTTTGTGTTTCGGGAATCGATCCTGCCAGCCAGTAAGGCAGCGCCATGCGGGAATGAGCCAGCTCGTCGCAGATCAAGGTGATTTGATCGTCTGTGTTGTACTGACGAATCGTTTCGATCGCGTTGGTGGCGGCGGGACCACCTCCGATAATGACAAGTTGTTTGGCCATGATTTCGACCTGTATGAGACCCATTTGGGCGTGTGTGTTGGTTCGATGTGCGACGCGTTTTTACAATGCTTACAGAGATTCCAGACCCAGTTCGATCAGTTTTTCTTGGCTTGGAATGCCCTCTTTGTCCCAGCCTCGCTCCTGGTAGTAATCGGTAAGCATACTTTCCAGATCGACGGTCACACCGGCGGAAGGACCTGTCTTGTGAGCTTCTTTCAGTAATCGCTTAGGGAGTGAATCGTCGGCCTTGGTCAGGCCGGCTTTCGTGTTCCAGATTCGCTCGAGGTTCCAAGTGCGTTCACCGGCTTTCAAGAACGAGTCGACGGTGAAGGAGACGCCCGTGGCCGCCGTTGTGCAAGGAACAAAGGTTTCCAAGGGGCCACCGGCACCCCCCACGAACAGACAAAGTCCCGTGTTGTCATGGGCGGTCGTTCGATCTTGCTCGTGGGCCACCCACTGACCTTTGCCTTTTGTCTCATGCGGATCCATTTCACCGCTTGTTTCTGGTCCCGGCGTCCAGGCACGCAGGTGGCAACCGCCACGGTTGCACGTGGCGTAGGCGACTCCCATGCCCTGGAAACCACGTGGGTCGTACGCAGGGAATTCTTGCCCTTTGCTGCCCATGAAGACTTGCGGTTGTTTGAGCTTTTCACTCATTCGCTTTGAGCCCTCAGCCAGTGCGTTTCCAAAGCCTTCTCGGTAGGCGGTGGCCTCTGTCATTCGAATGAGCGCTTCTTCGGAGCCAAAATTCAGCGGCATTTCGACCATTTGGTCCGTGATCGTGCCGGCTTCGTACAGTTCCATCGCGGCCGCGAGGGTGGCACCCATCGAGATCGGATCCATGCCCAAGTCGTTGCATAGCCAATTTGCTTTCAGCACTGCATCGAGGTCGCCGATGCCTGCGTCTGCACCTAATGCCCACGCCGTTTCATATTCGGGACCTTCACCCGCCATACGCCAATTGCGCGGATGCATATTGACGAGGAATTTTTCGGAATGTTCTCCCAAACGCGTTACGCGGCCGCAGGCGATTGTGCAGGCGAAGCAGGCCTTGTTATTGATCAGTCGAGTCTCTTTGATCGTGTTTCCATTCAGGTTCTCGAATTCGTCAAATTGTCCCTGTAGGAAATTGCGGGTCGGTAATCCGCCGAAAGCCTGGGTCATATCGATTGTTGCTGCAGTCCCCAACTCCGCAAATGATTTGCGCCCTGGATTGTCTTGCATCGATGCCCGCATTTCCCAGTGACTTTTCATGAACGATTCGGGATCGGCAATGGACACACCACCAGTGCCCCGGACGGCAATCGCTTTGAGATTCTTGGCGCCCATGACCGCACCCACACCACCTCGTCCGGCTGCACGATGCTTGTCGTTCATGATGCAAGCGAAGCGAACCCGGTTCTCGCCTGCCGGACCAATGCAGGCAACTCGCAATTGAGGGATTCCCAGATCGCGACGGAGGCCGTCCTCGGTCTTCCAGACCCCTTTTCCCCAATACTCTGTCGCGTCGCGGACTTCGACTTGGTCATCGTAAATGTACAAATAGCTCGGCTTCGGAGCAGCGCCTTCGAGGATCAGAAGATCGTAGCCTGCGAATTTCAGTTCCGGACCCCAATGACCTCCCGAATTCGACGTGGTGATCGCGTTCGTCAGCGCACCTTTGGTGACGACCATGTATCGCGCGCCGCAAGGGACCGGCGTGCCGGTCAGCGGACCCGTGGCAAAAATCATTTTGTTCTCGGGTGAGAATGCGTCGACTGTGGGGTCCATTTCTTCCAGCAAATATCGCGCTGCCAGTCCACGCCCGCCGATGTAGTCTCGCTGCCACGTCGCGTGGACCTCTTCGACCTGATGCTGTCCGGTTGTCAAGTTGACTCGCAATAATTTTCCTGTCCATCCGGCCATTGGATTATTCTCCATCTCGAGGTGCGATGACGTCGGTTGAGTTGGCTTCTTCAAAACTCGCTGCGACTTTTTTGCCCCACTCAGCAAACCAATCGCCGGACGCTTCGGTATCGACATATTGAATGGCGTCTGTGGGGCATGAAGTGACGCAAGCCGGATTGCCGTTGCACAGATTGCACTTGGCTGCTTTGTCCGTTTCCGGCAAGGTCCAGACCGTACCAAACGGGCAAGCAATCGTGCACAGATGGCAGCCAATGCAAAGTGATTCAAGAATAATTTTTGCTCCGGTCGAATCATCAATCGCAATGGCGTTGACGGGGCAAGCATTCATGCACCAAGCTTCGTCGCATTGAATGCACGAGTAGGGCGCGTAGCTGGCCTCTTCGTCAAACACATTGACTCGAATTAAACTCTGTGACGGCTGGAAGCTCCCTGTCTGGACCCAAGAACATGCAAGCTCGCACTGCATGCATCCGGTGCATTGGTCCGGAAGAATATTAAGCATCTTTGACATGGCTAGAGGCTTTCTTTTTCCCGATCGAAAAGCTTGATTGATCTCGATTCGCCGCCATTGCTGGCACTAATTTCGCCGCCATTGCTGGCACCGATACGGGGCGGATTTTACCAGACAAGGGAGCGGCAAACCATAGTCAAGAATGAATCGGGAGGTTGTTGTCTGATCCTGACGGCGATGCATTCGCATCCTCACCCGGGACGGGCAAGATTAATCATTAGATAAGCCTCGCGGGTCACGAAGCCCGTTCCGTTCGGTTGAAAACTACGGGCAGGGGAAAAAAACGAGCAGTGACGGATGAACGGATTCCGATGGAAATGCAGACGAGGCACGTCTTTCCAGAGCGTGTCGACCGGACCCCAGCATCCCCGTTTTCAGGCAGAGGAAATAAAAAATGACCAAGACGAATCTCCTTTCCGGATTGACCCTCGTATTGGCCCTTATTACCTCGGGTTCGATCCAGGCGGATCCTGTTGTTCCTGGCACTGGTCAAAAACTCAATCAAGTTGGTGACGATTTTGAGAATCCCAACTGGTCATTTATTCACAACTTTCCCAAGAGTAGTGAAGAGATTGACGAACGTCGCCGTGGTCCAACCGGCAAGTCGACAAACGGTCGTTGGTACGAAGGGATCAAACGAGGGCAACCCGACTTCATGAAGGTGGTGCCTTCGCCTGAGGACGGATTGTCGGGCAGCCAGCATTCGCTGCTGATGCGAACGTTGAAGTCGGGGGTTCCTGGTCGTCGTTCAGGTCAGATGCAGCAGGATGATCTTATTGTGAATTGCTACCCGAGATTGGGAGGTCCGATTTCGGTGTCGCAAAATCCCAATTGTACCGTTCGCGTCTATGTGCCGCCTTTCGAAGAATGGGAAGATCGATCAGGTCCGTCTTTTGGTTTCCGAATCGCTGTGGAAACTCACGCGTGGACGGTGCCGGAGGAAAAGAAAAAATCTCGAGGCTTTTTCGGCGGTCGACCTAAGAAGGAATTTGCCAAGGAAGTCTACTGGCCCGGCATGTTTATTCAGTTCCGAAACGGAGCAGAGAGTCGGCATGAAGCCGATTCGGCTTTCTTTACCATTCGCGGAAAGCGAAACGGGGCTGATTTTAAGGGTCCTGAGATCACCGAACCCGGTTGGTGGACACTCGGCATGTCCGTCTCGGGAGACGGAATG
This sequence comes from Pirellulaceae bacterium, assembly GCA_029243025.1. Classification (NCBI taxonomy): domain Bacteria; kingdom Pseudomonadati; phylum Planctomycetota; class Planctomycetia; order Pirellulales; family Pirellulaceae; species Pirellulaceae bacterium. Next base: position 207,366 of record JAQWSU010000018.1, on the reverse strand, counting down.
GTGCACTATTACATCAGCCAAGGTGTCGATGATTTAACAGCCGAGGACTTTGTGACTTCGCAGCTTCCGTACAGTTACAAAGCAGAGCGATTCCGTACATGCTTTTTCAATGTGTGCAATCGTGACGACGGGCGAACCTGGTCGACACCTTGGATTATCGATGACCCGTCCTTCTACATTGGCAGTGGCCGCTTGGCCACCCGTAAATCGAATCGGCGCTAACACCCCCTGGCGCAAGCACGCTCAGTAAGACAGGCCCGTTGGTTGTTGATTTTGATCCGATTGATCGTGGATGTCCTGCCGAGCGTGCTTGCGATTTTCTCAGGAGAACGGTTCGCCCGACAGTGCTCAGCCTCTCGACCACTACTTGGCCGGTAGGCTGAGCACTGCGGTGACGGGGAAATGATCCGAAGGGTAGCGGTCATCGTCGTGGTCGGTGACGATCATTGCCTTACGCACTGTGAAGTCGGTTGAGGCGAGAATCCAGTCGATGCGTTGGCTGCCGCGGAAACCTCGGAATCCGTTGAAGGTGCCCTCGTTTTTTGAGGCGGTTGGGTGGAGCGTCGAATAGGTGTCGACAAGCGTGATGGGATTACCCGGTCGAAGCAAGATTTGGTGAGGTTTCGATGAAACCGATGCGTTGAAGTCGCCCGTCACAATCGATGGACTGTTCGAAAGTCGCTCGATTTGATCGCGAATGATTATCGCGCTTTGCTCTCGGGCGATCTCACCTTCATGATCAAAGTGCGCGTTGATCCAAAAGATTTCTTTTTTGGTCTTGCGATCAAACAATCGGACCCATGTGGCAATCCGCGGCAGTGACGAATCCCAGCTCTTGGATCCGGGAACACGTGGCGTTTTGCTCAGCCAAAAGTGGCCCTGTTCCAGATCCACAAATCGATCCCGTCTGAAAAAAATCGCACACTGTTCATCTGCCCGGTTGTTCGGCGTTCTCGATTTACCGACGTATTGATAATCTGGCAATTGTGCTTGTAGGAAATCGGCCTGCATCCGCTGGGTCTCTTGTGTTCCAAGTAAATCCGGCGAGAAAGTCTTGATCGTCTTGAGCAGGAGCTCTCGCCGTTGGGGCCAACTGTTTTTCCCATCATTCGCAGCGCCCTGACGAATGTTGAATGACATGACGCGGAAAGATGGGAGAGCCGTCTCTTCGCCGGTTTGGGCCTTGGCAATTGCCGAAAAGTTTAAGCTGATAGCTAAACTCAGCAGAGCTTGTAAAAACAATCGATGATGGGGCATTGTGACTTTCCAGCGTGAAATGGTGAAACGGCCCAGTCTAAAACAAATTGCATTTGCGTGCGAGTTCTTGCTCGAACTGGACCATCGCTTCAGGCGGATATCTGTTCCGGTGCACGGTGGGATTTCGAGTGCTTTGCGGCTTCGTTGAACGGGATAACGATCGAAGAATTGCCGACGGGAGCTACTGTCGGGACACGCTCATGCCGAAGTGATGCGTTACAATGTGGGGCTGTCAGTCGGGTCGCCGTCGTTCATTTTGAAACGACTTCGGAGTGAGTGATTCGTACCGGTTCCCTTTTTCGCTTTTATTCGGCAGCGAGGATCGATCAAATGTCGAAACTGGATTTTCCTCAGCTCTTTCGAGTTCGACAGCGTTTCAGTGATTCTCGTTTGCAAGATGTTGAGTCGACGATCCGACAGCAGTTGTCGACTCTTTTATTAAAAGAACGAATAAGGCCAGGTGAAACGGTCGCTTTAACGGCTGGCAGTCGTGGCATCCATCAGATCGCGAAAATCCTGCGAGTGATCGTGGATTGTCTACGCGAAATAGGAGCAGAGCCATTTATTGTGCCGGCCATGGGCAGTCACGGGGGCGGCACGAGCGATGGGCAGTTGCGCGTCTTGGAAAGCTTGGGGGTGACCGAAGTAACGTGTAATTGTGAGATCCGAGTAAGCATGGAAACGGTTGTCGTTTGTCAAGCAACTGAAGGGTTTCCCGTGCATTTTGATCGGCACGCCTTCGAAGCCGATCATGTGCTGGTCTGTAACCGAATCAAGCCGCACACGCGATTCACCGGAGATCTGCAAAGTGGCCTCATGAAAATGATGTTGATCGGACTTGGGAAACATCATGGCGCGGAAATCTACCATCGTGCCATTCAAGATTTTACCTTCGGTCAGATTGTGCGCAGTGTAGCCAGAGAAGTTTTACAGCGTTGTCGAATTGTCGGAGGCTTGGCGATTATCGAAAATGCATTTGATGAAACCGCCATCATTGAAGCAGTCATGCCAGATCATTTCGCCATCAGAGAAGCAGCGTTACTCAGGCAGGCTGAATCCTTGATGCCCCGCTTGCCATTTGACGCAGCAGATCTTCTGGTCGTGAATGAGATCGGCAAGAATGTGAGCGGTACCGGAATGGATACCAACGTGATCGGTCGCAAGTTTAATGATCATTCCGCGATCGGTGAGGAGCGTCCTTCTATCAAGTACATTTTCGTTCGTGGTTTAACAGCAGAAACTCACGGAAACGCGACCGGAATCGGTGCGGCAGAATTTACTTTGCAACGATTGGCCGACCAAGTCGATCCGGTTTCAACGGCGACAAACTGTATAACCGCAAATCACCCCACCGGCGCGATGATTCCGATTGCCTTTCAAAACGATCGAGAAGCTATTGCAGCCGCACTCGGCTCGATCGGGTTGCGAGATCCGGCGGACACGCGCGTGATGTGGATCGAAAATACATTGCGGTTGGCCGAATTAGAATGTTCCGCTTCATATCTGAATGCCGCAAAAATGCATCAACAGCTGGAGCTGCTTTGCGAGCCACGCCCGATGCCCTTTGATGCGGATGGAAATCTTCCTCAGTCGCTGGCAACTGCCTAGCTGGTGAGCCAAGTGTCTCTTCCGAGTCGCATGGGCAGCGTTTTGCGCGCCTGAACGGATTCGTAAGAGAAATAGAAAGGGAAGGGTGCGGGGAAATGAGGGGCGATCGGTTCGCCACTTTGACCGTTAACTGGTGTTACGGCAGCACTCTGAATAAAATGTGGCTCGATTAAAAAGTATGAAGCAACTTGGGTAGGTAGAGCCTGAGGTGTCACAGATGATGACTAATCAACGGGCCAACGACAGATTTCAGCGTCTTATCGCAGCCGTGCGCCAAGGCGATCAGCAGGCGATCACAATCCTGCATGATGATTACTGCAAGCATGTCATGGCGGTCGTGAGACGGACTTTGATGGGCGCGATTCGCAGTAAGTACGACTCGCACGACTTTTCTCAAGTGGTGTGGATGGCCTTGTTCTCTGCGCCTGAGAAGCTTGATGGAATCAAAAACCCGTCGCAACTCACTGCATTATTGACCGCGATTGCTCGTAATAAAGTGAACGATGAAAATCGTCGTCAAACACAAACTCAGAAGAATTCGGTTTTTCGGGAAACCAGTTTCATGACCGATGGGGGGCGAGAGTTGGCAATTACCAGCAACGACCCGACCCCAAGTCAATTTGCAATTGCAAACGAGACGATGGCACAGTGCGAAGCAAGTCTTTCTTCAGCGTATCAGCGAATTCTAGGAATGAAGATCGATGGATGGACTTATCATGCGATCGCTGGCGAGTTAGGAATCAACGAGCGAACCGTTCGTCGGGTATTGCAAAGGCTGGAAAAAGGAATCCATTGATGAATGGAATGACTGAATCGATGGCGAAGTTCGAACGAGTGTATTCCCAAACATGGCAAAAAATCAGAGCGGAGACTCAACGTTGGAAGCAGCAAAAAGTCGATCCCGATGCGTTCGAATTTCTCCGTAAGCATGGAGATATACGAGATCATCCGACCCTGGTTTTGGAGTTGGCCTACGAGGAATTTTATCTGCGGATCGATCGCGGGGAAGAACTGGACGTTAGCCGGTTTTGCCAGCGGTTCCCATTGGTGCAACGGTCACTTCGGCGTCGTATTGAGGTTGACCAATGCTTACGAAACAAAACGCCTGAATTGTTCAACGATTCATTTCGGTGGCCGGACATCGGTGATCCGTTACTGGACTTCCGGGTCGTTGCTCCGATTTCGATGGGTGGATTCTCGCGTGTTTATCTCTGTGCTGAGAAAGGGGTTGGTGATCGACAGGTTGTGGTTAAGGTGGCTCGTCGAGGTGCCTTTGAAGCGGACACGATGGGGCGACTGAGCCATCCCAATGTGATGCCCGTCTTATCCGTGCGCACAGATGAACGTACGGAAACGACCTGTTTGTGCATGCCCTTTGTCGGACGTTCAACCTTGCGTCACATCGTGGATATTGCCTTTTGTCAATCACCACCGCGGTTTGCCAGTGTGATTCTAGAGGCGTCTGCTTGTTGCTTGCAATCGGGGGATCGTTTGCAGCAAACGATCTCCCCAATTCAAATCGACCCAAATTCGTCTTACACCCTGGGCGTGCTTCAATTGGCGATTCAAATTGCTTCGGCGTTGCAGCATGCACATGAACAGGGTGTGATTCATGGCGACTTGAAACCTTCAAATGTTGTCGTAACTCGGTTGGGAACACCCTTATTGGTTGATTTCAATCTGGCTCACGATGTGGATGAGCAGATGAATGCGGTTACAGGAGGAACAGTGCCTTATATGGCCCCCGAAAAGCTTAGAGCACACATTTTGAGTGACTTTGGACAACAAGATGTCATTGGTGCACGCGCAGATGTCTTCTCATTTGGAGTGATGCTGTATGAGTTGTTAACCGGTCAGCTGCCGTTCGAGTTACCTCACATCAGTCGGCAGGCGGTCAGTGTCGTTGAATTGCTGCGATTGCAGGCGAATGGTGTAAGTCGCGTGAATCCGCTGAACTCTATTGTCAATCGGACCGTCGCGGTCTTGTTGGAGCGTTGCATGGCGTTTGAGCCTGCTAACCGCATGCAATCGATGGATCAAATAGTATCTTTACTTGACCGTGAGATCACTCGGTATCGACGACTCTTGCGAGGCCTGCACGATCGACGCTCGACTGTTACAGCGATCGCTGTTGTCGGTTTTACCGGTATTGCTGCAGCGATTTGGTCTCGTGGGCAATTAGGCCCGGCACGGGATCGGCACTATCGAGCCGGGCTACTCTTGTTTGGCGAGAAGGAATTTGTTCCTGCATTGGAGTTGTTCGGCGAATCTATTAACGACGATGATCAATTTCATCAAGCTTATTTTGCTCGTGCCTGCGCCGCGCTGCATGCCCGGACAGAACGCCATCGCTCTGTTTCCCTGGATGCGATTGAAACTGATTTAAAAGCGAGTGGAGCACTGCATTTCGATCCACGGATACTGGTCGGGCACGGAATGGTCTATCTCACTAGAAATGACTTGCTCACGGCAGCAAATTGTTTCGAGAACGCTGTCCAGCATGGAGTCCAATCTGCTGTGGTCTGGAATAACCTGGGGTACGCATATCTTAAGACATTTGGGGTTGGGGATGCACACGGTATCTTTTTACGTCGAGCCGCTGCCGCCTTCAGCAAGGCAATTGCCATGGAGGATACCTTGTTGTCAGCGCACTACAATTTTTCCATTTGTGCGCTTGCCTGTTATCGTTCACTAGGCGATCAAAAGATGCCAGCCTTGGGGTTAACATCAATCCGAAAGGTCGTTGCCGTTGAACGTGGAGCTGTGCCCTATGTTTACGCAGCCAAGCTTGCCGGCATTGCTGCAGCGCAAGACAGTGATGATCAGTTGTGGGAAGAATGCATCACTTTCCTTGAGCATGCTTACGCTCATGGAATGGATGTTGGCAAATACTTAGGAAATCACCCTTTTGCTTCGCAAAGTAAGCATCCTAGAATTCTTGACTTAGCGGATCCACCTTCGATAGAAATGTCAGCGGATTCTCCTGATCGAATTGTGTTGCCTGGCGAGATTTTGTCACCGGATGTGTTGTAATTCCATGCTCGCACGGTTCTTGCGATCGTCTGCTCAAGTGGGATTACATCAGGAAATTAGGGGGCACGCGATCAGTGCTGACTGATGCCAATCCGCATGGACGGCAGGCAAGTAGGCGATTACATGTGTTGTCGCTACGTCGAATAGCGCAGATTGTCGTGTGTGGTGCCCCTGCAATGGTTGTCGACCAATTACGGTGCACGATATTGGATTATTGGGCTTTCCTGGGTTTCGAGGCGGATCTCGACCTGTGACCATTCGCCTAAACGCTGTCGTGTGCAGAGTGTCTTCTAGCAATACGCGCATTGCTAAGGCTGGACTTGCTTCGCGAGTTGTGATTGCGGGACTCTTTTGTTGGAACGAAGGAGGTAACAAGGTAGTTTCTTTCCTCGGATTTGCGTTTTCGTCGATCCAAATAGGGTTCGTGTTCAACTCGTGGGAAGTACCGCTTCTGCGGTCCTGGTGATTGAGTTTGCCAGTTGATCTACTCAAGACGCCAACAACACGTATGGATTGTGTGGCCGGTTTATAAGACAATCGGGTTCGTATGGCGTGTTAAGAGGATTAGGGTTATTGGTTCTGGAATTAGAGCATTGAGTGGAGAGCGGGCGAATGTCGAAACGTGCTGATGATATTTGTCCATTGTCACAGGAGATTTCTTTGGGAGCGGTGCAGCCACACAGCACGCCAATCTACTTGACATCGGTCTATCAGTGCCAAGACCCGGATCAGGCGCTTGCCATGTTGGCCGGGTCGCAAGCAGGTTACGTCTACCAACGAGATGGGCATCCAAACGGCGATCTGTTAGCGGAAAAATGTCGTCAGCTGCACCAGGCGGGTTGGGCCTTGGTGACAAGTTCTGGGATGGCTGCCCTCTCTTTGGCAGCGCTCGGATATTTGTCCGCAGGTGATCATGTGGTGGTAAGTCATCAGGTTTACGGCCGGAGTCTCCAGTTGTTGGATCGTGAAATGGCCCGGTTAGGTGTGGCTACCGCGGTTGTCGATATAAGCGATCTGAATCAAGTCGAAACAGCAATCAATGATCGGACCCGTTTGGTCTTGATTGAGACAATTAGTAATCCAATGCTGCAAGTCGCCGATATTCGACAGCTTGCAAAATTGGCTCATGCTCATGATGCTCGCTTGTTGGTCGACAATACATTCGCTTCGCCGACGGTCTGTCGTCCGCTTGATGCGGGCGCTGATTTGGTGATGGAAAGCATCAGCAAAATGATGAATGGTCACAGCGATGTAATGCTGGGGTTGCTCTGTGGCCGGGATAAAGATGGTCGAGCGGAAGACGAAGCTCGTTTGCGAGATGTGCTCTCGGTTTGGGGGCTTGCCAGTAGCCCTTTTGATTGTTGGTTAGCCGCGCGTGGTTTAGCAACGTTGCATTTGAGAATGGACCGGGCCTGTGCTTCCGCCGAACGATTGGCGATTCATTTGCAGCAGGCTTCGTCGGTTAAGCAAGTGGTTTATCCGACGCAAGCCGATCGGGACCAACGCCAATTGGTTGACACTCAGTTCCTGGATAATCAGGCCGGTTGCATGGTGACGTTTACGTTGCAAGGGGGGCGTGAGGCAGCCGTGCGATTCATGCACGCTGCGGCCAAGATTCCATTTTGCCCCTCGCTTGGAGAGGTTTCGACGACCCTCAGTCATCCTGCTTCAACCAGCCATCGAGGGTTGTCGCCCGAGCAACAGCGACAGCTGGGGATCGAAGCCGGCACCCTTCGTCTCTCTGTCGGGACGGAATCGTCCGCTTATGTCTTGCAAGCGGTCGATGAAGGCTTGGCAGCTGCGGGGAAATAGCTGTGACTCGGCAAATCAAGCTGACCGTCAGGGGAGGACCTCTGGACCCAAGTCCAGGACTTGTTATAGTTTATGCTCAATAAAATAGAAATTCCGTTCAAGCCGGTTTTCCCGGCGCGAACGGTCTTCCATTCGCTCCGATTCTCCGTTGGCTCCTGTTCGAGGGGCAGAAGTAGAAAAAGACATTTATGTCGAAGAAAGAAGAAGCACTTGAGGTCGAAGGTGTTGTCACTCAGGCATTGGCAAACACCCGTTTTCGCGTCCAGGTCGACGATGGTCCCGAGGTTTTGGCCCATGTTGCAGGTAAAATGCGGAAGCACTTTATCCGAATTGTTCCTGGCGACCGTGTCAAAGTGGAATTGTCGCCCTATGATCTGACCAAAGGCCGGATCACCTACCGCGAGCGGTAGTCTTCGGAGCTGGTTTTTCCGGCGTTTTCGGCTTTGAAATTCATCTTCGAGTCGAAATCTTTCCCCGTGTATCCCACAAACGGTACCTTCGGTTCGAGTTCAGTTGTTTTCCTGAAACTTTGATCGGAATCGAAAGGTACAATTCCGTGAAACCGGCAGATAAAAGCCCGGATAGAGTCGGTTTTTAGTTGGCAGATTTCTCAGTTACGAGATTACTGAAGGAGAAGACAGCAGTGAAAGTTCCGTCCTGGAAGCCCATCGTGAAGGTTTTTACTCTGACGCTTTGCGTGGCAGCGATGGTCGCCACGCCTTTGAAGGCAGCGGATACGCTTGCCGTTGTCTCGATCAAGCCGACTGATCGTCTGCTCACGGACGCTGAGTATGTGCTGGAGGCAACGGGTACCAACGGCATCGCTCAGTTTGTGATGCCAACGATCAAGTCGTTTCTGCAACATGTTGACGGCAAACGGCCGATCGGAATGGTACTTTCGGTTGATGGTCCCGAATTCATTCCGCTCGGATTCTTGCCGGTGACCGATCTGGATGCGTTCATTGAACAGATCCAGGAGCAGGTGGGACCGCCAACGGACGCCGGTGATGGCATTAAAGAGTTTCAGGGGCCGCAGCAGTCCATCTATGTGAAAGAGCAAAATGGCTGGGCCTTCATCGGACAAAACGTTGAGTCGTTGAGCGATTTGCCCAAGGATCCGGCCAAGTTGCTCGATGGTTTAGATCAAAAGTATGACCTTGCGGTCCAGGTCCATGTGAACAACGTTCCGGATGTGTACCGGCAGATGGCGATGGATCAGATCAAGGCAGGTTTGCAGCAGGCCCAACTGAATACCGATTCGGATGCTGCCAAAGTCACGCGAGAACAATTGGAACAGCAGATGGAAGCGATCCAGGAAATGGATGTGGTAACGCTTGGCTGGCAGATTGATCCAGAGGAAAAGCAGACCTATCTGGATATGGCTGTGACGGCAACGCCTGGCACGAAGTTAGCCAAGCAGATGGAAATGGCTCAGGAAACTACGAAGTACTCCGGCTTTGTCGTGCCCGATGCTGCGATGTCAGCAAATCTTTCGGCAGTCATCCCTGCCGACCAGATTCAGGGGCAGGTCGCTGCCTTTGACGAACTTGAGGAGTCGGCGTTGAAAGAGATCGATTCTGATACGAATTTGACCGATGAAAATGCTCGTAAGGCCGCTAAGCAAATCGTCACCGGCTTCATGGGGATCGTCCGGGAGACGATGAAGACCGGGAAAATCGATTCTTGCATGTCCGTGATCCTCAAGCCAAAGGCAATGACGCTCGTCTCTGCGAATCATGTGGCAAGTGGAACGGCTGTCGAAGATGCAGTCAAACAACTCGTCGAAATGGCGAAGAACGAGCCCGAGATTACCTTCTCGAGCGTTAAGTTTAACGCTGGGGAGCACGCTGGCGTGCGATTGCACACAATGGCTTTGCCGATTCCTGAAGATGAGTATCTGCGGCAAGTGATGGGAGACCAGCTGGAAATCGTCGTCGGGGCGTCTGATGAAAGCGCCTACTTCGCCCTCGGAACGGATGGAATGGATTATCTCAAGAAGATGATTGATGCATCGTCGAGTTCAGGCGGTAAAAAGTTGGATCCCATGGGGATGACCATTTCCGTCACACCCATTTTGGAATTTGTTGACTCGATCGAGCCGAACCCGATCGTTGCATCGCTTTCGCAGTCCATTGCGGCAAGTGAAGGCAAGGATCGTATCCAAGTCAAAATGACCGCGATTGAGAATGGGGTTACCTATCGATTCGCGATCGAGGAAGGCATTCTGAGATTGATTGGCCAGGCTGTGCAGATGGGCGGAGCTGGCGGGTTCTAGTTCACTCGTCGAATAGGTGAAATAATGCAAAAGCACTCGCTAACGCGAGTGCTTTTTTGTTTTATGACCGACGAAGAACTCGTCTCTAATGGGGACGAACTGGGGGGGGGATAGGATGTCTGAAATGTCGATGAATCTCTGTACTGAAATTGCAGGTGTCTCTGTTGGCGACCTCGTCCAACGGTTTGGGACTCCCTTATACGTCTATGACGAATCGACGATTGTGAAACAGATCGATCAGCTGAGACAGTTTGATGTTATTCGTTACGCTCAAAAAGCATGTTCCAATTTAGCGATCTTGGATCTGATGCGTCGTCAGGGTGTTTTGTTAGATGCGGTCAGTGCAGGGGAAATTCAGCGAGCGTTAAAGGCAGGCTTTGCACCAACTGGCGATCCACCTCCTGTCGTCTTCACAGCCGATATTTTTGATCGCGACGCGTTGCAGCAATGTTTGGAATTGGGAGTGCACGTGAATGCGGGTTCGCCGGATATGATCAGCCAATTTGCTGCGGCCTCGCCAGGTTGTGAAATGACGCTCCGAATCAATCCAGGCTTCGGTCACGGCCATAGCCAGAAAACGAACACCGGCGGTGAGCAATCAAAGCACGGTATTTGGCACGAACAGATTGACGACTGCATGATGCGAGCTGATCTGCAAGGCGCCGCCATCACCGGTGTCCATATGCATATTGGCTCCGGAACCGATTTCGAACATTTGACGATGGTCTGCGAGGCGATGGAATCCGCAGTCACTGCCGTGGGACGCACGGTAAAGACCATCAGTGCTGGCGGAGGGCTGCCCGTGCCCTATCAGCCTGATGACGAGCGGCTTGATCTAGAACCGTTCTATCAACATTGGAACCAAACACGCCAACGGTTGGAAAATCAGTTGGGACATTCACTGCGATTGGAGATCGAGCCAGGACGCTTTCTGGTCGCTGAAAGCGGTTTTCTGATCGCCGAAATTCGGGCGATCAAGCAGATGGGAAGCCATTTATTCTATCTGCTGGACGCTGGTTTCCATAATCTGGCTCGGCCGATCCTCTATGGCGCCTATCATCCGATGAGCGTGTCGCCGGCTGACGGCCGGCCTGGTGAGCGAAAATCTCATCCGGTGGTGGTCGGTGGGCCGCTCTGTGAGTCGGGAGATATATTTACCCAGCAGGAGGGGGGCCTGGTCTCGACTCGGCAGTTGCCTCGCGCTGCGGTGGGTGATTGGGTCGTGATTGGAGCGGCCGGTGCCTACGGCCAAGTGATGGCCTCCAACTACAATTCCAAGCCATTTGCCGCCGAGGTGCTACTACAGGAGGGGGTGCCGCACCTGATTCGGGCGCGACAATCGTTGGACGCGTTGATTGCCGACGAATTCATTCCTGGATGATTCCGCGGTTTGGGAGAGCAAAATGGAAAAATCTCCGGCCGTTCCGGCAGATTTTGATCGCAGAACTGGTTGGAAGAAAGACGATCAATAAGTATAATTGTTCGAGTTCGTGAATTCTGTCACGAAGTCGTATCTTGTTACCTCAGCATCATTTGCTGCGTTAGATCTCTGCGGAAATCAGTAATGGCCAAACAGAAACCTCGCAAGAAATTGCCCAAAGAGCTTGCCGTCATCAATGCCGATAATTGCACCGGCTGTGAGTCTTGCCTGGAAGTTTGTCCGGTTGACTGTATCACGATGATGACTCTACCCGGGACGCCCGGAATCAAAGGGAGCCAATCTTGGTGTGAGATTGATCTGGAACGTTGTGTGGGTTGTGAAGTTTGCGTCCACATTCCGCAAAAGAAAACAAATCCCTACGAACTCCTCGTCTGTCCCTGGGATGCGATCGAGATGGTCAAGACCGAGGAGGTTGCTCAGGTGGTGTCGCAAATTGGCGGTCCGCCAGAGTATATCCAAGAAAACTGGGATCGGCTTGTCGGAACAGCTCAGCACTTGGCTGAACTGAAGGCGAACGCTTAGGCATTCGAGTTGAGCCGTTTAATCTCATTGCGGCAGGCATCGTTGCATGTACTGCATGCTGTCGTTGGTTAACGATTCGATGCCCGGTTCGTAATCAAAGACCTCGACCGACACCCAGCCGTCATATTTCACGTCCTGCAAGGCTTGGAAGATCGGCACGAAGTCGACATCTCCCATGCCCGGTCCTCGCTTGTTGGGATCGTTGGCATGAAAATGGGCCAGGTAGCTCTGACTGTCTCGAATGATTTCGGGGATCGGTTTTGCTTCCGTTGACATGGCTTTGACGTCCAGATGTAGACGAACGTTGGGCGAGTCGATCATGTTTGCCAATTCAATAGCGCTGGCAGCGGTTAAAAGGAAATCGCCTTCCGCGGGTCCGAGTGGTTCGAGTGCTAACGTCACGTCGTGATCAATGAATGCGGGCAGCGCAGCTTGAATCACCTCTGCCGCGTACTCCATCGCAGCTTCGTGCGTGACATTGGGTAGCAGATTCCTTTGTTGGGGTGAACCAAGCACCATTATCTTGCCATTTAAGTCATGGCAGAGTCGGGCCAGTTCGCAGAAGTAATGGCTTGTTCGCTGCCGGATATCGGTTTCTGGCGAGGTCAGATAATAGCCTTCTGTTTGGGCTAACAGCCAATGGAGACCTATTGATTCTAGCTGGTGCTTGTCGAGTAATTGACGGATTTCAGCTCGTTGTGATTCGGAAACCTCGGTCGCGTTTTGGCCTAGCGTGAACGGCGCAAATTCGATGCCGCTGTAACCCACTTTGCGCGCGTACTCAAATGACTTTTCCAAAGGCCAGTCTTGGAACGTCTCGTTGCAGATGGCAAATTTCACTTTGGTTGACCTCACAAACTAGTGCATTACAGTCCGGGTAAAGACGGCTGATCATTCGTTTTGTCGCTGGCCTGTCGCGACTTCTTGGGCTTTGCGTCAAGCCGTCGACCATCAGCCGTACTTGGAGCACTGACCGAGGGTTCGGCGGCGCCGTCGAGGGCGTCGCCTACTTGGATTCGAGATAAGCGTTGGCGAATGTTCTTGGCGTAGTCCTTCGACAATTCAAAGCCGAGGTACTGCCGATCGAGTTTCTTGGCAACCGCCAGGGTGGTTCCGCTGCCCCCGAAGGGGTCGATGACCAATTCACCCGGATTCGAGCAACTGCGGATGATGCGGCCAAGCAGCTGTTCGGGCATTTGGCAGCCATGCCACCCGGCACGTTCCTTGAAAGTGCCCGCAACGCGGGGGAAATACCAAGTATCCTGGTCCGGTGTGAAGCCTTCCGGGAGATCTTGTGGCCGCAAAATCCAGGTGTCGTCGGGAAGTCGTCCGGCCGGATTGGCACGTCGATCGCCATACACGAGTTGTCGCGCCGAAGGCACGCGGACCGTGTCGGCGTTGAAAGTGAAATCCTGTGGGTCTTTGACCATATGGAACAAGTGCGCGTGCGATCGACTAAACTTGTTCTTGCAGTTGACTCCAAACGTGTAGTACCAGATGACCCAGCTACGACAACGGAAGCCCAGTTGTTGCTGCATCATCACCTTGAGCTCAGCCGCATATTCGTCGCCGATTGCCAACCAAAAAGTGCCGTTTTCGTTGAGTACCCGATGGATTTCTGATAACCACTGCTCGCACCACTGCAGGTAATCCTGGCTTTGGCGACGATCGTCATATTTGTCGTAATCGTAACCAATATTGAATGGCGGATCGGCAAAAGCCAGATGGACGGACTGGTCGTCGATTTCTCTTAAGCCTTTGATGCAATCGCGATTGTAGATGGCGTTTAAGCGGGGCACGGGCACGTCAGCTCCTGGGGGGCCCTTGGGCAAGTCGTTTGCCGGGTGGCGCGAGTCGCTCAATGTAGCAGATGTGGTGCTTGTCGTCGTCTCCTGATGCTCCTTTTCGACGGTTGACGAGCGGCTTTCTGTCAGTTGGCGAGGGCAGGTGCGGGTCGGGGTTGGGTTGCCACTTGCCAGGGCGAAGAGCCCCGTTTGCGTGACCCGTCCGAGGGTTTGTGTCCTGATGATTGGACGGTTGGCTGCTGGCAGGAGTTTCAGTCACTTCATGAAAAACGGCCAGCAACGGGCTGGGATCTTCCCGCAATCGATCTTGACGGTTAACGCGAGTGGACCGTGCGAGAGATTCGTGTTGGTCGATTGGAGCAACGGATTAATGGGAGCTTCAGCGGTAACTTCAGGCTACACTTTTCAATAGCTAGATCATCGACTTAATCGTGGTTGGATTTCTGTTATGGATTGGAAACGATTTGCCGATGCGGCGAGTTACTACCAAACATTACCGTGGCGCGAGTCGGCCAATCGGCACGTCTGCGAGCAAGATTTGGCTCCGATCTGTGTATTGTCTTATCATCGAGTGGCCAATAGCTTTCCGGACGAGCGAACCGTATCGCCTTCACTTTTCGAACGGCAGCTTGATTGGTTGCAGGAGCGTTGCGATCTGATTTCCTTACACGAAGCCCAGTATCGAATTCGTGTGGGTAGGAACGATCGACCGGCTGTTTGCATTACCTTTGACGATGGCTATTCAGATAATTGCCACTACGCAATTCCGCTGCTGGTCGAACGCAAGATTCCATGCACTTACTTTGTTGCTTTAGACTTTGTGCTCTTTTGTTTGGCCTTCCCGCACGATGTTCGAAGAGGGTTTCCGCTTGAGCCGAATTCGGTGCAGCAGCTTAAAAAGATGGCAGCTGATGGGATCGAGATCGGCGCCCACTCCCGAACTCACGTTGATCTACGAAAGATCAAGGATCCGGCAGTCTTGATTGATGAGATCGTGACCGCGGGCCGCGAATTAGAGGAGCTGGTTGAACAACGAATCAACTATTTCGCATTTCCATACGGGCATCTGGACAATCTGACCGCAACGGCTTTTCGCGTGGCTCGCGAGGCCGGATATGCGGGCGTTGTCTCGGCTTATGGCGGTTGCAATTTTCCAGGGGATGATGAGTTCCACTTGCAGCGGATTCAGGCTGACAAAGATATGATTCGATTCCGCAAGCGGATGACGGTTGATCCGCGACCGGTTGGGGTTGTCGAACCGCTGCCGACCGAAAACTTTGTGGGCCGGATTCCGTTTACCGAGGTATCCGGTACGACGATCTCGGAGAACCCGATGGCTCGCTGAACCTCTCTGCCTCACACGGGGCGCGCCGATCAGCACTGCTGGCCACAGCAGACGAGAAAGTAACGTCTCGGAAATCGCTTTGTCCGAATAATGGCCAGTCCCTTGCTGGATTTCTGTTTCTCACAATGACAGATCAACGCAAACCCGAAAAAAAGCTGTCGAGGGGAATTTGCGATGCGGAAAGACAAGGTGACAATCGATCATGATGGGCCGTTAGAAAATCACGCTTTGGTTGATCAGGTAAGCAGGCGTCGATCGAGTCCATTTCAATCTCAGGAAGCCTCGGGTGTTGCTGGAGATGAACCGTTACGTGTGATGTGTCTGTTGACTGATTGGCCCGAAGGGATGGCGACACATTTGGTCTCCAGTCTGATGCAACGGATGGACATCATGCGTTTCATTCCACAGCTTTGTTGTTTGAGGGAACCGGGGGCATGGGGAGAACAAATAGCGGATCGATTTCAGGTGAATGGTGGTCTGTCCTCTTACCCCTGTGATCTTCGCGTCTTGCCGCGTTTGGTGCGGCAGATGCGTAATCGTGTGGATGTTGTCATGACGGTTGGTACGGGTGACAGCATGTTTTGGGCCTACTTGGCTGCCAAGTTGTCAGGTGTTCCTGTGGTCTTATCCGTGCTGGATCTGGCGGATAGGTCGACTGTCGTGAATCGTTTGCTGGCAGCTTGGACAGACGTGGTTGTCGTGACTTCGGCGGCTCAAAGCAACTTCCTGCGGGAACGAAAGCACTTCGCAAAGGAAAAGATTCGGGTCATTCCTTTGGGGATTGATCCGCAGAAGTTTGTCTTCGATCCGAAAGCGCCGTTTGCCGTTCGTCAACAGCTTGGCATACCTCTTGAATCAGCCGTTTGTGGAATGGTCGCCCCGTTGCGACCAGAAAAAAAACATCGACTCTTTCTGGAGGTCGCGAGACGGATTCTCGATGAAATTCCCACAACTCATTTTCTCGTCGTGGGCGATGGTCCAGAGGCTGAACGTCTGAAGGTGTTTTCGGCGCGACTGCAACTGGCGGAACGGGTCCATTTTTTGGGGGATCGGGCAGACATTGCTCATCTCCTTTCATCCCTCAATGTGTTTCTTTGGAGCTCAGATCGGGCAGGGGATTCCGTTGAAATCTTGGCAGCCCTTTCGATCCAAATTCCTGTTGTCGCCGCGCCGCTTGATCGCAGTTCCGCATGGGTGAAAAATGGAGTTACGGGATTTTTGGCCCCGCCGGGCGACGTTGGGCAACTGGCCGATTTTGCTGTTGAGTTGATCCAAGACGGAGCGTTAGCCCATCGCGTCGGCGCTTTAGGACGCCAGGAAATCATCGCACATCATTCGGTGGATCGGATGGTGCGAGCCTATCAGCATCTAATTTTGGAGGTCTATCATCGGAAGCAATCCGGAGGGCCTCCCCGGCAGCAGGAAAGCCGGCTTAATTCTTTCGGAATCTGTGCCGCAACACCCTGATGTGAGTGGGTTCGTCTGGTGGCGGTTGCGTTGCCCTTGTGGATTGGGATGACCGAAAGAGTGGCGGACAGCGGTCTGAACGATTGCGTTTCGGACGATTTGGACTGATTCTGGGATGCAAGAACCGTGATCGGGGAGTAGGAACAAACTTTGGGAATCGATACGATATAGGATGGAGGGCGTGGACTGGCAACGGTGCCGTGTGAGTGCAACTAGGTTCTCGGGGCTTTTCGCGGTATTGCCATGCGAGTGACGGTCGAAGTTTTGTCATGGGTTGCGAAGCTGTTGAGTGGCGCGAGTGCGCGCTGGGTGGACAGTCATCCCGACACTTGTCAACGCGTTTATTTTGCGAACCATACAAGTCATCTCGATGTGTTGGTGGTTTGGGCTTCACTACCCTCGAACGTGCGACGCGTAACCCGACCGGTGGCGGCCAAGGACTATTGGGAAAAGAGCATCGTGCGCCGTTATTTGGCCCGCTCGTTCAACGCCCTTTTGATCGACCGTAAAGAAATTAAGGTTCATCGCAGTCCGGTTGATTTGATGATACGGGAAGCTGGAGACGAGTATTCACTGATCGTTTTTCCGGAGGGCGGTCGCAATACCTCGGGAGAGCTAGGCGAATTTAAAAGTGGGCTTTATTATCTCAGCAAGAAACGACCGGATCTTGAATTGGTTCCGGTGCACATCGACAACATGAATCGAGTTTTGCCACGTGGTGAGTTTTTGCCCGTGCCCCTGTTAAGCTGTATCACCTTCGGTCCGCCGATTTGGTTGGAGAAAGGTGAATCGAAAATCGACTTTTTGCAACGAGCTCAAAGCGCTGTGCGACGGTTGAAGGAAATCTAAGACGGAATGCAGACGATTCAACCGACATTGACGAGTCTTTTGGCCTGGGCTGGCGAGCCCTGGATCCAGAAACCAACGGCCATTCTATTGGCGGTTGTGCTTGTCGTGCTGGGGGCGACCTATCTAATTGGCCTGATCATTCGTCGACAGCCCGATGCAACCGTCAATCCGGCGATTGTGCAGGCATTCAACTCTCGTGTGCGCGCCTGGTGGCTGATGTTTGTCATCCTTACGGCCGCAATTTTGCTGGGTCCCACCGCGACCGTCGTGTTGTTTTTCTTGATCTCATTCTGGGCTTTGCGTGAGTTTATCACGCTGACACCAACACGGATGGGTGATCATCGTACGCTGTTCTGGATTTTCTTTCTGTTTGCGCCGTTGCAGTACATCTTGGTGGCTCGAGGAAACGAGTTTTATGGTCTCTATAGTATTGTGATTCCAGTCTATGTTTATCTATTCATTCCCGCACGTATTGCTTTGGCAGGCGACTACAAACGGTTCTTGGAACGGGCTGCTAAGATTCAAGCCGGCATTCTGATTTGTGTCTACGCGCTGAGTTACGCGCCCGCCTTACTCTATCTCGATTATCGTCCGACGAATGGATCGCTGGATAGCGTCGAAATTTGGCAGGGCAGTCGTGCCGGTGTGCTGCTCTATTTGATTCTGATTGTCCAGATCGGCGACGCAATGCAGTACGTTTGGAGCCGTTATCTTGGCAAACGACCGATCGCACCCGCGATTAATTCAAGCCGAACTTGGGAAGGATTCTTCGGCGGCACGTTGACGACCACGCTGATTGGGGCGGTGCTCTACTTTGTGACGCCATTCAATCCCTGGGAATCGGCGTTCATGGCAATGATTACTGCCGTGATGGGATTTGCCGGCGGGATGACGATGTCGGCCATCAAACGCGATCGAGGCGTGAAAGATTATGGCACGCTGGTCGAAGGGCATGCCGGTATCCTGGATCGAATTGATTCGTTATGCTTCGCAGCTCCCGTTTTCTTTCACTTGACGCGATTTTGGTTTACCGACATCGGTCAATGAAGAAAGCTGCGAAATGATTTTCAGCAGCCGTTCATGCTAGAAAACGGCCGAGTTGCCTGCCTGTTGGGAGCTCAACGCCAGCGTTGGCCACCGGGCCGCGGATCATGATAGATCGGTGCCAATCGATTCTTCGCCGGCGAGGAGGCTGGCGCATGGGCTCGCGTTGGTTGGTCCGCTCGTGGGGACGCCTTCATCGAATCCCGCCTGCCTGAATTGACAGGCTCTTCTTGTGGTTTTCGAGCGTACCAACTTCCCCTCGACGCCGCGGGTAAGGTGCGGGATTCGTTGCGAGCCAAAAGATTCTCTGAGCGTTTATCAATTAACGGTCGAGGTGCTTGGGCGATGGGTGTTGGTTGATTCAATTGGGGCTCGCCCACTGGGGGAATCGAATTCTGATTTGAGGCCAGCGTTACCGGTGTGTCCGCGACCGGAATGGTGCGCGGGCTGCCTTGCTTGACCCACTCGACCCAGGTGACTTGCAGTTCACCCAGTGATTTGAAACCATAGAACTCCTTGACTGACGAAACCCAGTTTCCGGTGTCCATCCCTCGCCCCACAAACTTGACGAATTTAGGTTTTCCACCTTGGGCGATCAAATAGCGAGCGACCGAGTAGCCCTGGGAATACAGCGGCATGATATCTCCCGGATATTCCGTCATTGCAAACATGTGGTTAAACGGAATGCCTCGCTCCGACTTCAAAAAGCGGATTAACCACATTTCCTGCTTTCGTCTTTCTTGATGGTGTTCCACTGTCGTGCAGGCACCTTCGTCCGCCCAGCGAGGTAACGGTCGGCCAAAGTGTGTTGCAAAAACTGTATGGGTGACTTCATGCGGAAGCACGGAATCGAGAATTCTTTCGCGCGATCCTTGGACTTCCATGTCCCAGCCAAAGGGGACCCGTTGTTCGAACATGAAGCTGGTTCGCCCACCTGCACCCAGTTGCGGATTGACTTTCGCAACCAACGGACAGGGCTGACGCCAAGCGGGTAATTCGGTCTCCAGCCACTCCAAGGCGAGGTCGCGACGGAATGTCTCTGCGGCTTGAGCAATTTCGTTCGCCAGCGCTTGAGTTGGCGCGGTGACGACAAAATTGCGAGTGCGAGCACTAGCTCCCATTGCGGGGAGAATCGCGATCAGTAAGAGAAGACAGCGAGCATCCATGCTCTTGGATCCCTCCATGGTGATGTTTGCCTCGGTTTCCGCATCCTTGCGGTGGCACGACGAGTAGACGAGATTCTCAGCAAACACCGTGTCGTTTTATGGGTGTTTTTTGCGGTGCTTATCTCGCAGGTAGCATCTGGACGTTTACTAAGTGATTTAGCCTTGCCTTCCGGACCGTTTGACTAGCGACTCTTGTAAATCTTTCAAGTCAAAACTTTGCGAGCGAAGAGTAGACGATTCGTTCACTGTCACCTAGAGCGCTTTTACCGCAAATACCGCAAACTCAACCTGGAATTTTGACGAAATATCGTGGAGCCAGTTCGGCGGTCGATTCGCAAACGCAGGCAATGCCACCGTTGCCGGCACACGGGAAAACGCGTCCGATCGCCTCAGTGAGAATGACCCGATGCTGACTGGCTTAAACGCTTCAGTAGTTCGCTGTTGGCGGCGGGGAACTGATAACTGGACAGCTCTTGTCTCGCGACCCAGCGGAAGGGTGCTAACGGAGACGGTGGCCCTGCGGAGCTGTTCTCGACCGGGAGAGGAGAGCAGCGAAAGAAATGAAGTTGCACGGCAGCGTGAGGGTATTGGTGGTTTGCCGTTGGGTAGCGTGCGATGATCTTGACGTTGATCTCCGTTTCCTCTCGACATTCACGAATCGCTGCCTGTTCGGGGGATTCGTCGGCGTGTATCTTTCCGCCCGGGAATTCCCAGTAGCCGGCCAAGGCAACATCGGCGGGGCGCAAGCCGATCAAGAAATGATCTTGGTGTTCAACGACTGCCACAGCGATTGGTGTTGGTTGATGCATCGGCAGGTTATCTTTGTCGTCGCTGGGCCGTCGCCAAAATCTGCTGTGCCCGGTTTGCAGTGTGCCCGGTTTGCAGTGTGCCCGGTTACGGCGCACTGGGAGGATTAGTTTTCTTGCAGTTGATCGAGTAACCGGCCGGGGGATCCCATGATATTGTATCCGCCGTCGACGTGTAGGATTTCGCCCGTGATGCCGCCGGACATGGAGGACAGCAGGTAGCAGCCGGCTTTTCCAACTTCCTCGTGGGTGATGTTCCGGCCCAGAGGCGCCATATGAGAGTAGAGAGAAAGCATCTCGTCGACGCCAGCCGCACGACCGGCCAGTGTGCGAACGGGGCCGGCGCTCAATGCATTGACGCGAATGTTTCGAGGCCCCAGATCGAAAGCCAGGTAGCGAACGCTGGCGTCGAGCGCGGCTTTGCAGATTCCCATTACGTTGTATCCCGGTACGGCTTTCTCACCACCGAAGTAGGTCATTGCCGCGATGGCTCCGTTATCACTCATGATTTCCCGTGCAGCATTGCAGACGGCAATCAGGCTGTAGGCGCTGATGTCCATCGCCATCTTGAAGCCCTCACGGCTTGTTTCGACCGTATCTCGATTCAAGTCGTCACGATCGGCAAACGCAATGGAGTGCAATAAAAAGTCGATTTTTCCAAAGTGTTCGGCGGCAACTCCCATGACTTCACGGATGTTTTCATCATTTTGAACGTCGAGCGGCACCAGGAATTTTGCTTGCTCGTTTTTGTCTGTCAGCAGTTTGACTCGTCTTTGATTACGTTTGCGTTCGTCGTCAGGTCGATCGGGCAGGTGGGTAAATCCACACTCACCGCCTTGTTCCATAATTTGTTGAGCGATTGCCCAGGCGATTGAGTGGTCATTGGCCACACCCAGAATCAAGCCTTTTTTGCCGTCGAACAATCCCATAACTTTCATCTCCCTTGTCGTGTGTTTGGACCGGTTACAGGTCGCTAACGCGGGGCGGTTTCCGGTCGTCGGTGCTTCGTCGAGTGGACTTCGTGATCTCGCCGAGGCCCTCATTGTAAGTGCGAACGCCAAGTAAGAGGATATCGGTCTGGGACTCCCTGTCTATTGCCCTACCAGCGAGTTATGGGTTGAGACGTCAGGATCCTTTGTCGGCAGCGCCCGGATCGCCTATGATGGCGGTTTCTCGCGAATGCGAGTCGCCCTCTCGAATCAACCCAGGACATTCGGCAGCAGCATGGAGCTGAGCAACGAAATTCGGCGAATTCAGTCGTTCCCGGAAGATTACCCCTTCGCACTCGAGATTCTCGTTGAACAGGCTCAGTACGTGGACCTAGACGGATTTCTAGATTATGCGCTGCCACGCGTCGCAGAGCATCTTTCGGCGAGCTACGTGGCGGTCGTTGATGCCCAACAGGGACATTGGCAAACTTTAAGGGAGACGGGTGGCCTGACCGGCTCTTTGCCGACGATTTTATTGGGCGACGCACTCGATTCTGAAGAAGTCAGGCTGCAGGCTCCCTGGTTGGCTGCCCCGCTTCAGGTTCGTCCCTCAACGGGCGAATTATTGGTGGCCCAATTTCAAGCCGAGACTCCCGATGCTACGCGGTTGCGCTTTGACATGCTGGCTGCCACGATCGGAACTTCCGTAAAACGGCTGCTGACCCGACATCGCAATCAACGGCGTTTACAGCGTTTGGAAGCCATTTTAGAAATCGCGGGCCAATGGAATCAAAATCTCGAAACCGAACCGTTGCTCTGCCAGATGGCTGAAACGTCGACGCGGCTTCTCGGGGCGGAACGAGCCAGCATTTTTATTTGGGATCGACCGCAACAGCTGCTTGTCGGGCGACCTGCTTTGGGTGTTGATGATGGTGAATTGCGTATTCCCGATGACGAGGGAATCGTTGGGCAGGTTGTGCAAACAGGTGAGGTACGTCGAGTCGATCAAGATGACACTCGAAATGCCATCAATCGTGAAGTCGATCAGCAGTTGGGTTTTGAAACCCGCACCTTGCTGTGTGTTCCGCTTCGAGGGCGCAAGGGCAAAATCCTCGGCGCCTTTGAAATGATCAACAAGCAGGATGGCAACTTTTCACCGGAGGACGAGTCGGGATTGGTTGAGCTTGCGGGGCATGCGGCGATTGCCTTGGAGAACAGCCAACATATCGAGCAGTTGCTAGAAAGTCGCAAGCAGATTGCTCAACAAGCAGCCGACTCCGTTCAATTGATTGGTGAGACGCCGGCGGTGCAGAAGTTGCGAGATTCGGTGCAACGTGTCGCTGCCACCGATTTGGCACTGTTGATTCTGGGTGAAAATGGTACAGGAAAAGAAGTCGTCAGCCAGATGGTGCATTACTTGAGCAAGCGGCGCGACGAGCCCTTCATCGCGGTCAATTGTGCCGCGCTGACCGAAACCTTATTGGAGAGCGAGCTGTTTGGTCACGAGAAAGGAGCCTTTACCGACGCTCACGAGCCGCGCGCGGGTAAGTTCGAGTTGGCTTCAGGCGGCACCCTCTTTCTGGATGAAATTGGTGACTTGAGTCTTAGCGGACAAGCAAAGTTGTTGCGAGTGTTGGAGGAAAAGGTCGTTGTGCGTGTGGGGGGCTCAATTCCTATTCCAACCGATACGCGTGTGGTGGCTGCCACAAATCAAAACTTGGGAGAGATGGTTCGCGATCGCCGATTTCGAGAAGATTTGTTTTTCCGACTTAACGTTGTCACGGTTCAAATGCCGCCGCTGCGAGAACGGGTCGATGACATTGTGTTGCTGGCCGACTTTTTTCTGCAAGATTTTTGCGTGCGAGCCGGACGTCAACCGCCTGTTCTGACGGATGCCGCAATCAAACGACTTCGACAACATGCTTGGCCGGGAAACGTGCGAGAACTTCGCAACTTGATGGAACGTTTGGCCTTCTTGACACAAGGAGATCGGATTGATGTCGAGGATTTGGCTTTCATTATCTCACCCGGACGAACAGGCGAGATAGCTCCCATTTCGCTTGAGCTTTCACTTGCTGATGCAACCAAGCAATTTCAAGCTGACTATATTAGCAAGCATATTGAATCGACCGGTGGAAACATGAGTGACGCCGCTCGGCGGCTTGGTTTGCATCGATCTAATCTCTACCGCAAGATGCGACAACTTGATATGTCGACGGACGAGGATGACGAATCGTAAGGTCGATCCGATTGCTGCCCGCGCCATCATGAGTAAATTAACGTTGCAGACGATTTTCTAAGCGATTGCCGGCTGCCTGGTGTTGCAGAATCTCAATCGCTTTTTCAACGATGAGCGAGCCGGCCTCGATGGGTGGAAGTCCCGCCGAATAGATGTTGGAGATGAGCGTGAATTCATATTGAATCTCACTATTTCCACTGTATTCAGCCGCCTCTTTTTGAATCTTGGCATCGGCAAGTCGATAGGCCAGGTAGGCCGACATACTGCGAGACGCCAAGGCATCGCCGCCAGGCCTTTCTCCGATGAGGTTAATCACCAACTGTGGCTCCAATGCGTTGCCGATCGATTCAGCAAGCTTCACTCGACCATAAGGTGCAATGATCGGCTCACCCAAACTCAGCTGATGGGCACGTAATCCGTCCAAAACGACTTCCAATAAATCAGGGAGATTGGCGTGGATGGCCTCTGCGCTGAGACCGTCGGAGACGACTATCTGAACATCTTTGTCTTCTGGGGTGAGCTTGGATCGCAAAGTATCTTCGAGTCGTGCGCCAAGTGACGGGTCGTTCAGGTGTGCGACCTTGTTTGGGGCCGCTGTTGCGAAGACTCGATAGGCGCAGCCATTCAGGATGTCGGTTCGAAGCTCGGCGTAGGTGGCCTCACGGGCAACTGCCTGATTGGCTCGTGCTTCAAGCGATACCTGATTTGCCGGACGGGGGCCCGCATTGTCGAATCCATAGGTCGCCGAGACGGATTCTCGCAACCGTTGGAACTCTGCATCCGAGTCGCAGAAGATGCGGGGATTGCCCCAGTTGGTACCCCGCGTCACCTTGCCTTGATGATCTTGTTTGAACACGCCCTTGCGAAGACCCCATTGCAGAAATTCGTCGGTCGGTTGGAGATCGTGCACTTCGCGCAATGTTTGGTCATCGTGACCGCTCGTGTCAAAATAGGCCAGCATTCGGTCGGTGCCCAGATAAACATCCATAAAATAGTTGGAGCCTGCTGCCGTTAGAAGTTGAGTTGCCATTTGCTGGCCCTCGTTGGTGATGCGAGAATGCAGCGTGTAGCAAGGTGCCATCCCCATCGGTAGGCCGAGTAGTTTTCCCATGCAATGATCTTGCAGGTTTGAGATCATCATCTCGAAATTATCCAGATGGGTTTCTGGTCCGATGAAACCGGTGACGTTGTTGACCATGAAAGGGTCGTATCTACGGGCGAGCCCGTAACACAACGCTTCACAGGTTGTCATGTCAATGCCGTTGTGTTTGCCATAAGAAAACTCGGATCCTTGGCCCGTCTCGAAATACATGAATTGTTCGGCCCTATCTCGTAGCGGTCCCTGTTGAGCCATGGCCTCTCGGGCTTGATCGAGCAATTCCACCGTGACGTCGAATTCCTCTACCAGCGTTCGATCGGTACCCGCTAAGCTTTGGAAAATGATTTCCACCGGTGCGCCTCGCTCCAAGCAGGCAAGCTGTGTCTTCAAATGCGACAAGACACAAATTTGAGTAGGTGCTTCCGTATCGCGACGCAGTTTGTCGAGATGCCGCAATAGCGCGTCGATGTTGTCTACCGTGTCAACGGACGGATTCAGGCCCAGTAGGCAGTCGCCTGATCCCATGCTCAGACCAACATACGTCAGCAGCGTGATGCCATTCAGATCGTCGGTAGGATGATTGGGCTGGAGACGGGATGATAAAGTGCCCGACAGACCAATTTGAGTTCGAGCCTTCGTCGGTTGTCTGATCTGTTTGCTGAGATAGATCATTTCATGAACATCTAGCAGCTTGACGATGGCGGCGACCATCACTCCCGTCAGGCCGCGACCGACACGTTTGATTTCTTCAGGCGAGCTGTTTAATAAATGATCTTTCAATTGGCCCAGCGACTTGGAGGCAATATCTTGAAACGTCTTCAAATTAAGATCGTAATTGACTCGCATGATCGAGTCGGTTCGACCTTCGTCGTCAACAAGCGGTCGATCGTAGAGGTGTTGCAGGGTTAGCGACGAGAGGATTGAGCGAGCGGCTTGGCGAGCGATCTCATTCTCAGCACAGAGGCCTGTTGAACGATCTCCTGCTTTACTAACGTCAGCGGCCCCCAGCAACTGTTTGAGACCATGAAAAGTGTAATCGCGGTCGAGCAGGACGATGGTGTAAATCTCATCCGTAGCCGGGACCGGTACGTGAATCTCCTGCAGGTTGCTTCGTTGCGTCATGAGGTTCGATTTCTGGATGGGAAGGAATGTTTCAACGCAGACCATAAAAGCTGATTGGGATCACGTTTTGTCGGGCTCGGCCAATGTTGACGAATTGGGCGTCCCGTGTGGGGACCTCGTCGATCACGATGAGGTTGATCGGTAACTTTCGCCATTGGGTGGCATAATTTCCGATTGCATGTCCCTGATTGTCGGGTGTCAGAATGACGAGCGGCTGCGCGGGTTGGAAATCTTGTTTCAGCATGCCCTTTGCCAGCCGTTCACCCATTTGTTTTAGCCTGGACAAGCCGTTTTCTGCAAGCTTTGGTGATCTTAAATCATTATTGACTAACTGAATGCAGGCGCCTTGGGCGTTTTTCACTGCCAGTGACAAAACACGGTTGATATCGTCCGCCGTAGCATCCATAC
Organism: Pirellulaceae bacterium; assembly: GCA_029243025.1. NCBI lineage: Bacteria > Pseudomonadati > Planctomycetota > Planctomycetia > Pirellulales > Pirellulaceae > Pirellulaceae bacterium. The sequence goes on along the minus strand of JAQWSU010000018.1, from coordinate 181,139 downwards.
GTAGGCAGGCGATCACGGGAAGGTCTCGCAACGGAAGTGTCGTTGGATCAGGCAGATAGAGAGTTGTGCCGGACAACTCGGTGCTGTGCAGCGTTAAGCCAAATACGGTGGCCCGTCCGAGATTCTCTGGGATGAGTGACGAAAGGTTGCGAGACAATCGCGAGGAAGCAACGATTCGTTTCGCGAGATCGATTCCTAGATCGCCGAAGTGAGTTGTTTCCGGCAGCGATTCACCCGCACGGTGCCGGTAAATCAACTCACCGACTCCACCGGAAAAAGTGACGGCACAATCCTCGCTGACAGGGGGCAAATTCCATGGGACTTGTTCGACTAGACGACCGTCCGGAGAGTTTAGGGATTCCTGGCAACCGGTGGCAATCGCTTCTAAGCCGGTGACGTAGAAGTCGAGAATTCGATTCACTTGCTGCTCATCAAGCTGTTCTCCAAGAGAAACATCGAATCCAAGATGGCGAAGAAGTTGCCCGCCGTGCTGGGATACCTGACGTAGCCGATACGTGCCTGGAATGAATTCGAAGTGGCGTGCGCCGATAAAGTAGCTTGCCGTGCCGAGTACCTCGCCATTGATGCCAATGGCCGGATTCGTGGTGCCCCCGCCAATATCCAGATTAATGATCGTCAGGTCGGAATGGTGACGGCTGAGCGTCGAGCAGTTGCCCATAAAGGCTAGCCAGGATTCGAGAGACGGATCACCGGCCGTCGCGGTCAACGACTCGCCGATCTGTCTTTGAATTAGGCGGGCGAGTTGGTTCGCATTCGTTGTTTTTGCCGCCAAACCGGTGATCATGCAGGCGCCGGCGAACACCTGTTTTGCCAGAATGCCACTCGCGTCTAGCCAAGCATCGAGCTGTGCTTGGAGCTGCTGTTCATCAATGCGATCCTGGACGAACGGCGTGAACACGGGGTCCGACCGAAAGATAATCTGCGGGTTTCCAAAATGCATCCGTCCCGTCACGCCGTGACTGGATACATTGGCACGCGCAACAATGGCACTGCTGGTGGTCGTCCCAAAGTCGAGACCGAGCAGGAAGACTTGGTTGTCGTTGCTGCAAGTCGTGGGGGGCGGATAGAGGGCCATCGATTATGACTCGGTTGGGTTGGATGAATCCATCACCTTGGCGATTGTTGGAGGTTCGGCGTCCACTGATTCGTCGGACTTGCGAGTTTGTTCAGCGTTGTCCAACTGTTCGAGTTCGATTGTTTTGGGAACGCTTAACCAATAGGCCAGCGCGAAGCCGCAGCAACCGCCCGCCAATTTTCCAAGCAGGATAGGTGATACGAGGGTGGGTTGGAAATTCACCGTGAAGGCTAGATGGTCACCGAACATGAAGGCTGCGCAGACTGCAAAAGCGATGTTCAAAACTTTGTCTTTGGGACGCATGTCTTTGACCAACCGAAACATGGCCAAGATGTTCGCCAAGGTGGCCAGTAATCCAGCCGCACCGGCGCCTTCCAGACCCAAGCGTTGGCCAATTGATTCCATCGGACGCGCGAGGAACTTTTGGATCAAGTAGACCATGGGAAACGCGCCGGTGAGCATGAGCCCAATGTAACCGGCGATTTCTAATGCATCGAGCTCGCCGTCGTGTTCGATGATTGGATTGAAGCCCCACCAGCCGATGGTTGCGGAAAACACTCCGGTAAATGTTTCCACGATTGTAGCCACCAGTACCAATTTAATCGCAGCATCCAAGCCACGGCCAAAGATCATGAAAATGCGGATCATTGCATCGGGGATGAATCGTAGGCCCAATGCCAACAACACGACAAAAAGTATTAACGGTACCAAGTTGAACACAAGTTGAGGAAAGGTCAGCAGCAGTTCGGCACTTGCGGGATCCGCCGTCGAGATCTCGCCTCGTACGAGCGGCATTTGTAGAGCGATAATGATCGACGAAGTTGCCACGCCGATTGGAATACTCAAAATACCGGACATGATTCCCAATGCCATGTATTTTTGATCTCGCTGCTCTAGCATCGCTAAGCCAACCGGAATGGAAAAGATGATTGTCGCTCCCGCCATATAACCAACGATCATCGCCATAATCCAGTTGCCGGTTGACTGTGCGTCAATTGGATTGGCGAGTTCTTTGGCTAACTGATATCCGCCCATGTCGACGGCAATGAAAGTGGTTGCGGCCATCGCTGGGTCGGCGCCTACGAGGCCGAAAATTGGGCCAAACAGTCCCTTGATGCCCATCATCAAAAAGGGAATCGAGGCCATGATTCCCGCTACTGGCAAAAAGATAGGCCCGATGCTTTCCAGGCCTTGCATGAATTCCCGTCCGAGTCCACGGTTGGGATCGCGAATAGCCGCCAACGCTCCCAGCACTGCACAGCCCATCACGATCCAGAGTACGATCGTTCCCATATCAGGTATCTCTAATTGTGCTTTCGCGGAGACTCATGCAAATTGGATAAGTACTCCAGGGGAATGAAAATTGATTGATGGGACTCGCCTCAGCTAGATGGCATGTACCAAAATTAGTCGCGTTGGCTCTTCTACTTGCACCCGGCGATGATCAACGTCGAAGCATCAGAATAACAAGAGATTTAGGCCAACAGACGGTCGCAAGTCGAAGCGGATTCTGGCCACTAAAGTAACAGATTTTTTCGCCTGATATTGGGGCCGCATCTTAAATTCCGATGGCCGTCGAATCTCATCGCTGGAATCTGGCAAGCGATCTGTATTGATCCTCAGGTGAAATCGTCTGCTAAGCGATTCGTTCATTGGCGTCAGGGGCATCGGCATTTACTGGGATTTGTGTAGACTAAGCCTCATCGACTGACAAAATTAGCTGCACGATAAGAGCTGTCAGTGGTTGCCATTTTGGTTGCACCCCCTGGGCGTTTAGGTGGCGTTTGAACATTGGCTGCTCAGACGTTTGGAGATAGGGTTTGCAAGACTCCGGCAAACGGCACCGTGAGTGGATTGGGTCGATATCCGCAGCTTTTGTGTTCGCCACCCTGGCAATGATGGCACCTGGGTTAGAGCACAAAAGGTTTTCTGTTTGACTAAATTGAAATGGTTTCCCGACGATGCAATTCGAATTACGTTTCAACAATCAACTTTCTGTACTTCCGAGTGTTTCTGCTTTTGTTGGCACGACGCTTCGGCAAACGGAACTCGCCGAGGCTGAGGTCAAGCAGCTTGAGGATCTTGTGCTGCGCGTCGTCAATTATGCCATCGAGCATGCCTACCTCGAAGGAGAAGAGGGGGAGATTTCTCTGGCGATTACTCATGATTCGGGCAAACTTGAGATGACGGTTCGCGACTATGGTTTGCCACAGGACATCGAGGTCTTGGAGGAGCAGTTGCATGAGGCGCATGGGAAACTGTCGGAAATTCTTGCTGTGCAAACGCCCGGGGTTGTGGATGAGAAGCATTGGATTGGTTTTGGATCGCAGGGGAAGGCATTGCAGTTTGTGAAATGGCTGCACGATTCGGCAGTTGACGAGGATTCGCATGCTGCCGAGCTCTCCAAAGTGTCCGATGACGCACCGCTTGCACCGGAACAGGAATATGATGTGCGGAGAATGCAAGCGGACGAAGCGTTGCAAGTTTCACAGCTCATCTACCGCACCTATGGCGGTACCTACTTCAATGAAGACGTTTACTATCCCGATCGAATTGCGGCGCTTAATTCGAAGAATCGTGTGCTGTCGATGGTCGCAGCGGGTGAGGATGGACAATTAGCAGGGCATTGTGCACTCGAGCTGAATCAAGCGGGACCGGTTGCTGAAGTGGGGCAGGCGGCAGTGGATCCTCGCCATCGAGGTCGCGGCTTATTGAATCGAATGAAAGCAGCGTTACAGGAAGAGGCGCGAAGCTTGGGATTGGTAGGCTGGTATGCCGATTCGGTGACGGTACATACTTACACGCAGCAATCGAATGCACATCATGGAGGCCATGTGTGTGGATTGGCCTTGGCGGTGTCACCTAAGAATGAGTCATTTCGCGGCATTGCTCAAGAATTGAAGCAACGGGTGAGCTGTGTGGTTTATTTTCATGGATTGATCGAGCCCGAATTACGGACGGTCTGCGTACCGGAAAGACACCAGGAAATGGTGGCTGCCATCTACGGAAATTTGGGCTACCCCGTGGAGTTCAAGCAGGGATCGGAAGTGACGGAAAAGCACGGTACGTTTTCCGTGAAGTTGAATCCGCGGGCGCAGATGGCGATGATTCGGGTTGGCGAGTTTGGTGAGGATAGCCTCCCTACCATCCGTCGTTCTGTGCGTGATCTCGTCGAGCGATCTCATGTCGAAGTTGTGGTGGTGGAGATGCCTGTGGACAGTCCGATGACGGCCTCCATCTGGCAGGCCTTAGAAGGAGAGGGCTTGGGATTCACGGGAATCGGTCCGCACTTTGCCTCGAACGGCGACGTGGTGACATTGACCTATTTGGTTGAGCCGGTAGAGCGAGAGCCGATCAAAACGTTTGAGCCATTCGCTGACACGCTTGTCAATTACGCCTTGGCAGAGCAACAGCGTGCTCGAGCAACGCTTTAGGTCGCGTGGCCACCTGACTCCGAATGCCGGTTGTTTCGATCGCGTCGGGCGATTGAAGCAAATCGGATAGCGCGAACCATACAGACAGAATCCATTTCCTGACCCGCATGAAATCTGATGATTTCTAGGGGGGGGGTGACCACTTGTCGCCGCAGCGAGACTCGGTAACATAGGGGATTGCTTGTCGCGGCAGCAGCTTGTTGGATCGGTTTCTGCGGCAAACGCCAGCCCCCTTAGCTCAACTGGCAGAGCAACTGACTCTTAATCAGTAGGTTCAAGGTTCGAGTCCTTGAGGGGGCACTGATTCACTCGGCATGCGGAAGCACTGAGCAGAATCCAGCGGAATTAGCCCAGGTAAAGCCTGGGTTTCTTTATGCGCTGTGCACTCCGTGCCGCCTGATTCCGCGGGGTGCTGCTTCGCTCGGCGATTGGGTTGCTGCTCGTCTAATTTGATTCCCGCAGCTTTTTGGAAATCATCGTCCGTGGTCCTGAGGCCGTGCTTGGTGGCGATGCTCTCGCGATGACCTAGCCACGCAGCGATTGTGTGTTGAGGGTAGTTTCGGTTCAAATCCCTCCGTCTTGGGAAGTCATCTACCGCCGGAGAGTTGCTGAGCAAGGCCAAGATGTCACATGATGATTTATTCGATGGCATCAGTCCGAGAAAGGTTTCCGAAATTCTCAAGCAATATGGATTCAAAACGAGCAAGTCGAACGGACGCAATGAGTACAAGGATATTGATCCTAAGCAGCTTCGCGAAGTCGAGACAGCGTACGGTCTTGATTTAGAAATCAAGTCGGAAGTTAGTAGGCGATACACCCTCTGGAACGTACCCTTATCTATGGATATCTATTTATAGATAAGTGCTTTATGACTCCTACTGCAGGGTGCATACAGAGCACGTAGGGGATGTATGCCTCTGCGGATACGGGAGGGAAGCTCGGATCATACAAGAGTGACGATAGATGCCTGTCACCACGAGGACAGTTCGGTCGCGTCTTGTCCCCAATCCCCAGTGACTTTGCTCACTCGATGAAACGGCCCCCTCACCACACTTACGATTCTACCGTTTTTCTCCATTAGCCTGAAATCGGTCATCGATCACACGCCAAATCATAGAACTAACGCGGGACGAGCGAGAGCAATAGTGTAAAGAGTACGATTGCAAAACATGGCAGCCTTCACTTTCTGCCGGCGTCTCTCTTTGTCGTGACCCGCGAGGCACCTATGACTCGCTAGATGACCTACTAGAATCGGCCTGCAATTCCTGCAGAACAGTTCAGGTTTAGATTTGAAACAACTAAAGCCAAGCCGACTACTCTCATGGCAGGTGATTCGGCTGTGGCTTGCAGGGAACCGTTGCTTAGATACACTCACCACGGCGACGCTTTCCTTTGACTTTACGCTGTGGCTTGCAGGGAACCGTCCTTCACTTTTGTGACCTCAGCGGCTTGGGGATTAGTTTAGCTCGACGGTGTTACGCAGTGATTTCATCAGAAGCCCAAGCTTCCGCCCTGCTTTCTCTGGTCGGCGAATCCTCCAGGGTTATCCTGGCGACCTGATTACGATCATTGCACGACATACTCGCCAACGTACTGTTGTTCAATGATCGCCGTCATTGAAATCAAAGTGAATCGATTTCAGGATAACAATGCTTTTTCTATTTTTAGCCGCGGTCATGGAGAGCATGGAGGCTCAAGCTGAGCTAAGCACTCAAGCCTTAAACTCGGAAGTGATCCGCGAGGGCTTGAAGGTCATCTTGCTCAATCAGCTAGGACTGTACGAGCAGTTGAAGCAGCGGGCGAGCCACAGTTAGATTTATTTGGTTTGTGGCATTAACGCTTTGAATCGTTTTGCAGGGGCGGTGGTCCGCCGCGAGTTAGCGGCTTGATACTGTTTACTTAATGTGTCGACTGGGCTAATCTCATTGATGGCTTGATTTTCACATTCCCGGGGGGCGGACGTGTATAAGCCAGCTCGCGTCCATGGCTCGAAAATAACGAGGAGCATACGAAATTCATGTCTGAATCGCTTGGCTCATCGCAGAATAAACCCGGTATCGTTGGCAAAATCGTTGGCACAGCTGTGGCCGGGGGGGCCGGAGTTGCAATCACCGTGGTGCTCTCGATCGGAAGCGCAGTTTTGGTTCATCTTGGCTGGATCAGTCCTGAATCCGTCGGCCAGGTTGGAATGAAGTCGTCGACATCGTCACTAGTCGAAGTGGTGAAAGATCCGGACCGACCCCCACGGATGCGGATCAAGGCCATCAGCATTCTGCGATCCAGGGGGCCCGAGGCGATACCGGCTCTAACCGAAGCCTTAAAGGACGAGAACAAAGGTGTGCGCTCGGCAGCCATGAATGGCTTGCGCCGGATGGGCCCGGCGGCAACTCCGGCATTGACCGAAGCCTTGAATAATCTGGATTGGGAGATCCGCCATCAGGCAGTCGTTTTCTTGATAAGGTCAGATGCCGAGGATGCAATACCGGCACTAACAGAAGCCTTGAAAGATGAGAACAAGGCTGTTCGCTTGGCGGCCATGAATGGCCTAAGCAGGATCGGCGCGGAGGCAACGCCGGCCATGACCGAAGCATTGAACAATCCGAGTTGGGAAATCCGCCGCCAGGCAGCCGTTTCCTTGACGGGTCTGAAAGCCAAGGCTGCAATACCGGCTCTCATCGAAGCATTGAAGGATAAGAACAAGAAAGTCCGTATGGCGGCCGCGGTATCCCTTGGGAGTATGGGGCCGGAGGCCGAGAGTGCGATACCGATTCTGATCGGAGACATGAAGCACCGGGATCAGGATGTCCGCAGAACAGTAATGGGAGCCCTTTCGAAAATAGGGCCGGCGGCGATACCGGCGCTGACAGTGTCATTGAACGACGAGGATAATGACGTCCGTGTGGCGGCCATCCATTGCCTGGGCAGCATGGGATCGGAGGCGAAAGCTGCAATACCGGCGATAATAGAAGCAATGAAGGATGAGCATTGGGTTGTGCGCCATGATGCGGCCGGCGTTCTGAAACTGCTGCGGCCGGTGGCCACGGCTGCGATACCGTCGCTAACGGAATCATTGAACGATGCGAACACGGACGTTCGCGTGGCGGTCATCGATTGTCTGGGCAGCATGGGACCGGAGGCCAAGGCTGCGATACCGACACTGATAGAATCATTGAACGATGCAAACACGGACGTCCGCGTGGCGGTCATCAATTCCCTCGGCAGCATGGGGCCGGAGGCGAAAGCTGCGATACCGGCGCTGACAGCGTCATTGAACGATGACGATATTGACGTTCGCGTGGCGGTCATCGATTGCCTCGACAGCATGGGGCCGGAGGCTAAGGCTGCGATACCGGACTTGACCGAAGCATTGAACGATGAGAATATTGACGTCCGCTTGGCGGTCATCAATTGCCTGAGTGGGTTAATGGGCCCACAGGCGATACCGGCGCTGACTAAAGCACTGAAGGATGACGATTTAGCTGTTCGGGAGGCAGCCGTCAGTTGCCTAGGGTGGATGGGTCCGGAGGCGAAAACCGCAATACCGGCGCTGACCGAAGCATTGAAGGACGACGATCAGCTTTTCCGCAGCATGGTCATGGAATCCCTCAAGAGGATTTCCCCTTGAGTCCATTCCCAATTAATCAGTAGGCGATGCGGCAAGCAATCTGATCGCAAGTTCTTTCACCTAGTACATCACATCGTGACCGGTCGGCTTACTCCGTCGCTTCCAGGCGATTCCTCACACGTCGCTGAGGCAGCCGCTCAGCCACCTTCGCCTACCAAGCGGCTAACCAAGCAGCAGTATTCAACGATTGACCGAGCGACGCTCAGAGGCAACGCAGACTTACGATTTATGGACTGATTCGTGCTACAGTTCTCACCACGATGACAGCATTCAACTTTGGGATTGCTGAGTAAATCCGCGCTGCTAGGACGCAAGTGTTGTGCCATTACTCGGCAGGGGCCCCAAGTCAGTGCTTGCTCCAAAACGGTATTACTGTTTTGGCTTCTGTGGCTAGTGAGTAATACCGCTAATTACCGCACAAGCATGCGTACACTTGCAACGGATTTACAAGGCCGTTCATCACCGTGAGATGCTATATAGACAGAGGAAAACGTAGTTTTCGCTGCACAAGAGCGCTGCGTTCGGGACGCAGAGGTCGCTGGTTCAAATCCAGTCGCCCCGACTTAACCTAAATCCTGTCTGGCACATTCTTTGTGCAACCTGCCCGCTGCCGGGCAGTGCGACTCTGGAGCTCGTAAATTCCGTAGCACTACGGAAAAGGAGTCGCATTTATGTCCGGCAAGTCTCGAAAAGTTCCGTCTTATTGCAAGCATTCTGCAACGGGCCAGGCATACGTCACGATCGACGGCCGCGAAAAATATCTCGGTAAGTACGGCACGCCCGAGAGCCGCGAAAAGTACGCTCGGATTATCGCGGAGAAGTACCAAGGACCTCGTCAAGTCTCTGGCGTAGCCGTTCCAAAGAACAACGCGCTGACGATTGACGAATTGGTCCTTCGTTATTGGACCGAACGCGTTGATAAATATTACGTCGATAAGGAAGGAAATCCTTCCGAGCGACAATACCACATTCGAATCGCGTTGCGGCCGCTCCGAAAACTCTATGGAAGTACGTGTGCCGTGGGCTTTGGACCAAAGAAGCTCAAGATAGTTCGAGACGAGATGATTTTGGCTCGAGTGGCCGACGGTAGGCGTCCTAATCGTCGTTACATCAACGACCACATCGGTATCATTAAGCGGATGTTTCGTTGGGCCGTGTCCGAGGAACTCGTAAACGTAGAAGTTCATCAGGCGCTTCTCACGGTGGAAAGCGTTCACAAGGGAAGAGATGCTCGCCTCAAAGAAGCGGTAAAAGTCCGTCCGGTTTCTGACGAGCGCGTGAAAGCCGTCATCGATGCGGCATCGCCCCAAATAGCAGCCATGGTATCGCTGCAGTCCCTTACGGGCATGCGTCCAGACGAAGTTACCATCATGCGGCCCTCCGATATCGACAAAACCGGAATCGATTCAGGCCTCAAGCTCAATGGGACGTGGGTATACCTACCATATCATCACAAGACTGAGATTCTTGGGATTGTCCGGTTGATTCCCCTTGGTCCAAAGTGCCAATCGATTCTGTCGCCATGGCTTGATCGCCCAGAAGATTGCTACCTCTTCTCTCCAAGAGAGGTCGTCGCTGCTCGACGACGAGACGAAAAATCCGTGAGCCGAACGCAGATTCGCGCACACTACGACGACGAAAGCTATTGCCAGGCTGTTCAACGAGTATGTGACCGACTCGGAATTCCCCGCTGGACTCCCAACCAGCTCCGCCATTCAGCTGCCACGCGAATTCGAGCACAATTCGGAATTGAAACGGCTCGAATCCTGTTGGGGCACAATTCAAGCGTGACAACCGAGATTTATGCCGAGCAGGACCTCAACTCGGCTCTAAAGGTGATGAAGCAAGTGGGCTGACGCATTCGTCCGCTCGCTGACTTCTGGCATGTTCGGAGCGAGTTTCGTGCACAAATGGACGGCCCGCTCTATACTTCGATGAAAAATGCGCCGCACTGGGCGCGCGATTCGACGATGCAAGACGGCCACCTCCTCGCCAACCGAGGATCTCCCCACCACCGGTACAGCTTGTTTGCGTCCTCAGTGTGTTGCGACGTGCGTACTCACACGAGACAATTCGTTGATGCGCCATGATCGCAGTATGGACGGCAAAATGCGTTGCGGGCTACCGGTTGCGGGCCCAAGTTCACCTCCCAATAGGCGCTCTCGCACTGCACGTGACGACGTAAGTTGACTTTTGATTTCTAAGGAGAGTCGAATGTCCAAAGAAGAATCACCAAAGCCGGACACCGATGGCCAATCGGATAATGACGGTAACCCAAGTCTGGTCGATGAAGTCCGTTGTCACCTCTATCGCCTCGCAGCAACTACGGCCCGCCGGGAACGACTTAATATAGAGAAGCTAGCGGGCAAGTTCACCGTCGGTAGACCCAAGATTGACGCTGTCTTAATTGAGCTTGCCGCGCAGGGTGTTGGACTGATCGAAAAGAGAGTTGGAGGTGGTTATTACCTTCGCGAACCCCAATTGTCACCAGTCTTTGAGAGCCGTCTGATTCTCGAAAACCTCAGTGGAGTCGGCGCAACAGGTCGCTGCGGAAACAAAGAACACGATAGCGAGAATTCGCAACCTTGCTAGATGCACAAGTTCGGTCCCTTGCGGTAGACGGTTATCTAAGAGTCTGCTTCATGTCGCCCCGTTGCGATGCCGATCCGTGGGGTCGATTGACACTCGTTGCATGCGCGGCGTCAACTTGGCCTACAACGATTCCGTCAACCGGATCGTATCCCAGCCAGTCACGAGCCTCTTCTAAGCTCCACGGCATCTCCTTGTTGTCACTCATACCGTTCACGACGACGCACAGCTCGGGCCAGAGGGCGCTGTCTGCGAAGATTGCCTTCTCGTGTAGCTGATTGAAGTCACTGTTTGACAACCACATCATTTTGAACCAGCGGTCGCTCTTTGCCAAATCCAGGTCGGACGTGGCTTCGTTCGACGATTCCTTCGTCGGTGTTCCGGCGCCCGAGAGCGTGGTTGGAGAGTTCTCTCCTGGCTGACACCAACCGATGCGCGTGCAGACAAACGTCGTTTTTCCTTTCGAGCGGATCGCGAGGGAACGACACAGTCGTTCGCCGGCGCTTTTAACTGCCGCGTAGACGGTCGAGTCCAGGGGCGTTATGCCTGTATGCCAAACCGTACCGACACCGTGCTCTAACCGCGTTGTCAGCTGGCCCGGTCCAATCGTGTCAGCTAACGGTGCATCCTTGTACCGACCCATCACATGATTCGACGATGTAAACACGAATCGTCTCACACCTGCATCAACGGCTGCAAGGGCAACGTTCAGTGTCATGTCAAATGATTGGGTTGCGTCATCCCAAGTCGCCTCCGGAAAGGGATTTTGCGCGGCCAAGTGGACGACCGCGTCGGACTGCTCGATCGCCTGCCGCCAGCGAACGTCGTCGAAGTCGGTCAAGTCACACTGGCCGAACTCGGCTTTATCGCTGCCTTTGAGTGAGCGCAATTCGCTGAGTTGTGCATCAGTCGGCAGTCCTCGGCTAAGGCCAAATACTTTTGTCACGTCGGGGAGTTCCACGAAATGACATAGCAGCTTCCAACCAAGATTGCCGCGCGCACCCGTGATGGTTATGCAAGCCATTGAGTTCCTCTTTCTGTGGAGAGTGATTACCTGAATCACTTGTCTTTGCGTTGTACTTGGTCAAATGCTTGAGGTCGGCTTGAATCTAAGCAGAGACCAACGCGGCACCGGAATACCGCACTCGAAAATCATGAAAACAATGCTGTGATCGGATTGGCCTTAACGAGTTCGCGTGGTTGATTCAGATGATTCATGACCATCGTTTCGGGACTGATGCCAACCGCGTGATAAATGGTTGCCAGTAGTTCGCTGGGATGTACTGCGTCCTCCAGTGGCGCCGATGCCGTGCGGTCGCTCTTGCCATAGACGAATCCACGTTTAATACCAGCACCTGCGATGATCGAGGTGTAGCAATACGGCCAATGGTCTCGCCCGTCAGCGCTGTTGTTGTTGCCCGAGGTGCTAACCCCCTTCTGCGGGCTGCGACCGAACTCGCCGACGACGATCACGAGCGTGTCTTCCAGCATGCCGCGCTCGTCCATATCAGCGATCAGCGATGCCAAACCAGTATCCAACATCGGGCCGGATTCGTTTTTCATTCTCTTAGTAAGGTCCTGGTGATGGTCCCATGAATGCTCTCCAGAGTTTGCGACCTTGGGCCAGATCACCTCGACAACGCGCGTTCCCGCTTCGAGTAATCGCCGCGCCAGCAGGCAGCTCTGACCGAACGTCGTCTTACCGTACTTCTCACGCAGCTTCGTGGGCTCTTGCGACAAGTCAAACGCATCCCGAGCTCGACCAGAGATGATTAGGTTCAGCGCGCGGTCGTAGTACTGGTCAAGCTTTTCGCCGGCTACCGCCTTTTCGATCTTTGGCATCTGCCGCTTGACGACGTCCAACAGCCGAGCGCGTCGTTCTAGGCGCGCGGAAAAGATATCGGGGCGCATCGAGAGATCGTCAATCTTGATGCGATCCATCTTGTTCATGTCCAAATCGTCGCCTTCGGGATAAAGTGTGTAGGGATCGAACGTCTTGCCCAGAAAACCGGCGGTGCCTCCTTTACCGACGACATTGCTTTCTTGCAGCGGCCGAGGCAACATTACGAACGGCAGCATCGGGTCATCGGTCGGTTGCAGTCGGACGATGTTCGAGCCGAAGTTCGGAAAGTCTTTGGGGCTCGGCGGCTCTAGCTGGCCGGACGGACTGACTTTGTCAGTCGTGTAGCCCGTCATCATTTGGTAGATCGCCGCCGTGTGATTGAACAGTCCGTTCGGCGTGTAGCCCATCGACCGAATCATGGTAAACCGGTCGTTCAAGTCGGCCAACTTTGGCAAAATCTCCGTGTATTTGACACCGGGCAGTTTGGTAGAGATTGGATTGAACGCACTGCGAACGTTGTCCGGCACGTTTTCTTTCGGGTCCCACAGATCCAAGTGGCTAGGGCCTCCCTGCAGATACACCATCAAAACTCGTTTTGCTTTGCCCCATCCAGGTCCACCGCCAGCCGTGTTCGCTTGCGCTTGGAGCTGGAGCAAGTTTGGCAGCGAGAGTCCCAGCATGCCAGCGCCGCCGACGCGAATCACGTCGCGGCGTGACGGACGTAGATGCGGATCGCAAAGGTCTTTCGCAATGGGTCCTGTGATGCGAAACATGGTTTACCTCGTTTTGAGAGTTAAGGTTGTTTCTGCTAACCGCTAATGAACTCTAATGGCGTCGATCAGCGGTTTTTTTCAATGGTTGTACAAAAACGCGGGGCTGTTCATCAGCGCCCACGCAAGATCTTGTGCTGCTGTTAGCCGTCGGCTGGCGAGCTGTTTTTCGCTGAGCTCGACCGCCCGACGCAATCGCGTTAGCTTCGCATCTGGCGGTACTGGTTCGCTGAGTTGGGCGACTTCGGACTTTAATATCTCGAATCGTTCGTCTGGCGGAAGCGGCTTTTTTGCTTCCTCGAGTAAATCTTGCTTTTCTCGCAGGCGATCGTCTTGGAGATGTACGTATGCCATCAGTTGCTTGCGTTGTTGGTCGGTTCTTTGTTCCGGCAACACGTCCACGATGCGTCCGATGTCTGTCGGCAGTCCGAAGGAAATGGGACGCGTGTCGCTTGTCACCGACAGACGGAACAACCCGATTTGATGTTCCTTGCTCTTGTAGAAGTGCTTCATCGTAATTTGCAAAAGACCGTGGCCGTCGCCAATTGGCTGGTCCGTGGCGAAGATCGCAGCATGATCTCGATTCACCTGCGGCGCGATGCCCCAACCGTTGGCAACGTTGGGCGTTTTGCCGTCGATCGCTGAACTGACGTGGTAACCGTCCTCACTGAAGTCAGCTTGAGCAGTGCGGAACCCGAAGCCCGCAAAGACAGGAGCCTCAAGTTGTACCAGTGCCATCGAATCGATACGCATCGTACTGTCGCGATCGTCGGCGTCGATGCGTAAGCCCGTAATCGGCGAAGCGGCTTCGAAATAGATCACATAACGCCGAAACTTCTTGCCCCCCTCGACAACACGCAGTTTGGCCTTTCGGTCGTGACTGAAATCGGTATTCTTTTCGGTCCTCCAAAGGACCTCGATCGTCGCGTACTGGTCCACGTCGGCAACAAGCTCGAGCGCAAGCTTACCGGCCGGAGCATCGACGTCAGCCAACATCGACGGTGTGTCCGATTTGGACGTAACCGTCAAAACGCCGTCGTCATGACTAAGTTCGCAATCAACCAGTGAAGTCCAGCCGTTAGAATCCGAAGCGAAGTCCCACGCCTGGAAGCGAACCGGAGGAGCGATGACTTGAGCGGCATAGGCGGCCTCGAATTCTGTCAGAATGTAGTTGCCATCGAAGCCGTTTCCGGGACCTCCCTTACGAAGGCGCTTTTTGTCGGCAATTGCGTCAATGCGAATTCCAGTGATGTTCGGCAGCGGTGCCTTAGCGACGATGTTGTATGTCGCATCGTTGCCGCGTGGGGCGCCGTAGATTCTCAGATCTGCTTCTCGCGTTAACGGAGAATTGTTGCTGGACACCATGTTGACTGGATCAACCGGAGTCCAGCGGCTGCCGCTGCGCCGTTCGTCCTCCCAGTTGGCCAGATCGGTTTCTAGTTGCTCAAGACGGTCAGCAATCTCCGCATCCAATCGAGATACCATTTCGGACCGCTCGTCCTCCCGTTTGGCCAGTTTCGGAGCCAGGTTCTTTTCGTAGTCGGCAAGTGCATGCTTGGCTTCGGCAAGTTGCGCCGCGCGTGCCTGTTTTTGTTTTTCTAGCCGCGGGGCAGACTCGGCTTCGTACTTCCGCAATGCCGCAGTCACTTGATCATGGTCGTCGGTGACATCGACAAAAATGGCTTGCGACGCTTCGATTTCCGAAGCTGATGCGGGCCGGTTAAGTAAACGCAGATAGAGCTGGCCGATTAAATCGGAGTTTTCAGCAGTTTCGTTGGCGAGCCGAACAATTTCATTCTTTTCGTCGCTGATCGCATCGCCGAGCGTTGGTCCGCTGATCAGTGCAATCACAGGGCCCAATTGCATGCCACTGCTTCGCTCGCATTCACAGGCACTTTCTCGGGCGGGTCGACCGAACTTCCCTAAGAATCCGTCAGGCAATTTGATTCCGGCGTCAGGCAGCGCGGCGGCGCGCGTGCCCTCGGGCAAGTCCGGGAACTTTGATCTCGCACCGGTGGTCACGTGGATCGCGTCGTACAGCGTTTCCGCGGGCAACCGTCGGGGAATGGCATGAGAATAGTTAATCGTGTCGTCTACGTTCCACCGATTCGATTCGACGGACAGCTGGTAAGTCCGGGAATTGGAGATCAATCGCAAAATGTGTCGCGTGTCAAAGTTGGATTCGATAAACTCGCGCGTCAAATAATCGAGCAATTCTGGGTTGGAAGGTGGGTTTCCGGCTCGAATATCGTCAATGGGTTCGATGATACCGCGTCCTGTCAAATAGCCCCACAGCCGGTTGACGTAGCTTCGCGCGAAGTAGACGTTGTCGGGTGATGTGGTCCATGCGGCGAGACGAGATCGGCGTGACTGATCCGCCGGCTCTTCGAAGTCGCATTCGAACGGGAACTCGGGTGGCGTCAACTCGCCCGTGCGATCATGTTGCAGCTCGCCTTCGGTCAGGTCGTAGACGATTTCGTGTAACGGCTTGCCGGCTTCGACCTGCGTACTGCCAATCTGTTTGTCTCCCACTCGAGGATCGGCTTTGCGCCCAACCTGTGCAAAAAATGCCCCCAGCTGGTAGTACTGATCCTGTGTCCAACGTTCGAAAGGATGATCGTGGCATTTGTTGCAATTGAACCGCGTGGCCAAAAACAGGTGCGTCGTGTTTTCGAGTGACTCCTGCGGGCTGCGAAGAATCTTAAAGTAAGCGGCGGCCGGATTGTCTTGAGTCGATCCTTGGGCAGTGAGAATCTCACGCACAAATTGATCGTAGGGTGTATTGGCGTCCACGTGCTGGCGAATCCAACTTCGCACGGCCACTGCACCGTCGCGACCAAGAAACTTTCCATTCACCTGCAGTAAATCGGCCCATTTGTTGGTCCAATGTTCGACGAATTCGTCGCTGCCGATCAGGTCATCGATCAATTCGGCGCGTTTCGCCCGATCGACTGTCGTATTCGAGTTGTCACCGACGAATCCTCGAATCACATCGGGGGTGGGAGGCAGTCCGGTCAGGTCAAGATAAGTGCGACGCAGGAAGGTGTAGTCATCGCACGTAGGTGCGGCAAGCGTCTTTGTACGCCGCAGCTTGCTCGACACGAACTCATCAATTTGGTTATAGCTCTCAGGTTCCTGCCAAACAAAGCCATCACGATCACCCATCACGGTCAATATCGTGGACGCGTAGGCGCCTTCGTATCGAATCAGCAAGGCCGCCTCACCCCGTCGCAATGCATGCATCAACCCATTGTGGTGCGAGTCCGTTTGAATAATATCCGTGTCGTTGCTATCGACAAATGCTTCGCGAGTCACATCACGCGTGTTGCCGTCTTCGTACGTCGCGATGACCCGCACCTGCTGCGTTGCTCCAATTCTTTCGACGACCGGATTGACCGGAAAAACGCTGAGCGACTTCACTCTTGCCGATTCGCGATCGAGCTTTGCGCCGCCGGCGATCCAGTCACGAACAAGCTTGTAATAGGGACTGCCCGGCTTAATTACCTGACCGCCCTCGTGCGGAATAGCGGCGGTCGACTTTTGCAGCATCATGCTCTCGGCCGGGGCAGCAAGGTTGACTCGGCGTGATGCCAAATCGTCGGTCAACGCTCTTACGTCAAACAGCGGATCATACCCGCGGAGTGACAGTTTGAAACCGTTCTTGCCGTCCTGAGCTCCGTGACAGGTGCCCCCGTTGCAACCGACTTTCGACAAGATGGGGTTTACGTCACGAATGTAGTCTGGCGGCATTGTTGCATGTAGTCCGGCAACTTCGACTCTACATTCAGCAACGAGGTCGCCCAACTTGGCTGTCAGCGTTACCTTGCCGTCTTCGGCAGGCTCGATTAGCCCCGACGGCGACACGATCACGCTCGGGTTACTCGATTCCCAGGCCAGATTGCGCGTGACGTCAATCGACTGGCCAGAACGCAACTTAGCCGTTACGACCGCCTGAGCGCATTCGCTCGGATTCGAAAACGTGAGCGACCTAGGGATTATCTCCAACGATTCGATTTCAGATTCGTTGACGACATTGGCCTTCGCGATTTGGGAATCGTTTTCGACAGCTGACTCAGCGGAAACCAACGATTCCGACTGGACCTGTTCGACTGTAATCTCGACGGGCGAGAACGCCCGCTGGATCTTACCGCTGCTGCCGTCGATCTGCCTTACAATCCCGTCCGTGCCACCGGCAACGACTTGCGTGCCATCGGATGATATCGCAACGGCGTAAATGGCCGAATCGATTCGCAGTTTTGCAATCGTTGTGACGCCGGTCGCAAAATGATTCTGTAGTTGCGTTCGTTCCGATTCAGTTCGCTTATGAGTGGGCTTCCTGAGGATATCTCTGATGCTGTTGCCGATAGTGGGCGACGGCTCCATATCGTAAATCTGAATGTGCCCGACACCATTGAGGCTACTTCCGGCAACGATCCGCCGGCCATCCACGCTCACGTCCACGGCAAAGATTCGTCCCGGCAACGGCGGCAGCTCCCACAGTTGATTCGCATCGTCGCCGATCTGGCGCTTGGTAGTGCGATGCATTTGGTAAATCTTGGGAACGCCATCCGCGCCCCCGAAAATTACTTCATCGCGCAGCGGGTGTCGGACGATGGCTTGGATGCCGCCTTTCAATGCCTTAGGCGTAATTGATGTGACATTATCAATGAACCGTTGTGTCGCAAGCTCGGTCAACTTGGCCGTCATATCGCGACCGACGGAAACTAAATGGCTGCCATCCATCGAAAACGTCGTATCGAGAACCCAGTCGTCGTGAATGCCCTGAAACAAGACTTCTTCCCCAGTCTCGGCGTTGATTGCTCGCACCGATGTGTCCGCACAGCCAAATCCGACCAAATTGCCATCTGGCGACCAGGAGACTCCGTAAACCGAGTCATAGGTGACTGGCTTGGAAAGCAGCAATCGCCCTGTCGGTTTAGCCTCGACCGTGTCGTCGACATCCCAGATCTGCACTTCTCCCATTTGCCCAGGAAGCCCGCCTGAAACAGCGAGACGCTTACCGTCAGGAGAGAAGCGAACGGACTCGATGCGCTCCGACTGTCCAATCAATCGAGTCACCGTGTCAGATCCATCCAGGCTGTGAAGCAGCACTTCGTGAAAACCCGAAACTGCCAACAGATTTCCGTTCGGCGAAACATCCAACGCGGTTATCACGGGCGGGCGACTATATTCAGGGGGGTGATCTTGGTCGACCGCGCGTCGCAGGCTGGCGGGTGAATCATTCAAGGCGCCGTCCGCGATCCACTTCGTGATTAGCTGGATGTGGGCCTCCGTTAAGTGAGGTGCGTTCTTAGGCATCGCCGCTTCGCCGTCGTGAGCAGTGATCTGGTCGATCAGGTAGCTATCTATCGGGCTGCCCGGGACAATCGACGGTTGCTCACTTTCGCCGCCTTGCAGAAGCTCCTCAAACGACGTCATGACAAATTCGCCACCGGCTTTTGCCGGCTGATGACAGCCGAGACAATGAGCTTGAAAAATCGGCCGAACCTGTCGATCGTAGCTAACGGTTTGTGAACCATCCGTGTCGCTCGTTTCCGCGGATGGAGCGCAGATCGGAGTCGCAAACAGCAGAATGACAGTAGCTAGTAGTGAATGTTTCATCATCACCTTATGATGCCGTAATTTTGTTCGACAACTGACTATCGATTCATTCAGCGGCCGTAACCCAAGTCCAATTCGCTTGGAAGATTCAAGGATCGTCAGCTACTTGGGTGATTGCAAATGGTAGAGATATGTGAGCCAGCGGTCGGTGGTGTAGATACAACAGTTATTGTCTCAACGACTTCAACGGAGCGTCAATCGGGGATTGCGTCAAATGGCATCAGTAATTGCGACAAATAGCATCAGCAATTGCGACGGGGTTGCGCGTTGCCGCCACTGAATTGCAGGAGGGATTGCCATCAGGTAATCTGGCGCGCAAAGCGAGAACGTCGCGACAGGATAATCTGGATCGCAAGATCTAGCGCTCCTGCTGTCCCTCTGAATAAAACGTGGCAAACAAGGCGCTGAATAAATGATCCGAAACATTGGCCTGGCAGTCGTCCTGGCGTCCTGGTCCGTCGTTGCCAATTCTGCTGAGACACTTATCGAGAATCAAAGCATTCGGGTCTTCTCAGTTGAGCACGGCGCCTCGGTCGGCCTAAGATTTGACGTCCTGGACGGCGCGCGGTGGCGAACCGTGCTTTCCAATATGGCCATTGCCAAAAGAGCACCCTGGGAGAAGGCGCAACAGACACATCTCGAATCGTTGGACATAGAGACTGTCGACGGCGGGATTCCCCAGTCGAACGCGGCCGCATTTACGATGATCAAAAAAGTAAGTGACGACCATCTGATGTTAATGGGCAGTCACGGCGGTCGCGCAATTCAAATGTCGGTTCAACTGACGGGCCCCGATCAAGTTTCAGTTCGCGTGTCGGCTTCCGCGCGACCCGGCAGCGGCGATGTCCAGCTTAGTCACATGTGGTCGCACTACTATTTCGTGCCCGATGATCGAGCGATGGGGTACGCGTTGCCGCTCGATTTTGCCTGGCTTCCGAACCTACATAAGAACGCGGAGGATGTTTGCGGAGACCACTTTTTCCGTTCGCCCGCGGTCATCACGCAGGGACGTGGGCTATACGCCGCCTTAGCAACAGAGGTCGGATTCACCGACGCGAATTGCGGTCAACTGCAACCTGCTGAGGTCGATGCAGCCGCTGCGTCTTGGAAAGCGGCGCAACTCGCATCGGTGTGCTGCAAGACAAATCGATACGTTTCACGTATGAGCGTCGCGTTTCCGACTAAAGGCACGCCTTCCTTATGCCGTTCGGGACCGGCAAGTCGCGTCTACCGTGTCAGGTGACTGAAACTGCAATTGATGGAACCGACGCTGGTCGTGGCGACCATTCTTCGCTACGGACGTGGTAGCGGCAGCCAAATCGCGATCAGCCCGGCCCGAAAGCAACTACTTGACATCTAAGATGTCACATCTTAGGATTCAAAGATGTGACATCTTTGTTTGTATTAGGAGACGCAGATGGCTCGACCGAGCGCGATTGTTACCAATGCCGAACTTTCGGTGTTGAACCACCTCTGGGAGCACGGGCCGTCCGTCGTTCGCGAGATTGCGTCCGCGCTGTACTCGGAGAACACCCCGGCTTACCACGCCACCGTGAACACACTGCTCGATCAGCTGGAGCAGAAGGGCTATGTCGCTCGCGATCGGAGCGGTTTCGCCCACAGCTTCACGGCGACAATTGACCGTCCAACACTTGTTGGCACACAGCTGGAGCAAATCGCCGACAGCTATTTCGATGGGGCTTTGACCCCCATTCTCTTGCCATTAGTCGACAAGATCAAACTGAGTAAGCGGGATCGAGAAACAATCCGCAAAATTATCGACAAGGCCCGTTAGTCGGAGGTGAACCATGTCTCACATTATCAGTGGGCTGCTATGGAATACAGTTCTAGCGGGCGGTCTGGCCATCGTGATCTTCCTCGCGCAGCAAACTCGGTACCTGCGACTCCGGCCACATGTATGCCATGCTTTGTGGCTGCTGGTGTTGGTTAAGCTCATAAGTCCAACGTTTGTTGCAGTTCCCGTGTCTATCGGTGTAGCCCGATCCGGACAGGACCAGAATGAACAATTGGCCGTCACGGCGCCTGCGATAGGGAACTTGAATTCGGGAATCACGGGGCCGATACGATCTAATGTTCGAGGCGATGAGACGATACGCGCGCAGTCGGTGGATGTGATGCTGACTCCTCAGTTTATCGTCGGGGTGTCAGCCATCGGCAGCTTGGCGTTGTTTCTCATTAGCCTCTCCCGTGTGCGTCTAATCGGGCAACTCGTGCGACACGCCGGGCCAGCCTCGCAGTTGATTCAGAACCAAGTGGCCGTGGCGTCTCGGCAATTCGGGCTCAAGCATTTGCCGTCGGTTCGCATCGTTCATGGAACGATATCGCCATTCCTGTGGGGGACTTGGCGAGGGCCGCGAATCATCATGCCGAGCGGACTGATCTCGACGATGGAGCCCGAGAGCGTCGAACTTATCATCCAACACGAGTTGGCGCACTACGCGCGGCGAGACCATTGGACAAACTACTTCGCGACAACTCTCGCCATTTTGTTTTGGTGGAATCCGGTCGTCTGGTGGGCACGGAGGGAACTTCGGATTCAACAAGAGTGGTCCTGCGATCGGATGGTTCTCGCGCAGAACCACAGCCGACGCGTGCGATACGCGGAAACACTGCTTGCGTCAGTAGATTTCGTCGCGTCCAACGCCGCGACTTGCCCTTCCCCGGCAACGGCCTTCGGCAGTTGCAACACGCTCAAGAGGAGAGTCGAGATGATTGTTTCACAGCACTCGCTTCCATTCAAATCAAATTGGGTGTCTGTATTCCTGTTCGCATTGATTGTGCTTCCACTCGGAATAGCCAACGCCGAAGAAGAAAAGAAGGATTGGTCGGCCGAGCGCCGAGAGTATGTCGAAAGGATCGAGGAGCTCACGCAGGAGATCGAAGAGCTTCGCTACGATGAGAACGATAACTGGGCGAAGCACGTTGTCGGCCAACGAGACTATCTCAAGGGCATCCTACCCATGTTGGATGAAATTCAGAAACTAGAGCAATCGCTCGAAAAGGCCCAGGCAGGGCAAGACTTCGATCAGGCCGAACAGCTCGAAGACAAGCTCGAAGCGTTGGGGGATAAGTTCTGGCGAGCCGAACGCATTGGTGAAATGGAAGGTAGGTTGTCCGAGCTGAAGATCGAGAAGGAAGAACTCGCTGAACAAGGTGAGGACAAAGCGCGGCAGCGAGTTGAGGCATTTGTCGCGGACCAGGAGAAGCTGCTGAAGCTACTCCGAGACCTTCACAAAATCGTAGAGACCGATGATGACAAAAGGATTGAGAAGCTCGAAAAGCAGGTTGACCAACGCGAAGAATCTCTGCTGCTACGCATCGAGGAGTTCCACCTTGAACGTCACATGATCGAGGCTCGTCAGGAAGGTGAAGATGTGCGGGAATTGGAGGCCGAATTGAAGAAGGTCCGCAAATCCCTGCGAGAGCTCAATGGCGGGTCGAAGTGATCGATCAGCAACAGCCTAACCATCCTTGGACACTTCGTCGCGGTTCGGGCGGCATGCTCTTTGCCCGCTGTGGTCGCCGTGGAGCGATGTCTAGCGATCGAGCCGGACCGGATCCAAGCAGGTGTCTTTCGGAAAGAACCATGAAGCATTTACACGCATTATTGTTGACGCTGTTGTTCTTGACCGCGTCGTTTTCTGGTGTGCACGCTGAGACGATCTCATCGGCCGCCACCACGATCGTCTATCCGGTGAACGGGACTCTGAACGAGCTGCTGGCCGCGAAAGAAGTGCGGCGCTACGTCTACCTTCGCAGCGGCGAGTTACTGGAGGCAAAACCCGTCGCGTCGCTGCCCGCTTCCGGCGGCCTGATCGTCGTTGCAGCAAACGGCAGCACGCTGCTGAAGTCGCTGCGCGACCCGATCGGGTACGAACCCAAGGAAGGGCAGACGCTGCTGAAGTCGGTCGCCGCGGATGGTCGCAACGTCCTGGTCGTCTCCGGCGCCGATGCGGACGGCACGCTATTGGCCGCTTACCGCTACGCCGAAAAGATAGGCGTCGGCTTCGACCTCGCCGGGGACGCGATCCCCGACGCCCGGGCCGAGCTCTCGTTGTCCGGCTTCGACGAGGTGGGGCGGCCACTCTTTGAGACGCGCGGCATTCAGCCCTTCCACGACTTCTTTCAAGGTCCCGACTTTTGGAACACACGCGACTACAAGTCAGTGATCTCGCAACTGCCAAAGCTGGGAATGAACTTCATCGGCCTCAAGACCTACCCGCAATACTCGATCTACGAGGAACGCGTGGAAGAATCTGGCCCGACGGGGCCCGAGCTGACGGTCTGGATCGGCCTGCCCGGAGACGTGAACCCCGACGGCACCGTGAAGTGGTCTTACCCCGCCTACTTCGCCCACACGAAGCGGCCCAACCGGATCTGGGGCTCCGCGACGCTCGACACCGACCGGTTCAGCTCTCCGGCGCGGCACATCTTCGACCGCAACGACTACGGCCCCGACGTGATGGGCACGCAGATTTACACCGACCTGGCAGGCCAGAACGAGGCGTTCAACAAGACGGGCGCCATGTTCAAGAACGCCTTCGCCCACGCCAAGCGGCTGGGCGTGAAGACCGCCATCGGCACGGAGCTGCCGATGGGTGTCGAGAAGAAGGGCGCCGAGGCCGAGGCCGACTGGGTGCGTGGCATCCCGCCGGCGCTTCAGGCGCACCTGAAGGAGCAGGGGCTCGACCCTAAAGACCCCAAGGTCGTCAAGGATATCTACAAGGGTATCTTCACTCGCATTACGAAGACCCACGACCTCGACTACTACTGGCTCTGGACCTGGGAGGTGTGGCAGCACTACGACATGACTCCGGCCCAGATTGACGCGCTGAAGCAAGACATCCTCCTGGCGCGTGAGGCACTGGCGGAACTGGGCAACCCGTTCCAGATCGCCATGGCGGGCTGGAAAATCGGCAGCGCCGACAACCCCGCCGAGTTCGACGATCCTAAACTCCTGCCCTACGAGGCGCCGATCATGGGCCTCTGGGATGAGGCCGAGTCGTTCGAAGACCTCAGCCGCCAGCGCAAAAAATGGCCGTGCACCTGGTTCGAAGAAGACTGGGGCCTGGCTCAGCCGCAGCTGGACATCGGCCGCATCTGGTCCGACGCGCGCGCCGCGCTGAAGAAAGGCGGCCACGGCCTGATCGCCAAGCATTGGCGCACTCGGATCCTAAGCCCCAACGCCGGGGCGATGCGTGACCTGACTTGGGCCTACGGGACGACGTCGGCGCCGCCCCAGCGCATCATCCCCAAGGACAAGAACAGTTGGTGGGGCGATTACTACAAGCGGTGGGCGATCACCCAGTTCGGCCCCGACGCTGGGCCCGAAGCCGGGGCGATCTTCGCTTCCCTCGACAAGTGCGGGATCAACAAACGCGGTGGTCTGCCAGGCATCAACCACTGGGAGACGGAAAGCGAAGTCGACGGCTCCTCGCCCGCGGCGATCCGTCCCAACGAGGAGGAGTCTTGGGAGACGGCCAAAAAGGACTACGCGTTTGTGGAAAAGCTCGAGGCCCTCCGGCCGATGGTTGTCGGTAAGGGAAACCAAGAGCGGTTCGACTATTTTTTGAAGACGTTTCAGGTGATGCGGCTGATGGGCGAGTTCGGCGTCGTTCGCCATCAGTTCGAGCTCTCCATGCGTGAGGATTGGTACGCCCAGGCGCTGGCCGCCCGCACGAAGATGGCGAGGCTCTTCGAAAAAATGATGCGGCTACATCTCGAGAAGGCGACGAACGCCAGCGACTTGGGTGAGATCGTCAACCTCGAGATCCTCAACTGGCACCAGCTGTTGGTGTTGAAGTGGGACAAGCAACTCGAGCAGGGGCTGGGCAAGCCAATCCCCGACAGCGCCAACCCGTCGACCGTTTACGACGGGGCACCGCTGATCCGTGTACTCGGCACTGAGACGCAGATCAACAAAGGCCAGCCGCTGGAGTTGAGCCTGATCGTGTTGGGTACCGGCGACACGCCGCCGGTCTTGAAGGTCCGACCGTTAGGGCGCGGCGCGTGGCAGGACGTTCCCGTGGACCACAAGGCGCGCTGCGTTTACTCGGCTGTGATCCCCCCGCAGTCCGACGACTTCGAGTACTACCTCGAATCGGGCGACACCAAGTTCCCGGTTACCGCTGGCTCGGCTTCGCCGAACTACCAGACCGTGGTGGTGGCGGGCGAGGCCGAGTAGCGGCCGGCATGCATCTAACGGTGGCATGCACGGACCTGCCCCTCTTTTACCCCCGGGGAAATCCGGCCGCTGAGACCCGAAGCAAGGGAGACGCGTGATGCCCCATTCCAATCCGCTTACTGGATTGGCTGTGCCGAATATTATCGCCGCACTTATCTGCGGCAGCCTCGCTATTTCTGTCGACGTTCCCTGGCAGTTCAAACGGATGTCGAAATCGCGCCGTCTTTGAATCTCATCTTCCGTAGATCATTGTTTCGACACCGTTTAGCGAGTTCAAATCCCGTCGCCACTTTCAAGAGACTCGGTCGGTGCATCTCCCAGCTCGGCGATCGGTGTCCATCGACGGGTCGCGCGGCGGGTTCATAACTACAGAGGATGGATTCACCGACGCGAGTTACGGTCGAATGCAAGCTGCCGAAGTTGATGCAACCTCTGTCGAAAGTCAAGCAGCGCAAGTCGCGCCGGGCATGCACACCGACTGCAGTTAAGAAACTTCGATCAGAGATAGTGACTACACAGCTCCTCATTGAAAACAGCGTCGATGCCTTCATTCTGTTTGAGCTCAACCGTCGCGGCTTGAAGCCCTCGCCCGCCGCATCACGGCGAATCCTCATGCGACGACTCTCCCTGAACTTTCTCGGCCGTCCGCCCACTTCGGACGGCATGGTTCAAGCCGACCCTCAATTCTCTGTTTTCAGAGGGTTGTCGTAAATGGACCGCATTTTCCAGCCTTTCACCTCCCTCACCAGAATGGCACTTTCCCCGCAGAACAGAAAAACTCCCAGGTTTTTCGGGTCGTACTTGCAGGGGGCGAGAGCCGCCTGTCGGTCGTTGGCGAAGACCTCGATAATGTTCTTGTCGAGGAAGATTCGCAGATCGAGATTCTCTGCAGCTTTCAACTCGAAGGGCACTCGCGTTTCGCCCAGGCTCATGGATTTCTTTCCGGGCTCGATGGTGATGGGAAAGCCATGCTTGCCTTTCTGGTCACAGTAAAGGCGGACCCCGAATTGCTGCGCGGCCCCGGGTTGGACAACGACCCGGATCTCAAGGACATCGCCAGAGATTTCCCGGAGCCGGTAGGACGTGCCACTTTCCAGCTTCAGATTGGATTCGCTCCTCTCGTCGAAGCGCAAGGTCTCCAGTTCGCGGAGCGGTCGGATGCGCAGGACGCCGTCCTTGGGAAGGCTGAGTTCGCGGGGAAGAGATTGAACGCTGCTCTGGATGGGGACGCCCTTGAGCCGTTCTTTCACGCGCGACCAGGCCCACATGACGCGGCGGCCATCCGGCGTGAGGACGCTCTCGGGAGCGAATACATCCACATCTTCATGACCCTTGTCGAACTCGCTGAACCAGTTCATGAGGCCGTGGGATTCCGGCACATACTTTTCATCCTTGAAGTGGCCCAGGTAATAGCGGCAACCGAGCCAGTGACTCAGGCAGAGCAGCATCGACTTGTCGCCGAGGCGGAACATGTTGGGACAGGAGATGTCCTCGTTGCGAGGCACGCCGACGTCCGGTATCTCGTCGTGCAGCAGGCGGCCGAGATACTCCCATTTCTTCAGGTCGGAGGATTTCATGAGATGAGGATCTCTTCCGCCGGACACGGCATAGTAGGTCTTCCCGTCGAGCCAGCAGTCGGGGTCCCAGTGGCGCATTTCCGGAATCGCTCCGGATTTTGTTTTCGGATCGACGGGCACGGGCTTGGACCATTTTTCCAGGAGATCGTCCTCGGCGTAGGCGATTTGATTCCTTCCTGACCCCTGGCCGTGATAGATGATGGCGGGCTTTCCATCTCTGGTCAGAAATCCGGTGCCGCTGAGCATTTGGTGGCCCATGTTGGCAGGCGTGAGGGTGGTGGGATGCCACTTCCAGTGAACCATGTCCGTGCTGGAGACATGGGCATAGGAGGCGCCACCTTTATCTTCGATGATGTAGTGAAAGTGATACCGGCCTTTCCAGAAGAAGATGCAATTAGGATCGCCCGGAGCGGTTTTGGCCGGATGGGCGAGATGGTAGGTGAGCCAGCTTGCAGGCGGCTTTGCCGGCATCGCCGGGGTGTCCGGCGCTGGGGTTGGGGGAGGCGCTGGTTTCGCCGCCTTGGGAGCTGATGCTGCGGGAGGCTCTGGATTCGTCGCCTCGTTCGCTTTCTCAATGTTAGCGTCCGGCAACATGCGTCCACGCCACTTTTTGAAATGGCCAGGGATGCCGCTGGCGGCGGTGTATTCCCACAACGAGGTATTCATCTGGCGCAGGGCGAGCACCGAGAGCACTTCGCCCTGGATCCAGCCCGTTTCCATGCTGTAGAGACTCCAGCCGATATCGGCATCGCTGCCCCAGTATTCCCAGCGCCGGTAGTCAAAGCCGCGAAACCAGCCGCCGTCGAACTGGGGCAGGGAATCACTCTTCACCTGCACGCGGCAAAAGAAGCGCACCAGTTTGTTCTCGGCGTCGCGGTAGAACGCCTCACCGGTTGCGGCCGCGGCTTCGTGCAGACCAGCGAGGGCGAAGTTGGCCGTGTAGAAGAGGTCGGTGTTGGGGTCTCCGTTGGCTTGAATGAGAGTGGTTTCGCCCGTGCCATATGCCTCGTTGCTGGCAGGACCCCGTTTGATCTTGGTGAGAATGGCACCGGAAGCGTCCATGTCGCGGGTAAGATCGGTAGCCACTCTCCGCAACCACTCACGATGCTTGGGGGTGTCGTCAAGGCGGACCAGCCATGCCAGTGGCAGCAGCATGCGGGCACGTTCCTGGTTGAACTGATCGTTGGTCGCCGACCAGCCCTGCGGGTAGGCCTCCATCATCCGCGCGATTGCTTTGGTCGCCCGCTCCCGGAGCAGGGGAAATCCCGTGGCACGCGCGGCCCAGAGAAAACAAGCCTGCACGTAGGCCTGGTAATGCGGTGCGAGGTGCTCGTGATCGCCGAGGAAGCTTCCTTCCCATCCATTCCGCGCCAGCGAGGGAACATCCAGATGGGTCACCATAAATCCCTTTTTTCCTGTCAGGCGCATCATCGCGAGCAGTTGCTGGGCGAGGCGTTCGTCGTAGTGTTGGGAGCGCAGGGCGGTGGCGGCGCGAAGGAGGCCGAGCCATGCCCGCGCGTTGTCATCGCCCCAAACTTGATCGAATCCGTTCGCGCCGCCGTAGTAGCGAGGCACGTCGTTCCACCCGCAAAGTCCGAAGGCGGGATGCTTTGGATCTGCAAACACGCCATTGTAGAGAACGGACTTGCCGGTCAGCCAATCGGCGAGGTTTGATCCTGTGCGGGAAAACTCCGGTTGCTGGAGGACCGAGCCGGCCAGCGCCAGCGCTCCCGCCGATTCGCCGTGATTGTCGGCACGCCGCCACCAGAGCACCGCCTGCGATCCATCGTGATAGATATTCGAGCGGAAGCCCTCCAGCAGACCTAGGCTGCCGTCGCCGCTGGCGGCATTGCGCCCCGGTCCTGGTCCGGCACGATGGCCGTCCGGCCAGTCGGCAGTGGGCGGTCCGGTATTGGCCGGGCGGTCATAGAACGCCTGCCATGAGGGATGCACCAAGAGGCCCGATTTGCGATACCATTCGGCACCGCGCCGAAGAGCGCTGCGCTCCGCATCCGCCGGCAATGCCGCATCGCGCGCGTAGGAGGGCCGCAGTGGTGGCGTCCAGCGCAGTGCCGGGAGATCGGCGTCGGGCTGAGCCCACTTCAAGATGATGCGCCACACCGGTTCCCAAGCATCCAGTGGCGCGTAGCGCGCGGTTACAAACTGGCTGAGTTTCGTCGTCGCCACCAGCACCTCGCCAGCCGGATGCTCGAAAAGAATCGGGTGGACGTTTTCGTTCGGGAGCCCGTAGATCGCCTGGTCATAACCGGCGACCCGCGCCACGACGAGGTGCGGATTCCGCGCTTCGGCCGGCAGGTAATGGCAGCCGTGGATC
This sequence comes from Pirellulaceae bacterium, assembly GCA_029243025.1. NCBI lineage: Bacteria > Pseudomonadati > Planctomycetota > Planctomycetia > Pirellulales > Pirellulaceae > Pirellulaceae bacterium. The sequence continues at coordinate 152,043 of JAQWSU010000018.1, read as the reverse complement.
ATGAGGATGCGCGACTTCTTCAAGGCATCGCCAAAGGCATCGCTGGCCACCACGGTGCGCTCCAGAACATTGCCCCAACGGCCGGTCTTCAGGGTTTGCGGCGTGCCGCATTTCTGGTCCGGGAGGAACGAAGGGTACTCCACATAGAGGCGAATTTTCTTCGCCCGGGCCTCTTTAAAAAGCGCGGGAGTCAGAGGCGTGGTCTTTTCCGGATAGGCATCGGCCAGGACCAACACTCCGTCGCCGGTTGCCGCACTGGCCACCGCAACTGCAGCGCTGTCAAAACGCGCTGCTGTCACCCCGGATGCTTTCAACACCTGTACGAGATCGTTGTCCGCAGCTGCCGCGATGACCCAGGCTGCCGGCGCGGGTTCGGCGCTTACAAGCCACACCATCACACCGGTGGCCATCAGGAAAAATTGTCGGCATTTCAGCGCGATCGGCGAGCGGATTGGCTGGGATTCATGCATAAGATTATGTTCAGCCCCAACAACCGTCACGAAGAGCTTTTCTTTTTGAGCTGATTGCTAGGAAATCGCTTTTCTGCCCCCGGCGTCCCCCGGTGCCTGTCGGGCACAGGGTTGGAGGGGGTGCATCTCCGCCGCGGCGAGCGTCTCCGAAAGGGCCTCGCGGATCGGCAGTGAGTCCTCGATACCTAAAGCAGTTTACGGAATCCAGTGGATGTCGTCGCTTCGATCGGTTAGTGATCTGAGGGTATTATATCCTCTGCGAACATCCGTGGACCACATTGACAATATAGGCGAAGCAACTGAAGCGTGCCAAAACGTCAGCATTGTTTTCATTCGGCTTTTCCACATGGCCTTACCCCCAAAACCGACGATATCAGCGGTGTTAAATCTCAATGAGGCGTCGACCCAAGTGCTTCTGTGATAGCGATTAAGGGGCCAGGCATACCGCGGACGCCTCGCCCAAAAAGTTCAATAGGCGTCTTGTCACCTCGACTTGAAATCAAAACAGCTCGTCGCGTTCAATTGCGCCGAGCTGTTTCTCGTTTGTCACCAGTGAGTTACGGAATCCATGAAGCCAAACACTGTCGGTTCAAACGGGTGATACATTTCGGGTCACGCAAAAGGACAACTGCTGTAACCTGCTGTCACATAGAAAGTTACCGAGTTCAAATTCAGTCGCCACTTTCGGTGTCCGTCAGCTTGGTTCGAGTCCTGATCGGGGAGCCGTAGAGGACTCGAACCAAATGGAGCTTCGGTTAACAGTCACGCAGCGTCGAACATTGACTGCATAATCTTGGCTGGCCAGCCGTCGAATTCATCCTGAAAAAGTTCTAACCGTGTCTGGTTGCCCCGACTGCCTGCTGTAAGATCAAATCCCGTCGATGGTTGCAGCTTCGACTGTTGACGGGATTTGAACTTTACTTGGCCACGTTGATCGTATCTCGCGTCGAACGTGAGGCTCGTTAGTAAGACTGGATGCCGTTTGAACGTACTCCGCCTCGATCTTTCGCACTGTCCAAATGGCAGAGGTCTTTTTCACCGACGCGAGTTGGAATTCAACGCAACACGCCGAAGTTGATGCAAGGGATGCGATTTTGACCAATGCACCCGCATTTCATTTTCGCCGGAAAGGTAGATTCGTGGTGGCCAATTCATGAAACGCTATCCCATCCTCATCGTCCTCATGATATCCGGGTTCGCTTCTTCGCGTCTTGGCGCGGAGGTGCGCCGCCCGATTAATGTTCTGCACATCATCAGCGATGATCTGCGACCGGCGCTGGGCTGTTATGACGATCCCGTCGCGAAGACGCCCGCGATTGATCGACTCGCGGCGAAAGGCGTTCAGTTTGACCGCGCGTATGTGCAGTATCCGATTTGCGGGCCATCGCGTGCATCGTTTCTTTCCGGCCTGCGTCCGCAAACCACGGACTATTTTGGTTGGGGAATTCCGCCCGGCGTCACACTCATGCCGACGTGGTTTCGAAAGAACGGTTACTTCACCGCTCAGTTCGGCAAGGTCTTTCATCAGACTCATATTCTCGGTCGATCGGAGTCGAGCATCCGAGTCCAGGCTCCACCCGGCGCGTGGGATGTGGCCGAGCTTTGCGCAACGAAAGACGATCCGTGCGGATACGGTTATCTCTATTCCGTGGCGCTCCGCAAGAAAGATTCGCGAGCGGCCCGGCATGTTCTCGCACGAGGCAGCTTGCGACCCGAGGGATTCAAAGGCGGCTGGTTTTGGCAAGAGTGGGCCGAAACCGATTTGCCTGATGAACGAACAACCGACGGCATCGTGGTCCGCCGCGCGGCTGAAGCCATCGAGCAAGCAGTCCGCGAAGGAAAGCCGTTCTACGTCGCGGCTGGCCTTCGACGCCCTCACCAAGTCCTCGCCGCGCCGCAGCGATACTTTGACCTCTACCCACTCGAATCGATTCCGAAGCCACCGCGGGAACCGATTGAGCATCTGAAAAAAGTGCCCCCGCTCGCTCTCAATTTTGACAAGTCACACGCCTACAAAATCTACAGCGACGAGGACCGACGCCAACTCTGGCGAGCTTACTATGCGAATATTTCGTTCGTCGATGCGCAGGTTGGCCACTTGCTGAAGACGCTCGATCGGCTCGACCTATGGAAAAACACCATTGTCGTTTTCCACAGCGACCACGGCTGGCAACTTGGTGAACATGGCGGAATTGGAAACAAGGACGTCCTCTTTAACGAATCCACGCACACGCCATTGATCATCGCCGCGTCTGGCTTTGGCGTCTCCGGTGTCAACTGCCCGCATCCCGTCGAACTCGTCGACTTGTTCCCGACGCTGGCCGGCCTTTGTGGACTTGAGCCGCCCGCGAAACTCGACGGCGTCAATCTGCAAGCCTCATTGAAAAACCCACGAGGCCCCGCGCCACGAGCCGGCGCAATTTCCGTCGTCAAACGAAATGTGAACGGCCGGATCGGCAAAGGCTTCAGCGGCCGCCCCATGACACTTGAAAAAGACGCGGGCCTCGCACGCCGAATTCTCGGCCGGTCTGTCCGCACAGAAAGATGGTGCTATGTGGAGTGGGACGACGGCAATTTGGGTGTCGAGCTATATGATCAGAAGAACGACCCACGCGAGTTGAACAATCTGGCTCATGTCGCGGAGTTGAAAGCAACGCGAGCAAAGTTGAAAAGCCTGCTTCGCCAGCTTGATCCCACGGTGGCGAAGCCGCATTAGCAGCGGGCCGCTAAAGCTGAGCAGGCGGATCACCGGGTTTGGGAGGTTGGCCAGGGTTGTTTACGTCGAAATTCGCCCGCTGATTGACTGCATTTGATTTAAACGACCTCGCCTCCACCGACATGGTGTTGCTCGGCAGAGTTGACCTTAATGAGATTCAATTCGTGCGTGTCACCGACATACCCAGACCAGCAAACAGCGGCATCAAGCGGAAATCCTAGTCGGTTTTCGCTTTTCTTTTTGGGGGACTGACTTCTAGGCTGTGCTGCATGCTGCGGCAACTTTCTGCGTCGCTTTGGCGAAATCCTCATCCGTGGGTCGTCGGGAGAACTTTGTAGCGATCGCTTCAATGTGACCCACTCAGGCTGCCACGACGTGCTGGGGGGGGCTCCTTGTTCCAGTCGATTGCTGGATTGCTCCCAAGGTTCTGGAAGGGGCAAGGATACTGATTTGACCAAATCGTTGACAAAATAAAAGAACCATGACACGTTTTGAGTCGATGGTATTGTGATTGGTTTCGTAACAGAGTTGGCCTGAGTTGGTGGTTTGACATCGCGAACCACGTTGACGAACGTTTGTTGGTATTCTTCCCGACAATGAAGTAGGGGGCTCCCTGTTACTCTGATCTTTTTACAGAAAATTTTTTTTTTGGTTTTGGGGGAAATCATGAGGGAAATACAAACACTAAATCACCACGCCGGCGAGTGCCCGGGCCGAGTCACATTTCCTGTCGCTCAGGGGGGCACTTTGACGAGATCTGGCATACACGCAGTGGCGATGGTTGCGATGTTTTGCGTTGCGCAAGTCGCTCACGGTTCGATAACACTCCTGGATTTCGAAAACAGCACCGTGATGTCAACGCTTGCCCAGGATGGTACGGGCGAAATCCGCTGGGCTGACATCGTCACGGTCGACGACGTATCGGTCGATCTCGTTGCGAAGGTCTCGGGGTCGTTGACAGACTACAATTCGTACAATCTAAGTGGAAACGGCAAGAATGGTTCGGGTAAATTTGGCAGATTGAATCTGGCAAACGACCACAGTGCAGAGTTTACTTTTGCGCTTGTTGATGCCCTTAACGCCGATGCACCAGTAGCTACCAGCTTTTTATTCTCCGTCATGGACATCGATTCCGGACCAGACATTACTTCTGGTGACCCTCGCGGCGAAATTGAAAGCGTTCACCTTATCGACCCGGATTTTGGTTTCAGCTACACGGTTTCTGCCTCGACCGAGCTGATTATCAACTCGCCTATTGAAAATACGCCACGGCAAGCATGGTGGCCGCATCCTCCGTTCGGTCCTTCGAGTCCGCTCTTCACTGCCGGCACTCCGGGAACCGGTGCCGACAATCCCAGCGATCCGCTGGTCCTGACGAACCAGCAAGAAGACAGGACGGTGCTGTTCAATTTCACGGATACTGATTCCTTCAAGTTGAGATTCAGTATTGGAGAGACCATCGTCCCTGACGGCACGGAACCTTCGGGCCGCAATTTCCTTTTTTTTCGGGAACGCGATATTTGATCAGGATACGACGACCGTTCCCGAACCCGCCTCGGTGATCTCGTGGACGTTGTTAGGCGTCGTCGGCTGTATCGCTACGTGGTGGAAGCGTCGTCGCAAGGCAGGTTGATCAGCAGATCTATCTCGTAGGTGATCAAGGGAGCCTTTGCTAAGGCTCTCTTTCTTCCCAGAGATCAGCTGAGTCGAGGGTTTCCTCCACACACGACCGGAATTCATGCAAGACAAGATTGGATCGCCGCTTTCGATTGTGCGGTGGTGTGCCTACGGAGGAGTGATACGGCGATTGTCAGAAAAAAAATGGCACGAAGGTTACGCGTGACAGCTCCAAGAGGAAGTATTTCGACCGTTTGATTTTCGATTTCGAAGTATGTGTTAGCCTCGTAGTTCGTTTAACGGCAACTGGGGGTGTGATACAACTGGGGGGATTTCGTATGTCTGCGCGCCAATCTCGAACTATTGGTTCTTCTGGCCATGATGGGATCAGCCGGAAGAAATTGCACATGATCTGGCAATTCTGCAGGTTTCTGGTGGTTTCTGTCGTTGGGGTTGGCTTCAGTGCCAGTAACCCATCGGTTCAAGCGGATCTCATCCTTGACGAGTTTGGGATGGAAGCGCTGGTCGATTTTCAAGACTATGCGGGAGCCGGATTGGAACCCGGTGGGGCGAACGGCAGGCTGGATTCTGACAGCTGGACGGTGTTTCTGGGTTCCGATGGAGAGACGCAAGAGACTGCACTTGGTGCTTCCGTGGGAGCTGGTTTATTCGGACGCGGCATTTCTAGTGGCGGCTTATCAGAGGCTGGCACTTACGCTTTTGAAACGGGTGACGGTAATCGAGCGCTGGGTTTTCAGATGGGTGGAATCGAATTCTCAAACTCGGTCCTTTCGCTGCGAATACGTAATGAGACTGACGAGATTGTCGATCAACTGCGAGTGACCTATGACGTATGGGTCTTGAATGACAGTGATGGTACCGATTACTTCGATCTCGAGTTTTCTGACGGAACCAACTGGTTCGATCCTGTTTTATTTGAAACAGCAGCAGAGGCTGATGATCCAGCTGAATGGAAGAAATACGAACAGGAATATGACCTGTTCCTGCCAAAGTTTAGCCCTTATACGGAAGGGTTTATCGATGCACTCAATCCAGGAGATGATCTGTTGATTCAGTGGTCGATTGGCGGCAGTTATGAAGAGCCAAATGGCTATGACAAAGTCGCATTGGACAACGTTCGGGTGACGGCAGTTCCCGAGCCAGCAAGCCTGAGCCTCTTGTTGATCGTTCTTGCGTTTGGATTTGCTTCGAGGAGAAAACGGGATGGGAGCTGATTTTTTCGCATACTGATCATTCAAGTTGATCTCAGCGGAGCTTCCAAGGTTCTGTACAGGCTTTGGCCATGTCGTCACGCCAGCAAGGTCCAAGTCATGGGACGTTATGGTCATAACGCCTCAGAGGGTTTCGAGTTCATCAAGAACGGCAAGGAACTGCTGGTCCAGCATGAACCCGCAAAAGGTGGAAAGGGTCCGTGCATCTTCTTGGAAATGGAGGGCCACAAGACTGACAAAAAAGCATCCAAGGCAGAAAAAGCAGCGCACAAGGAAGCCTGGAAAAAAAGAATATGACTGGCGAAGGGAAGACGTTCAACCAAGCCTTACACGATTTTGTTATCAGCGATGACAATCACGGACAGTACGGCCAGCTCATTACAGAACGGGCCGCTGAGAATTTCTCCCAAGGATGGTTAATCGTAATGGAAAAGGCGAGCATTCGGCCGAGGTTGCAAGGCATAGTCAACAGATTCAAACCGGGGGCAGCGCCGGACTTACCGACGAACTCGTGGTTCAGGAGAACCACGATTCAGGATGTGCTGGACAAGTTAAATAAGAAGTGTCACTTTCCTTCTTGTAAAAGAGTCAACTTCCACAAGTTACCGAACGCCATGATAGCCATGTACGTCTACGGAATTATTGAACATCTAAGGCAAAGCCCCGACTTCTTCGGGACGAACACGGGACCTCCCCTCAAAGGGGACGCGGATCCTTACTACGCTTTGGAACTGGTTGCCAAAAAATTCGAGAGTGATGGACAAACGCACATCGAGGAGACTTATCTCGAGAACAGGATGAAACCAATGGACATCGATCGTTCTTTCTGTACTTTCTTCGGGTCGTCGTGACTCACAAGCGACGAGTGTGGTGACCGAGGGGCAGAGACGCTTGATTGTGAAACGCTTGTTTCATCGATCAACCGCGTCGCCTTCGTTGTGTTAAAAGAGCCATCGCACCGAGCAGCAGGAAGACAGACGAGGGTTCAGGTGCCGCAACAGCTGCAGCCTCTGCTTCATACTGACCTGCTTGAAACGCAATCACGAAATCCGAAGCATCGAAATCTCCGTCGCTATTCCAGTCACCGGTCGTCCAGTACGAGTTCCCCACGATGCCGTCTTCGTACTCACCGGCCTGGAAGACTTGCACCAGGTCAGTGCTGTTGAAAAATCCGTCCGCGTTGGCATCTCCGTAACCGATGATGGTTAGCCTGTTGCAGCACTCCGAATCAAACCACTCCATCTCATCGCTGGATGCGTTGTAGAGATGTTGGTCGACAGTCAGATAGTTAAGTCGGTGAGAGCCATGAAGAAGGCGGGTAGGTTTGCCGTCAGGGAATCGCAAGCCGATTAGCGACGCATTGATCGGTGCAACCTGACTAAAAAACATCAGTAATCCGGATTCGCTCAATTCAGCGTCATTGAGAATCAAATCGTTGTGGTAGTCGATTTCTAGAACGCGGAGGCTGTTGAATTTCCCACGGCTTAAGTTGGCTTTCTCTAGTGGGTTTTTCCGCAGCACAAGAATTTCCAGATTGGTGAGCCCTTCAAAGGCTCCGTTCTCAATCGTCGTGATGTGGTTGTCGATCAGGTAGAGCGCTTGCAGATTATCGAGTCCGTCAAAGTCACCGCTTTCAAGACTCGTGATCCCGTTGCCGTTCAGGTAAAGCCACTCCAGGTTGGTGAGCCCCTGGAAGGCACCCTGCTCAAGGTTCGCGATTTGGCTTTCGTACAGGTCAAGCTTTTCCAGATTGGTGAGCCCCTGAAAGGCACCCTGCTTAAGGCTTGTGATTGGGTTGTTCCCCAGGTGAAGCGCCTGCAGGTTGGTGAGCCCCTGAAAGGCACCCGGCTCAATCCCAAAGATCTGGCTGTCGTGCAGTTGAAGCGTCTGTAAGTTGGTGAGTCCCTGGAAAGCGCCCTGCTTCAGGCTCGTGATTCGGTTGCCTGCCAGGTGAAGCAGCTGCACATTGGGGAGCCCCTGGAAGTCACCTTGCTCAAGGCTCGTGATCTGGTTGAGGTGTAGGTAAAGCTCTTGCAGGTTGGTGAGCCCCTGGAAGGTACCCTGCTCAAGGCTCGCGATTCGGTTGTCGTGCAGGTCAAGCAGCTCCAGGTTGGTGAGCCCCTGGAAGGCAGCAGTCTCAAGGCTTTTGATTTGGTTGTCTTGCAGGTGAAGCGCCTGCAGATTGGTGAGCCCTTGGAAGGCTCCACTCCCGAGGTTTCTGATTGGGTTATCCTGCAGGTAAAGCGTCTGGAGATTGGTAAGTCCCTGAAAGGCTCCCTGCTCAAGGTTTTCGAGCCGAGTGGCCTTCAGGTAAAGTTTCCGCAGGTTGGTGAGTCCCTGGAAGTCATCTTGCTTAAGACTTGTGATCCGGTTGCGCGACAGGTCAAGCCACTGCAGGTTGGTGAGCCCCTGGAAGGTACGCTGCTCAAGGCTTGTGAGCTCGTTGTCGTACAGTTCAAGCTTCCGCAGGTTGGTGAGCCTCAGGAAGGCACGCTGCTCAAGGCTTATGATCTCATTTTCGTACAAGTAAAGCTCTTGCAGGTTGGTGAGCCCCTCAAAGTCACCGCTTTCGATGTTTGTGATTAGGTTGTCGTGCAGGTAAAGCGTCTGCAGGTTGGTGAGCCCCTGGAAGTCACCTTGCTCAAGGCTCGTGATTTGGTTACTCCATAGGTCAAGCCTCCGCAGGTTTTCGAACTGGTTGAGGCCGTCTAAGTCCTGAATACTCTCCAGGGCGTAATCCCCCTTATCTCCGGAAATATGAAACCCAGCCACATCCATTAGATCCAGCAGTCCATCGCCGTCGGTATCTGTTTGAGCTGCGACAGGTGACAAGCGTACGAGGAGTACGGCTAAGATCAGAACTATTTGAGCTAGTTTCATGGCAATCCCTGGAGACCCAGTAATTCAAAGGGCGAGGGTCTGATGCTAACTTCCCAACAGAACGGATTCAATAGACAGCAGATTGGAAGGACGGGTGGCTTGAAGCGAGAAAAGGGGACGGGAGCCGATTTTGTCGCATGCGAGGCAGGATCGCTAAACTCCCTGAGCCAGTCCGGTTAGCAACGGTTCGCATCATTTCATTGACGCCAGCGACCGACCGCGATTTACGAGTCGACTATTCGTTGCTTCTAATCCGCTTGTGCTCGAACCACAGCGCTTGTTCAACTGCGTTGATGGCACCGTCGCCAACTGGTAGGATTTTGGCACTCATTGGCAAGGTCCAGCCAGTTCGCAAGCTCTTAACCGTCCATGCAATCCTCTGATTACAATCGTTTCGAATCTCTGCTGTTGCCAGCCATTGTGGCTCAATCCATGATTATTGGCGGAGGCTACTCGACGGGCCGTGAAATCGTTCAATACACAGGAAGATTCGGTCCCCGAGCTTGGGTCGGCGTCGTCATTATTCTGGTCTTGTTCTGTGGTCTTTCCGCGCTTGCCTTTGAACTTGCAAGGATTGGCAAAGCATACGACTACAAAAGTTGGATTCGATTACTAATTGGGCCGTTGTGGCCCCTGTTCGACTTGCTGATCCTGGTCGCCATGCTGTTGACCATTGCGGTCATGTCGGCGGGAATGGGCAGTGTGTTGGAAAGCACGACCGGCTTACCCTATGCCGTCGGGCTGGGTATCGTTTTTGTTGCCGTCGGACTGCTGGCTTGGAAGGGTACGCAATTCATCGAGCGTTTCAAGACCTTCGGCAGTGTCATTCTCTACTTGGCATATATCTCCTATTCCGCGCTCATCCTGTTGAGTGGTGCCGGTGACTCAGCAACGACAGCCGAGGTCGAGCCGAGCAGCATGGGAACCATCGTCGTGTCAGCAATCCAATATGTGGGCTACAACGTCGGAGTCTTTCCCCTTGTTCTGTTCTGCCTTTATCGGCAACGTAGTCGGCGACAAACCATGTTGTCGGGCCTGTTTGCCGGACTCCTCATGACCGTTCCTTTGGCTCTCACATTTTTGTGCTTGATGAGGTTCTGGCCTGACAAGGCGGTCATCGATGCGGATGTTCCCTGGTTACCGATGCTGGAAGCAGCCGCGGGCCGGTTTTCGGATTACTGGATTTTTGCCTTTGGGATTGTCGCCGGTTGGACATTGCTGGAAACGGCTGTGGGATCCATCCATGGCCTGATCGACCGCATCGAGCAGAATATCGGAGACCTACCCGTTCGTTTGCGTCCTAAATCTGGCAAGTTCCTCCCGTGGCACCGTGCTGCCTTGTCCGTCAGCATTCTTCTTTTGGCAACCCTTTTGGCAAATTTCGGTATCGTCGCATTGGTCGCTCAAGGCTATGGCGCCCTGGCCTGGGGATTTATCGTGCTACTGGCAATTCCCCTGCTGACGGTTGGCGTCAAACGGATCTTCTTCGAAAAGCAGGAAAGGGGACGGGAGCCGATTTTGCCGCAAGCCAGGCAGGACAGCTAAACTGCCTGAGCCAATCCAAGTGGCATCAATTCCCATCATTTAATTGATGCCAGCTACCCACCGCGATTGATGAGCCAGCGATCGGTCCATTTTTCTCAGTCGCGAGTCAGGCCATTGGAGTGCGGGAAATACTGAATGGGTTCCGGGAACGAAGCGAGAGCTTGTTGTAGCTCGGCGGATGGATTGCCGAATGTTTTGAATCCGGTCAGGGTCGACAAGTCCCAAAGCGGTCCAAGAAAGTCACTCACGTTTTTCAGGTGGACGATGAATGCATCCGAGTCCTTGAAAGTTTCAAGCAAGTGACACTCGCGACCATCTTCGCTGATATACCATTCATAGACCAATGCGTTGGGTTCTTTCGCATCGGTATTTTGGATCATTTTGTTGATTAACGCTTTGAAATCATCAAGCATTCCTTCCTTGATGGAAATCTCCACATCAGTTCGAATATAGTTAGACATATCCTATTTCTCTTTCTCTTGTGGGAAATGAATCCGTTGATCTACTGAAGACGGAGCGGTTTCACTTTAATCAACGGCGGTACTAGATGCTCCTGCTTCGCTACTTGGCGAATCGTCTTTTCGTCTCCGCTTATCTCGATGATTTCGTGATCGTTCTTGGGTATCGATGGTCGCGCCAAAAGAATCTCAAAGGAGTTATCGCCTTGATGCAAAAGGGAGGGCCGTCACGTGGTCCAGTCTCAAGAAACTCACTCTTTGCCCAAGCTGAGATCGAAGTAGCATAGATTCTCAATATCAAGATTGCAAACTCGGCCGCCGAATACTTGTAGGTCGGACCGGATTAGGAGGAGGGGGGGGTGTTTTGGCTGAGGTACTCCTCGAGCAAAGCACGTATTTCGGGTGCCATGATGTAGAGACCGATGACGTTAGGCAGCGCTACGATGAAGATCAGTGTATCGGAGAGGCTCAGGACCGCATCGAGTTCGAGCAGGCAGCCCAACACGATAAAGAAACAGAAGACGATTTGAAAGCCACGTACCGCGACGGGATGCTCGCCAACGAGATAGGTCCATCCCTTGAGACCGTAATAAGACCAACTGATTATCGTCGTGAAGGCGAAAAGCAATGCGGCGATCGCGACGACAAGCGGCGATCCAGTGATCGTGCTTCCGAAGGCGGCCGATGTGATTTCGACTCCTTCTAGACCGCGGTCTGCCAGTCCAGGTTCGTAGATCGTGGTCAAGATTACTAGGGCCGTGACGGTACAGATCACCACGGTGTCGATGAACGGTTCGAGTAGGGCGACCAAGCCTTCGGTCGCTGGATGGTGGGTGCGCACTGCGGAGTGGGCGATCGCCGCCGAGCCGAGCCCCGCTTCGTTGGAGAAGGCGGCGCGTTGGAAACCGATGATCATCGCACCTACCACACCGCCGCTGATGCCTTCGGGAGAGAAGGCGCCGCGCACGATGGCGGCTAACGCTCCCGGTAGGGCGGGCGCATTGAGAGCGATGATCGCGAGGCCGCCCAATAGATAGAGTGCGGCCATCGCCGGGACCAGACGTTCGGCGACGCGAGCAATGCTTCGGATGCCTCCCAGAATCACCAGTGCCACCGCGAGTGCCAGCAGGATTCCGAAAAGTCCCGCTTGGTCTTCGAAGAAGCTCGCATCTCCTCCGGTCACGACGACAAATTGCTGATAGGCTTGGTTGGACTGAAACATATTGCCGATCCCCAGGCAGCCGAAGACCATCGCCAGGGCGTAGAAACTGCCCAGTCCCCGTCCCAGACCGTGGTAGCCACGAAGAGCCAGACCGCGTGAAAGCGAATACATGGGCCCGCCCGAAACGCTGCCGTCTTCGTTTTCGGAACGGTAACGCACGCTGAGCACGCACTCCGCGCATTTCGTGGCCATCCCCAGCAAGCCAGCGACGATCATCCAAAAGGTCGCCCCGGGACCGCCCACCGAGAGCGCGATGGCTACACCGCCGATATTACCGATGCCAACTGTACCCGAGATCGCGGTCGATAGTGCTGCATAGGGACTTATTTCACCTTTTTGCGTATCTTGCTTTCCCTTGCCTCCGACGATCCGCAACCCCTCGGCGAAGCCGCGGAAATTGATGCCACCCAGATAGAACGTAAAGAAAAGACCGGCTGCGATGAGCCAGAGTACGATTAGGGGTACGCGGGCGCCGCCGATTTCCAACGCAAAGAAGACGACCGCGGCAAGTCTCTCTGCGATCGGCCCCAATGCATCATCTACCCATTGATCCAGGTCCACGTCTGCTCCTTATCTCCTGCGGTCAGTGAATAACAAACTACGGCCAACCCCGGGTGCGACCCGCATGGTCCGCTGGGCTGCGATCAAAATTTTCGACGATTTGACAACCCAAGAACGCCGAAAGGGCAAGTTAGAAACGTCAGCGAACGTTGGACTCATTCGCTTACCTGACATCGATGTGAAGTCATAGGCGTCCTCGAAATCAGCAAAGTTGGCATTGGTTCGCGCATCGACGAACGGTGCGCCGTTTGCTCCAACTGAAAGGAAAAAAACTTGCCAATGCCTGCTTGATTAGGAGCACCTGCTTTCCCCGCCGCACCTTGAAAACCCCATTTGAAATGAAGAGCATCTTGGAGGTTGATCTCCATGATACCGAGATTTGCCGCATTGCCGATGTCTTCACTGGTTGCAGGCAGGAAATGAGTGCCGGCAACTGTAGAAGCAACTGGCCAAAAGGAAAAATAGGTTGAAGATGGCATGTGCTTCTTTCTGTCAAATGCTGTGCACAGCATGCTTGGACTGTGTCGCTTTGTTCATGGTTCAGGGTTTTCAGAAATGGGTCTGAGGCACTGTTCGGTGGCAATCGCGATGGGGTGCCTTTAAGTTTCGTCAATCCATGGTGGGATGCTACCCCATCGTTTTCCTTTGCCTTCGCAAACGGTTTGTTCGTACCCTTGGATTTGCGGGGATGATTACCCATCAGCTGCGACTCGCTGGCAATCCGTTCTCATTGCGTCTCGTTCCCTAAAAGCATAACACCAGACGTTACTTGTCTTCGTCCGTTACTCGTAGCACGCGGGCGGCGGTAAAGGTTTGGCCAAACATGTCTGTCGTTCGCACATGGATGGTATGACCACCCAGTGCCAATTCGGACGGCAGATCTCCCACCCACATATGTGTGACCTGTGACAAGGGATGGCCTACTGTGATGACATTGGCCAGATAAGGATCTTCACGCCGTTCGCGTTTCAGTTTGCGCCAAGGTCCGTCGTCCAAACGCATTTCGGTCTTGCTTTTGGCGGAACCAAAATAGACGTTAACCAGCACTTCTGGCTTGTTCGATTCCTTTACGGAAATTTCCGAAGGTGTATAGATGTGCATTTGGTCACTGTCTGGCCGGCGTGGGGCTTTGAACTGCATCTTGTACTTGTTGCCGTTAAATGTAATGACCGTGTACCCGTTGGGCGATCCACAGTGCGTCATGGCATGCGGAATCCCATATTCGTCCGGATCTCCGAGCCAATGGATTCCGGACAGCGCCCCATTAATCACGTGATGATGTGTATTGCCTTTTTGATCCATGGGGATGAATTTGTGCTCGATGTCGTGTGTGTGACCAGAGAGCGAAACCGCAGGTCGTCCCTTCAATAAGTTCAGAAGTGAGTCGTGATTGGAGGCTGTTAGCGGGATGTGCATTGTCACCACGACCAGCTGGTCCGACGACACAAATCGCAGATCGTTCTCGATAAATGTAAGGACCTGTTCGGTGAATTCGCCGTGGTATCCGCGATCGCCACGGTAGTAGACATTGTCGGTGACAATGAAGTGGACGGGGCCCCAGTCAAAACTGAAAGTGGGCGGTCCAAAGGTGCGCTCCCAAGTTTCATCCGAATGCTTATCGTCGGAAACGTCGAAATTGATGTCGTGGTTTCCAATTGTGTTGTAAAGCGGAATGTCAATTTGGCTCATGACTTCATTGTAAGCAGGAAAAAGATCGAGCAAATCTGCCATTACATCGCCAAGACAGATTCCGAAGGCTGCGTCCGTTCCAATCAGCTCAGGGACGATGTCGTGTGATAAGTGATAAATGTCTTGCAGGTTGTTCGGTTGCGGATCACCAAACGCGACGACTTTGAAACAATCGGGTTCGTCTTGCTTGATCAAGGGGAAATCGATCGCAGAAGGCAAGGGTCCGGTCGGTTTCACGCCTGGATACGCAAGCCCCTGCGGTGATCCATTTGGCTTGTGGATGAAATAAAATCGCGGAACTTGGTTCTTGTCAGTTGGGACCATCCATCCGCGAGGTTTGATTACGAACACAATGGTGTCGTTGTCCACAGGTAGCTGATAGCGGCCTGTTGGGTCCGTCTCGACCACCGTTCGACCATTCGAGACGCGCACTTGCGGCAACCCCGGTTCGTTTGCGTCGCGTGTGCCGTTGGCATTTTGATCATCGTAGACGTATCCGCTCGCCTGCTGAGACTCGGCCATGAGTCGCGAGGGGGAATCGGCACACGCCAGCGCGACTAATACGAGCAGCATCAACTGTTGGAACCAGAATTTCATGGCGAGTTCTCTCCTTTCGTGTACACGAAACATAAGAATACGAAAAAATTGACAGGCTTGCGGAAAATCGATGAGACAGCCATGATCAAATCGTACTTCGCGAGCATGCCACCTACTCATACAGTTTGCGTTGACAAGATAACGAGTTTACAGCGCCGGGCGGAAACAAAACTACCGCTGACGGGCCAAACTGCGAAAGAAGAGTTTCGATATACACGGTATGGTACGGTCTGCGTGATGGACAATTCGCATGTGGTAAAAGGCAAATGACCTGCCCAACGATTGAAGAAACTCGCAACAATGAGGACTTTGCCAAGCACATCAAGCAAAGCATCGCAACCGCCCCAGAAGCAGGCTGGCTGTTCGTCGTAGACAATCTAAACACGCACTGTGGCGAACCATTCGTTCGAATGGTCGCCGATCAATTGAACATTGATGGACCAGCATTGAAAAAGGCTGAAAAGCACGGCTTTCTGAAAACGATGTTCGGGCCGCCGTGGCGGCGATTGACCAACGAACGAACTGGCTACGATCGAAGAATTCAAAAAATTCTCTCTTGATTGTTTTGACTCGTTGATTGTTAGCGCCAATCGTTTCGCGTCATTAATGTTATGGAACACGAACCAAATCTGCACAGTTCTCCAAAATTGAATCGAAATTTCGAGAAATGTGCGAGTTGGTTCGGCAGCTTATCTGCATCGGTTGATGCAACCGCCAGCACGAATGAATCTGTCGAACTGCGAGCGGAAATTTGGACCGACGCAGGTAACCAGCTAGAGCCAAGGGTCGCGAGCCGGAAAAGTTTCTTTCCGATCTCGCCATAGAAAATGCCTGACCCCTGGCCTTTTTGCTGGATCAAGTTGAGAGGCGACCGCAACACTCAAGTGCGTTGGCGCCTAAAAAACAACAACAGGCTGCCAAGCACAAGCAGTGTCAGGGATCCGGGTTCGGGAACACTGGTGACCATGACATTGTCGAACGCGATGTCTTCGGGAGCCGAATTGTTGGCGATGGCGAAGCTAATATTGAGGATCTGGCCATCATATGCCGAGATATCGATATTTTCTGGCGTGAACGCGTTGATGTAGGGCGCGTCGAGGTCATCAAGACCGCCAACCGCGTCTCCAACGTCGTAATCGCCTGCACCATCGACTTTGAAGACGGATTCCCCGTTTACGGTGACTTCGATGAAATCGCTCTCTTCGAAGTTAGAGCCAGCTGTGCTGCCGCCGCCATCATTATCGATGGCCCAGGTGAAATTGAGCAACAAGTCGGTGAAGCCGGTCGCGTCGACGGGATCGAAAGCTACGGTCCAGGTGCTATCGGAATCCTCGACGACATAGAAGTTACCGGTTTGCCCGGTGGCTCCGGCGAGCCCGTTTGAGGTCCCATAGTCTCTGCTATTGTCCATGAATACACCAATGACGTCTCCGGCATCGCTGCCTTTGGTAACCCCCTTCGGGAGTGGCCGCGTCGGTGGAGTGAGCCCAGCCCAGGCCCGTGCCACTATCGAAACCTAAGCCAGGCATGGTGTAAACGCCTGTCGTATCATTATAGAAGCCCATCGAGACAGCCGTAGCTTCGTCAGGTATGCCGCGAGACAAAGTGTTCCCCTCGAAATCTTGATAGGCGACTATGATTTGGGCCGATGCCGGAGAGCCTGCGATTGCCAGCACACCAACCGCCAGTGAAAAAACTACGATGGTTCCGCAGCGATGCTTGTTCAGGTACATTTCATTCTCCTTCGAGTTCTCGGGGGTACGTTCAACAGTGCGAGCATTCGATTAAATAAGCCGGGAACGGATTCCGACTCAGTGCGTATTTGAACTACGGCCGACTCAAGTCGCGACCGCGTGATATATTTTTTGGGTTTTCGTTAAGCGTTTTAAGCCAAGTTCTTATGCTGCCTAAGCTGATCAACCCAATTAGGGCCAAACATCGAGTCGATGGTTCCGGTATGGTGTGGATGGTCAACTCGGCGGTTTGAGCGTCAATCCCGAACCAACTAAATGGTGCGAGCGGCGGTGTCTTTGCACGAACTGCGATCACTGCATATTCGCCGGCGACGTAGTTGTCACTGAGCCAGTCATTCAAGGCGGCCACATCATTACCCGTCTCTAACAAAGCGCCCTCGTCATAACTATCCACGAGCTCCCAAGGATGGAGGATCTCTCCCAACAGTGTCGTTCCACTCGCCTGATGGTCGTCCGCAGTAACGACGTTAGATGCCGACACGCGAATTCCGACCAAGTCTGATAAGGGAGCATCGCCATGGATCGAGTCCCCGTTCCAAAGATTGAATTTTAGATCCGCAGAGAGAAACTTCTTGTCACCTAAATCGGGAAGCTTAAACGTGAGGACGGCGTCCGTCAGATTTCCGGAAGCGTTTGTACCGTCGAGTATTAATGTTTTGAAAGGCGCATTGCCGCTGCTCACACTGTAACCACCCTCGGTGGCGTCATCGGTGCCCGTAGCATGGATCTTAATCAACGTCGTGTTCGGCGGCTCCGGGATCCATGGATCTCGGAGCTCTATCTCAGGGATGTCGTCAAAATGGGAGTTCCAGTCGATGGGGATGCTAAACCGGCTCGTCCACTCAGTGCGGTATTGAGGATCGGGACTCTGGGGAATGCCCGGCGAAAACGTTTCGACTCGAAGCTCACCCACCTCCTCATCCAGTTCGATGAGGCGCATGAAGCCGCCGCCTCCGAATCTCTGCATTGAGTAGTCAGTAACCATTTGCAGTACCGGAAGCCCAGCGTTATTCAATCTCACTCGATGCGTGTCCTGGGTCGTATGACCGCTGAGCACCATGAAGACCTGTGAGTTGTTCGTTACCAGCTTGTCAAAAATCTCAGCTTGGCTGTTGCGCCCCGGACCCGGCCAGTCCGGCGAGAAAGGTGGCCCCTCACGCGTCCCTTCGAACACGTGCGTGCTGATGATCGTCGGCTTGCCGGGATGGGCGTCCATGACGTCCTGTGCCCAGTCGATCGCATCGAATGCCGGGATATCCCCTGCCGGTGGCGACGAACCGGCCGGGTGCCCTGGCACGTCGAACTCGAGGTTGAGCAGCACGTATTCACGCGCATCGGGTGCCTGAGAAGACTTGATCAAATGGTACGTATTCAACTCGTTGGAGCTGACACTGCCAAAGCCGACCTGACCGGTGTAACGATGGTTTTGGATGTCGGCGCCGCCGAAGTATTGTCGGTACCCGTCTGCCAACGAGCCGGCGGGATCCTCGGACGGATCGAAAACCAGCGCCTCGTGGTTACCATAGCCAACACTCCACGGAATTCCTATGCCTCCATCGGCATTCACGGCGGTGTCCAACGTCGCCATGGCTGCAGCCGCTCGCTCGAATTCGTTCACCTCGGAACCGTTGTTCACGATATCTCCAACCTGCGCCACAAAGCGAATGTTGTTGGTCTGAGCGTTGGCAGCCAGCCAATCTGTCTGGTTTGTGAACGACGCGTAATTGTCAAGATGGCGATCGCGGTCGACGGCGTTTTGCTGATCGCCAATCACCGCCAAGATAAACGGTTCAACGGCGGCTGCATGTCTCGCGGTGACGAGAAAATCGAGGTGCCCAGCTAATAGTAGCAGAGTGAACAATCGCGATACGCGACGATTCCAGAGACGTTGTGTTTCAGTGTTCACGATGATTCGAGTTGCTAAACCAATATACATGACTTGGACCGCCTCTCAATCTAGCGCAGGCTTTTTGTTCGCTATTGAGCTAAACTTGCCGACGCCCTACTATCAACAAGCCCAACACAAGCAGCAGGCATCCACCTGGCTCGGGCACCGCTTGTACTGCAGCACTCGGGTCATACGTTCCGGCTTGGAAGGCGGCGACCAGATCGCCCGTATCGAAGCGGCCGTCACAGTTGAACTCACCTTCGTGCCAACCGGCCGAGACGTCTTGCTCGTATTTGCCCTCGGTGAACACCGCGATCAGATCACTGGTCCCGAACGAGCCATTCAGATCGGCATCTCCAGCACTCGTCCCAAGGATGTTTTGAATCAAGTGAGCGTGATCATTCAGATCAACCGAGCCATCGGCATTGACGTCGAAGACCGAATCGCCGGACGTATAGTTGCCGCAGAATTGATTGATGTCATTGACGTCTACGACGTTGTCACCGTCGAAGTCGCCGGGCAATTCGGCGGCCATGCCGGAGACCATAACGTTGTCGAACGCGATGTCTTCGGCAGCAGCATTATTAGCGATGGCGAAGCTGATGTTGAGTATCTGGCCATCCAATGCCGAGATATCAATGTTTTCCGGTGTGAAGGCGTTGATGTAGTCCGCGTCAAGGTCGTCGAGACCACCAGTCGCGTCGTCTAGGTGGAAATCGCCGACACCATCCACTTTGAAAACGGAGTCCCCGTTCACGGTGACGTCGATGAAATCGCTCCCTTCGAAGTTAGAGCCAGCCGTGCTGCCGCCGCCATCATTGTCGATGCCCCAAGTGAAACTGAGCATCAAGTCCGTGAAGCCGGTCGTGTCGACGGGATCGAAGGCTACAGTCCAGGTGCTATCGGCATCCTCGACGAGGTAGAAGGCCCCGGTTTGTCCGGGGGCGCCGGCGAGCCCGTTTGTGGTCCCAAAGTCTTTGCTATCGTCGATGAAGACGCCGATGACGTCGCCGTTGTCGTTGCCACGGGTAACCCCTTCGGGAGTGGCCGCGTCAGTGGAATAAGTCCATCCAAGGCCCACGCCACTATCGAAACCCAGGCCGGGCATGGTGTAAACGCCCGTCGTATCATCATAGATGTCGAGAGCGACGGCCGTAGCTTCGGCAGGAATGCCGCGAGACAAGGAATTGTCCTCAAAATCCTGAGAAGCGATTATGGTTTGCGCCGATGCCGGAGAGTCGGCAATTGCCAACACACCAGCCGCCAGGGCCAGAATTACGACGGTCTCGATTCGATGGCGGTTGATGTTCATAACTATACGCCTTCCATCTCAAACAGGTCTCGGCGGTGAGTCAACAGCGCTGTCAGGCGAAGCTTTGAAACGATGTTTCATCCGGCGGACCGGGTGTCTCTTAGATGATAGATGAATGAATTTGGAAATTCCTCCAGCTTCCGCCCGATCGCATCCTAATGGTTGCGCTCAGTGCGGACCCGTTTTGTGTCCAGATTTTCCAAAGAAAAAGCATATTTTATTGAAGCCTGCTTAGCATCGAGTATGTAGCATTGGTGGCGCTAGGCCAATCCGACCATTTATTGATCGAACGCGAAATGAAATTGCCTGAAAAAGGTGCTACCTCCCGCCGTCGTGTTTACGATTGCATCACCATCGAGAATGGTGGCGACGAAACTGTCGCCTGCTCCACCCACATTGCCGAATAATTCCGTCCAGTGACACTTGCTGCTGCGAACGCCCCGAAGAATCCATCCAATGCATTGTCAGTTGAGGTCGCATTCTCACAGAGCGGATCGATCCTGGTGGCAAATCCCATCATCGGAGCGACGCGGACGTTTCGTGTTGAGTTTTCATGGTGGGAATGACGAGGAGGTGAGTGAGCCGATCTCAGAGTTGGCGGGTCGCACGTAGCCGACTGTCGCTAGGACGACGACAATTTGTGTTCGGACAGCACGCACTTACTGGTCACAAATACTTTTACGTCGGCCTGAATAGCGAAAGGGTTGGATAAGTACCGAGGTCATCTCACCGCCTGCAATTCAGAATCGGTCAAATCTGCAGCCGTTGGACAATCCGACCCAGATGCGAATGAATCTCCACTTCCTTGACCGACAAGGATCGGACGGGCTCAGGAAGGGTCCGAATCGGTGGAAGACAATCACGACTTGAATGCGACCGCGCGTGATTGTAGTACGTCAAAAACTCCTTTACCAAATAGTCGAGATGCGGTTTGCTGAAGATGAGAAACCGGTGCAAGCATTCGCCTTTCAGAGTGCCGATGAAGCGTTCACAACGACCGTTTAGGTGGGGGATTTCACCGGCAGGGCGATCACCTTCGCACCGGATGCCTTAGCCGACTTGGTTGACTCTCGTTGCCACAAGCTGACTTCTCTTGGCAGCCGTCTGGGCAACTATCAGGGCAACGCAATTCTCGAGAGTGTTCTAACTCGGTGCGAGCTATAGGGGTTACGTTTTCCGGGTCGCAGTCTCCGGAACCGAAGGGCGTAAAACATCGATGCTTGTGCCGGTGTGGTCCTCGCCGCACCGTGGACCAAATTCACCGGTCAAAGAAGAATTGCCGTCGCCGACCAGCATGAACCTTGGATGGTCAAGCCCGATCCACTGACGGCATCACGCGAAAAAATGCAGCTTGAAAGTAACCAACGTTCGGAACGAGTTGCTCGTTTGCTGGTTGGTGAAGTCTGGCTCTCGCCTGTTCAAAGCTGTTACGTGGGCGCACGCCAGGGTGTGGTCACAAGCGGTGTCATTTTATCCATCGAATACCAACACCTTCATTGCGTGCTTCCCTTATTTTACCACAATGAGCAACGTTGATTAAGGAGTTGTTGCTAAAACCCCGGAGTTAACCCAATGCCAATTCACCTTCCCGCAATATCACGTCGCCAATTCATCTCAGGTACCGCGGGCGTGATCGGTAGCTGCGTCCTGGTACAAAAGGGGTATCCTCGGGACGTCGACGTCGACTCCAACCGATTTGCGCTGGTTTCCGATACGCATATCATGGCCGACCCAGCGGCGACCGCGCGAGGAATCAACATGACCGATCACCTTCGGCAAGTGGTGGGCAAGATCACGCGACTCGACACTCAACCGGCGCATGTGATCGTCAACGGAGATCTCGCGACGGACGGATCACCGCCGACGCCAGAAGCCTACAAACAATTTGGCCGGCTGATTTCCCCGATGCGCAACTCGGGTATTCGAGTTCATTTGACCATGGGGAATTGTGATCGTCGCGGACTATGCATTCAGGCATTAGCTGACTTGAGTCCCGAACATCCGCCCGTGGAAGGCAGATGGGTGGATATCATCGAGACCGAACACGCTAACTGGTTCTTGCTCGATTCACTCTACAATACAAAAAGCACCGTTACGGAAGGCAATCTCGGCGCGCCGCAAGTCCGATGGCTGGCCAACGCGATCGACCAACACGCCGACAAACCGGCAATCGTGGTTGGTCACCATCACGTGGAGATGAATTCGAAGCGGGACCCGATTTGGTCCAAGTTGTCAGGCCTGCTAGATAATGACGCCGTTGTCGACATTCTGCGAACGCGCCGGCACGTCAAGGCGTACATCTGCGGACATACGCACGTATGGAAACTTGGCGAGGTTGACGGATTGCACTTAATCAATCTTCCCACCACCGCTTATATCTTCGATCCCAAACAACCTCAAGGGTGGGTGGAGGGATGCCTGGCGGCCGACGGAATACGTTTAACACTTCACACAATTGCCGCAAACCATCCGCTCGGTGGTCAACAGATTCGCCTCACTTGGCGAAACGGTTCATAGAGGCCGTAATGTGAAAAAACTGAAACGACGCATTTGCTCTTTGAAAACTTGCTCGAGGCGCGGCTGGGCGGATCGGATTAGGCCGAGGTTGCAGAGCGAGTCGGGCAGTGCGCGGGGCTAGCAGGTGAAAATGGCGAGTTTTTTTATCGTCGGTGCGCATGTTGAGCACGGACTGGCAAGACGCTTTCGCCTTGGCGCTACGCTGCTTTGCGATGGTAGTAATGCAGCAGTCCGCCGAGTCGTTCGCGACAGACGACATCGCCATCGGGCCGACCGACTCCGTCGTCAGGTTCGAGGAGATCGTTAGTCGGCTCGAATTGGGAAAACGCGGACTCAGAGACCGTAGCGGTACCGGTTTCAAGTAGCTTCATGTGCAGCTGCATACTACGTAGCATGGGTTCGTACAAAGCTCGCTCTCGTTCCGGGCTTTCTCGAATCCACCAAATCCTACTGTCGAGCCAACCGCGGTAATAAACGGCAGCGCTTTCCCAGAGCATTCTTCTTGTTGGGAGCGGAGCCTCTATTTCCAAACGAAAAACTGCATCTACCGAATGAAATGTGAGGCTCTTAAGAGGATAAACAGAGTACCACAAGTTCCAGAGTTTCGGTGTAAGGACTAGCGGAAAGCCAGTAGCACGATTGAAATGCTGCGGGTCATTGCCCACCGCACGCGCGAAGAAATCGTAGTGCTGGGTGCAAAACTCACGAATGAAACGAAAGAGTGGGGCATCGCGGATAGATAGCAACTCGGGAGGCACAAGGATCGCAAGATAGAACAAGGACGAGCGTGTGGGATCGGGAAAGGTCGCCACTCGAATTTCAGATGAGAATTCACGCGCGAGCTCACCATAGCGCTTCGCAACCAGGCTCTCTTGCTCTCCGAGTTCAAATTCAATTCCACGCAAACTGAGCGCCGACGACGACAGCTCTTCATTGAAGAGACACGTAGAATCAAAGTCTACAATGACCTTGGCCACAAGCGATTCTAGCGCAACAGGGTCACCATTGAACTTGGGCAAATCGAGTCTCCAGCGAATTTTTTTGTAGCATGCCGAATTCGCTCAGCCCACCAGGTTTCATGCCCGAAAACAAGCGGCCGGAGCGTACTATTATAGCGCACCAGAGCATTCCGGGCCCGACTCCAGCGAGAAGCTGCTGGCGCCTGCCCGAGGCGATCGGCAGGCTTATTTGTAGCCAGCAGCACACAATTCTTGTGAGAATCGATCACGCCGGCGGTAAACCGCTGCGAGCGCTCAAATTGCACCGAAGTTAAAAGACTAAGCTCCCCAAGCACTGGCACCCAGCGCTTAACACGATCATCGTGTTCCCATAAGTCCAGATCCTCAGGCGAGGAACTTATTGAAGGAGAAACGATAAGGGTTACGTCGATGTCACTTAAGCCTGGTGAAGCCTCTGCGGCAATGCTAGCTCGCTCAAGAACTAGAAGTACGTCTTTGTGTCGGAGCAAAAGGACTGAGGCCAATGCGCGAAACCCAACACAACAATAATTGTACATGCTCTTCAGTAAAGATATCTGGACTGTGCCTAGAACAATCTTTTGGACTACCTGGCGCATGAGTTCACCCCAAAAAGGATCTAAGCCCAACGACATTGGAATCAGTCGTCGAGAGCATGTGCTCAACCACTTGACGGTAGCAGACATCAAGGCCCTTTTCGACCCAATCGCCTTCTAGCCCCCAACTCCAGACCTCCCCCGGCCGGGAGCCTCCCGTCCCGCTGTTCGCCCGCAGCGAAGTCGCTGCGCGTGGCCGCTTAGGTCAAGCAGCTCGTATTGGTTCGAAGTGTCAAAGTTCAACCGGGGGCTTTTGTCTGCTCAAATTGATAATGAGGGCATTGCGATGCCCATTCCCATAAACCATCGGATTGAATTCTATTCAAAATGTCTTGCTTGTAACTCTGAATAGACTCTTTTCAATTTCGACAGTGCAATCGCCTCTTTACCGTGTGAGATATGTTTACTCAGTAGCTCTGCCACAATCTGTGAAGCCTATTGCCTGATCATTAAACCGTTTACATTGATCTCACTGATGCGCACATTGATGGCAAGGTTGAAATCATCAAGGATTTGAACATTGTGCAACCAGAAAGGTGGCCAGTAAATGACTTCACGCGGCTCCCAAACGGTTTCATAAACGGTTCCGTCATCGTCATCAAACGTGGCTGGGCTTTCGTTGAACAAATCTGTTTTCGTCGAGGCTAGATTCAGCTCAGAAAGAATGGGGTTTAGCCCTACACGGCGGCCATCTTTAGGTGCGACAAAGTAGATTTTCTTGCGCCCTGAAACTTGGAATAAAACTTGCCTTCGCCTCCCCAATCATCATGTAGATTGGTTGAGTTTCGTCTACTGACAAGAATGATTTGAACGTAAACTAGATTGTCCAACCGCGTGGAAGGCCGGCGCTTCGAAATCATCGACAAGTGCATCTAATTCAGGGTTTTTAGCGGCGCCCAGTGCTGGGTTGGACCCAAAGTTACCACGGTCGGCAATCTTGAACCCGTCGAGTGTTTTTTTCACTATTCGGCCTTGATAACGTCGTCAGGTATTCAGACACCGTCATCTTTTTTTCTACAGCATTATCATAGTCGCCATTACTCTCTGGGGACTCCAGAACTGTGATATTAGCACTGCCGATCTTCACATCAAGATACTCTGCATTCCATTCTGAAAGTGCAGGTATATCATGAAACGCGCCTTTCACCTTTCCTGGTTTTGGCCTCCAAATGATTCGTAAAATTTCAGCTTTAACCCCGAATCAAAATCAGAACTCTGTACTTGTTCTGTTTTCATGATTTTTGAAACTTGTCAATATTCGCTTCTTCAGCATCTGATGCCGGCGACTGCTCTCGCCCTGCGTCGGCGGATGGTAAGGTGCGCCGCATCCACGGCTCACGCCGTCGTCGCTGAGTCAGTGATCGAGGTCAGTAAGCGCGGTCCGTAAGCGAGGTCACTCACGATGCAGGTCGGGCCAATGTTGGACAGCCTCCTGGATTTTTAAACGACCCCGGTTCACGATCTGAAGTCTGAGGTACGAGCTTCAGTGTTTCGGTCTCATCGCAGGCCGCTCATACTGGCACACAGTTTCCCGACAGCCACATGTCGTGAGAAGCTTTCCAATATTGTGGATCGGTGCAGCCAGCCCTAGGCGATAATCGACAGATCCGTCAATTCCGTTTGCCGTTGCTAATTGATGCCGTGATTTTATCTTAAGAACTAAGTACCGGCGTTCATACGATATAACAACTCTAAATCATTTCGATTTAATGGTTCTGCTAAGTTATCTGTTACATCTGCGATGAATGCAGCAAAATCCTGTCCGTCCTCTAAATTAGATGCATGAGCAGCATGTTCCCAGATCCCAAAACCTTCAATAACATTTCTAGAGGCGTCTCCAATGATAACGACGTCATGAAGATCATTGTTATGTGCCATTACGGTTTCGGCAAATAGGCGATAACGCTCGCATACTTTGTGGTAGCTGCCTGGTTTTGTTTTAAGCCAGATGTGGCCAATAGGTCACATGTGGGTCTCCCATGATAGGATTACATGATTTTATAGGTCATAGCGGACAAGGTATTCTTTCTCATAAATCTCTCACAGTTCACAGAACTTAATCCCAAGGATAAAAAAATTGTCCCCTCTAACATATCGAGGATTGAGGGCGTACGCCGCAGCACCTAATGGGACAGAAATCGATCTGGTCTCAGGGAGAGGCTGGCAGACACCAACGATCCACACCTTTTCGGTCGCAAACAGGCTACGTAATCTTAATGAATAAGACTTGTTTATTATTTGTGAATGGCCTGTTCGGAGAAAAAAACGAGTGGCGAGCACGGCGACCATTTCCTATCGACGAGACGACCGGAATCAACAACGTGATCACCCTGATCGTCGCCGGCATCACTCGCTGCCTATGAATGCCGACGAGGCATCCCAAATGGCGGCTTTCGCGCTTGAGTGGGGCTTGGATATTTGTAACACGCCTCCTTTATCTCGTTAAACGCAGAATATCGATTTCCAGTTATACCCCGCTTTTACTTGAAACAACCGGCCCTTCGACTTGGGTGTTTTGGGGAAATAGCGACTCTGCTTTTGCTTGTTCACAGCCAGCCTTACCGACTCGAATATCTCCCGATTGAGCAATATCTTCGCCCAACTTAAATGCAACGTTTACTCGGTCACCGAATGCATCGTTACTCATCGGTTGGGAATCAAAAGTTCTATCAGTTCAACGAACGTGCCGCCAAAAAATCGGCTCATGAAATTCAGCCGTTTTAAACACCGTATCTGTGTCAAATTCGTAATTGGAAAACACAACCTATGCTGCGCGCCAGGCATGGCCAACCTTTATCCGCTGTTTCCGTCCTGTGAGGCCCTTAAGTTGGTAGGTGGCAAAGTAGCACGCGTTCGAATCCGATTTCGTTAAGTAATGGCGACCGGCCACATTACGTCGCGGTTTCAGCTTTGGAAAGCGAGGGCGCTTCCAACGCAGGGAAGAAATTTCTATTTAATTTATTTTTTGTTGGCGGACGCCGTCACGAGAATTGACTTCTTCGTGCAACGCACTTGTTCTCTCGTCCCTTTTTCCGGGGCCTTGGTAAGAGAGGAAGCTTAGTTGTCCAAAGTGGGTGCGCAGAACATTAGTTCGGTGCGTCAAAAGTTTTCCTCACCGTGATGCATTTGGCAGCTTTGATTTTCCAGCTGATCCCAACTCGATGTTGAGGTGGAAGTGGTGTTGGTAAGAAACGCGTCAATTCTAGGGTTCGTATTCTTAGCAGCGTGGTGGAGTTGGCGTTTTTGTTGCGTCGACGGAGCCTTGCTGACGTCCCCGGATTCCCCGCCAAAAACGTCCTCGGATGCCACGCTGAATTTGACGGACGACGCGAGAGAAACACCCGTATTGTTCGACGTCGTGAACCGAGTTCACTTGCCTCAACCGTCCTCCGATTTGGCGTTGCTCGCTCGAGGCGAGGCGAGTTTTGTCTTACCGCCGGACAGTTTTCCAGATCCTTCCCTCTGTTTGCATTTACTGAAGCTACTTGGCTGGGACGGCACCATCGTGATCGTCAAGGCGGAGGAACGACAGGAGGTGTTGCTGCGAGAACTAATCTTTAATGGGGATCTGACCAAAAGGTATTTAGGCGACGCGAGTTTTACACCCACGCGTTACGGCTTGCGATTTCCCACGAAAGAGGGAGCGATCGGGCATGCTGCCGATGAGTCTCACCGCGATCAATGCCTGGCCATGTTGGCTGAACTCGGGGCGGAACTTTCGCAACCTCTTGTTCTTGATGACAAAACCTATTCTCTGCGAGACGTATTACGAGATTCCCTGGCAAATTTTCATTTGGATCAACAAGAGCTTGCTTGGACGACCGTTGCTTACACCTCCTATCTCCCGCCCAGGAAGCGGTGGGAAAATCGATATGGAATGGAATTCTCTTTTGACGATCTAGCTAAGGCCATGATGGATCGCCCGCTTGATCAGCTGAGCTGTGGCGGAACCCATGTGTTTTACGCGTTAACCCTGCTGCTTCGGGCTGACCGAGTGACACCTGTGTTAAGTGAGAAAACACGCCAGAGGTTGGTCGAATACATTCAGAATGCTGTAAGAGTTGCCTGTAAAAATCAGAAACTGGAAGGTACTTGGAATCTTGATTGGTGGCGTGATCGCCCGGCTGATGACAGACAGCTAATCTCAGTTAGCAGTCAAGTGTTGATTACGGGCCATATGGCCGAATGGCTGATGTATTTACCGGAAGATCTCTTGGCTTCCGATTATCAATTACGTCGTGCTGGAACCTGGCTTTCGGCACATCTCGCAACCGCAACCGAACAAACTTTTTGGGAGGAGGTCTGCCCGTACACTCACATGATTTTTGTCGTTCAGTCTTCACTGTCGCAATGACGTCTTTTTTCAAATCTCATTGGTAAGGAGTTTCAGGTGTTTAAAACAAATCGTTACTTCGTTGTTTCAATTCTATCGTTCGCCGTCTTCGGGCTGTCCTATGCGGTAATTCATGCCAGTGCAGTCAGTAGCTCCTTGGCGAATCAGGTGTTAGACGAAGACGCCGATCAACTGGTGGGTGGTGACCTCTGTGTCAGATTAAGAAAGGGACGGTGCTCTGCCTACTTCGCCAAGCCCGGTGGGAAATGGGGCCGTCAAGTTTGTCCCAACGCGCAACGGGCTAACATAATGACGGGCATCAACTGTGGCACAAGATACTTTGCCGGAGTAACGGCCTGCGGCGGAGCCATTCCTGACAATTGCCGTGTTGCCGGAGCCCGCTATGCTTTCGGCGGACGTTGCATCAAGATCGCCACAACTCCGGGTTGCGTCGGCGATATTAACGTCGTCCCGGTCCGGCCTGTCCCGACATGCCCATAACCATGATAAGTTCTTTCTCGTTGCACCGTTTCATTTGGACTCTCACTGGAGTGACCCTCACTTTAGTGACTCTCCTCGCGCTTCCATGTTTGGGAAGCGCGAGCTCCACTTTGCAGGGCAGCCAAGCGTCTGGTGAAACAAAAACCGCCAATTCAACTGAGGCTGCTGCTCAATTAGCGCGCCGTCGGGCTGCATGCGGCTTTAATTGTCTTTACCTTCTATTGCGGTTATCCCACAAAGAGATTGACACCGAACAGTTAGAGCACTCTTTGACTATTTCCGACACAGGTAACAGCTTTCTGAGTCTGAAGCAGGCTAGCCAGGAATTCGGAGTGCCAGGAACGATTGTTCGAGCCAGTGCTTCGGAGCTGCAGCAATTTGAAATGCCGCTGATTCTCCTCGTCGATTCCCAGGTGATTGACGAATTAGGCGACGTTGAGATGGGACGAGCGGCTCCTGATTTCAGCCAAGTCGGGCATTACTACTTGTTGACCCGTGCCTCTTCCGAAAATATCGAACTGATCGATGGAACGACAGGGGAATGCGTGCTTTTGTCGACAGCTGACATTAATCCGAATTGGATTCAAGCCGTGTTTGTGCCAAGTCGCCCGTTCTCGACGGGGAGGTGGCTATTAATCGCGTTGACGGTTTCTTTGACACTTCTGACGGTCGCCGTTTATTGGAGGTATCAATCGGTAAATGTATGGATCGAATGAAAAAGAAAAGCTTGGGTCTGAGCGAGATCAGCATCCGTCGATCGTCCGAATTCGAACCTTGAGAATTCGCGCGCAGCGATTTGTCGTTTTTAGCTGCGCCTTCATCGGTAGCGTGTTCTTTGGGAAAGGTCATTACGACGAAAGTGGATCATTTGCGAACGCCGATGAACACAGAAGCCACGTCTCCTCAGACGACCGATCCGCGTGGCGTTCACCTCAACACGATGGCGTCAACAGTTTGTTTTTATTTTGGAAATTGCATGGTGTCTCGGCTGACTACCAGGTCTTACGAGATTCTCTGAAAGAAAAGCCAAGCCTCACAGATCTAAAAAAACGGTCGATCGCCAAAGGCTTACCTTGTGCCATTGTAAAGCCAGTGATGACATCGGTGGAATCGATTAAGGAGCTCCAACTTCCAGCAATCGTATTGCTTGACAATGGCCGTGGACGACAGAGTGGGTTCCACGTTGTCTATTGCATCACCGAACAACAACAGGTTCGCATGGCAAGCGGAAGCGAGATGACATGGAACGAAGTCAGCCTCGACGACTTCTTGCGACACTGGACTGGGCATATGTTGGTAATAGACTCGTCTTATTCGTCGCCTGCAATGACTTACCTGGCCGTCGCCCTTAGCGGTTTCATTTTTGCACTTTACCTTGGATTTCGTTTTCGAAGGTTTTCGGGGAAACGTGCCGCCACGCTCCCAAACGGCTTGATTGCCGAGAGGAAACCGCTCGTTACCATACTTTTCTTGAGCGGGTTCCTGTTGATCGACCCCGCCGACGGATTTTGTAATGAGCTACCGAGCACTGTAGGTCATCAATTGAGACACAACGCCAAACAGCTTGACGTTTTTCAAGTGAAGTGGAGCTGCCAACGAGAACTCCTCACTAATCAGTCCGACTTGCAACAGTCGATCAAGCAGCAGGTCGATCCCGGTTTCTGGCTGGAAAGTTTTTTTGAGTATCGCTTTGCAGAAGGCTGTTATCATTTATCCGCCTTTTTCCACGAATCAAAACTCCAGCAAGATACTTGGCAGTTCGGCAAACCCGAAAGACGGTTTCGGGAATCTGCGTTTGACGGATTCTGTTTATTTACAGCCAAAGCAAGGGCGGTAGGAAGCCCGCCCAAATTCCTGCACATTCGTCCGCTTGAACGGATGGATCCGAGAGAAACCATTTCAGAGATCGAAGTCAGCTTTCCGAGGGCGGCCGGTTTTCGAATTCCTGAGTTTCAAGCGGATCACGGAATCAGTGGTTGCAGATCTTTGGTTTTGTTGGCGATCGACTCCGAATCAGCTAACACCGATTGCCAATCCATTCAACTCGGTGGCCAAACGTACCTTCACGTTTCCGTTGAGGATTTCGAGTCTCAATCCAGCTTTTACCTGGATCCTGAAATGGGATACGCTCTCGTGCGTCATGAGGAGCGAGACCGAGGTCATCGCCTGCAAAGAGTCACGTTCGCGACAGATTTCAGGAAGGTTGGCGGCACCGACCTTTGGTTGCCTCAACGGGCTAGAATTATCCATCATTCGCCGCCATGGCCGATCACCCGTAACAGTCATGCCGAACCTGTTTACATCGAGCGAATCACTCTCGCTGAGTTCGCGCTAGAGCGTACCGAGGAAACCTTTCGACTCAATGATTCACAATGCGGCTTGTGCATTGCCGACGAACGCCTTTATCCAAACGTCTCTGCAGATGTACCTATCCCCTATTACGTGGTTTCGATGCAAGAGCAAGAGCTCGACCAACTGGTTGATCGTTTCGAGGGGGAATTTGCGAATCCGTCTTCAGCGGCGTCAAGCCTCTGGGGTGGAGCGATGGTGATTTTGGTGATCGCCAATCTACTCTTGTTGGTCCGCCTGGGACGGCAACGTTTGACCCAAAAAACAAG
Organism: Pirellulaceae bacterium; assembly: GCA_029243025.1. Taxonomy (NCBI): domain Bacteria; kingdom Pseudomonadati; phylum Planctomycetota; class Planctomycetia; order Pirellulales; family Pirellulaceae; species Pirellulaceae bacterium. Next base: position 120,560 of record JAQWSU010000018.1, on the reverse strand, counting down.
CCTGCATTTTTGATTCGCACCAACGAGGTGATTTTCATGATAGCCCAAAACGTCCTGTTTGCCGGATTTGTCTCGCTGTTGTTTGTCGCGTGCTGCACTGATCAAGTGGCCGGTCAAGGGCGGTCGCCGACAGAAGACCAGCCAATCTCTAACAGACCTTCTGCAACGGAAACCGTTGAGTCACTGAAGAGAAAGATTCTGGAAACGACTCAAAAACTCGAATCGATCCGCGTCTGTTGCCTTGGCGAATATGCACACCGTGCCCTCGCCGATGCCAACGCGTTTTATCGTGTTGCGCTCTGTGCGAAAGCACCGCACTTTCTTTTTTACGATTCGGCGCACGGCCATGACTCAATGAACTGGAAACTCGACCCTCACCGACAGCGGGCTTACGTCCAAAAAGGTCAGGTTTACAACGAATATCCGTTGGATCGCATGTTCTTTCGCCAACCGCTTAAACCGCAGGATCCACTGCCAGGTAGTCTGCAGACGGCATTTTTCTTTTTAGCGACAGGACATTGGCCAATGACAGACCGGGAAGCTCCTCGGTACGCAGATTTGCCATATGTGTTGAGAGACGTTGCCTTGTCAAAACAAACACATCTTCATTTGCGATTAAAGCTGGAGCAGGTCGATGGCCGCTGGTGTCATGTGCTGGAACAGCCCGGTGTCGACTGTTTGTGGATCGACACCGAACGAGCCGGTTGCTTGGTGCAACGAGAATTGTCGGATGCACAAACAGGACAGCGACTTCAGCGCTATCGGCTTTTGGAACAAGAGAAATTTTCAGATCAGATTTGGGTTCCAGGGGTGATTGAAAACACGGTTTTTAGGTCAAACGATCCAGCTGGAAATAGCGGCAGCGAGGAAATTACTTCTCGGACCCGAGTCGTGGAATGCGCCGTTAACCAGGTTGACGACACGGTCTTCGATTATCACATTCCAGCCGGTGCGTTAGAGTTTAATGAGACCAACTTGAACGAACCTCCGCGTCAGGTAGCCGCAGGTGGGCTCGATCAATTTGACCAGATGACCGAGTGGATCCAAGGCGATCTTATTTCCACAATTACCGTTGCTCCTGCCAGGCCGACTCTCTCAGGGACCGCGATGGTCCCTTTTTCAACTCTCGCTTTACTTGTCGTTTTGGTTTTGGCACTGATTTTTGTCTGCGAACTCTATTTGCGATTTTTCTCCTGTTCGGATTGAAGACAGCAGAATTACTGCACCATTTTTTTGATGATTGGTTTGGGAGCCGTGCCTTTTGGGAATCAACGGCTGTCTAACTTGCAGCGAGGTTGTTGAAATGTACTTCTGCCCAAAGATTTGGGGCAGGGGCGCGTTGGCTCTCCAGCGACAGGTTTACGGCGCGCTCCTTGAGGGGCACACGCTCAGCATGTCGTGTCGTCAGGCACTGTATCGCTCTATTTAGCCGTTGGGAAGGTATGGGAAGGCAGCTTTCGTTTCGGTGATCGCCGGATTTCGAAGTGTCTCCGTGACTTCGAGGCGAATTGTTTGAAATCGTACGACTTCAAAAAACATTGCCTCGGAAATTCTGTTGCGGCAGAGGATTACTTCGCGGTGCGAGTGTGGGATCTGTAATGGAGGACAATGGCTTGATTGACATCACGGCCGCTGAATCGTATTCCCGATCGGCTTAGTTGATCGCCACTCAAGTTAATTACCGCGTTCGGGCTGTCCCAGTTGGTGATTGTATAATTCTTGTTTGCATTGAGCGCTTGGGGTTTGAGCTCATAGGTTTGCTGGGTCGGATTCGGTCCACAAAAAAGTTGGATGATACCTTCTTCTTTGGCCGAGTCGTGAAACTGAAATCCGAGCCAGTCTGTGGGGTCATCGCTCCACTTGGTCAATGGATAGAAGTCGGCAGAAAAGAGTGCACGTACTTTCAGGTAGCGTTTCAGGTGTCTGCGCAGAGCTGTCACTGCGTCCGGATTATGAAAGTTCACGGGAAAGGATCCACACGTTCCCATTCCGCTTCGCAACGCGATCTGATCGGTTGTATGTGCTCCAAGGCCGTGAAGTGGTAGCCAATGGGACAAGCCATGCGTCATGGCCTGGACGTTGCGAGGGAACGAGTTGTCACCCCAACAACTGTCACTCCGCCACAAGACGACGGATCGACGCATCAGTTCGAAATCCAGGCGTCTACCTCCAGATGCGCAATTGTCGATGATTAATTCTGGATGTCGTCGCGCCAACGTGTCCAAGAAATCATAGAGTCCGTTCACATAGCGAATTTCGCGAAGACCGACTTCATTTGGGCGTTCGTCGGTGTGCCAGAAGAACGCTGGATATTGATTGAAGTCTTGGCGATAAATCGAAATGTCTGCCTCACGGAGCTGTTGGGAAATATGATCGATGGCCCATCGGCGTGCAGCGGGATTGCCGAGATCGAGCAGGCGAAACCCGTCTTTTTCCATATAACGCAGTTCGGCAGGAGTATTGCTCGGGGAGAGTAACCAATCGGGGTGTTCGCGGTCGAGCCAACTGCCTCGCATGACGCGTTCTGGCTCGAACCAGGCGAGGAATTTCATGCCCTTCTCTCGGACTGCTTTGCCCACGGGCGTTAAGCCACGCGGGAATCGTATGGGATCGGCATTTGGGTTACCTTGTCCGCCTGGAAAGCCGCCCTCATTCCATCCGGCATCCAACCAGAATGTATTGATTGGAAGTTTTAATGTGGCAATGTGATCAGCGAGTAAGGTGAGATTTTTCTCGGTGGTAAGGTTGAAGCCAAGCAGGCCGTGGACGCTTGCTGCCACCGGCATCAAGGTCATCGGGGCTCGGCCCAGTGGTGTGAAATGGTTTAACATGAGGCGGCGGAATTGATTTTGTCCGTCGATCCAAGATCCTCGGTAACTCATTGCGAGTACCGAGGGCAACCTCACGTGTTCCTCACGATCCAGTTTGAATCGCGAACGTTTGAGTCCTGCTGTAATCTGAATTTTTCCATTGGGCTGCAGCGTGAAAGATGCTCTCCAGTCGCCGGACCATCCCACAGCAAAGATGAGTCCACCCTCGTCAGTGGCGAGGTTGAAATAAGGCATGACACCATCCGAGGACCGTCCGCCGAAAGACTCCAGCAGGAATGGCTCGCTGACGGCTAGAGCTTTCGATTGCGGCTGGAAATCTGTCGTTTGAGAATGGCTTCCCAGGTTCCAGTGAATGATTACTCCTTTCGTTGACGGGAATCTTACGCTGAAATTGGCGGAGTTAACATTCTGGTAGAGTGGCGATTCTTGGCCGGCAGGAGCTTGCAGTTGTACCTGCCATTCGAAGGCCTTCTTCTCAAGGTGATTTGTTTGTTGGAACTGTAAGCCAGGATGCGAATCGGGGCCCGGCATATTGTGAAGTGCACTGACCTGGAATTCACGCGAGAGTACCAGTTCGGACGCAGCATGGGATGCGGTGAGTGGAGTTAGTAGGAATGCGACACAAGCGAAAAGGAAGGGAGCGGTTAATTTGAAAATGGGTCGCGATTCGTTCAGGGGTGTCCCCGGCATGCGATTGATCCTTGGTTCAGCTGTTGTACCGATCCGTTGATTATACTGCTGGTGAACAGCCGACGACACTCTTGGAATTGTTTGGCTTATGCCGTTAGAGTGCCACAACCAGAATCCTTGAGTTACCAGGGGCTTGGCTCAAAACTAAAAAGTTGTCACGTGCCTTATTGTTGACATTTGGCAGTCTGAGCGTGCAGTACTCTGCCTTTTGTTTGTGAATCGAGCGATATTCGCAAAGAAAGTAGCTGACAGGTTTTTTACTCAAAACAGTCGAACTGTACGATCACTCGTCAGGGAAAGGTAAGGAGAAGTCGTCGCAGAGTCTGCGCTCAAAGATTCGACCATATTCATTGCGACTTCGTTGTTGGCCAACCGAATGCCAGCCGCCGACTTCCGATAACTCAGGCATTATGTTGACCAACTGGTCGGTGAGCATCTTCGCCAGTCGTTTAACGCCGTTAGACTTAGCTTGTTCAGGTTGCTCGGCGATGGAAACAGCCGTTTTCATAAGCTTGATCATTTGAGCGCGTTCCATCACCGGACGTGAAAGGGGTAAGTCGATGTCTTGCAGCAGGTCGACAAGGGGTACCTCAAGGATGTTCTGCCATCGTAATAAGTCGCTCAACTTCAGATCTGAGTCAGGTTTTTCTTGTTCTCTGACCTTTGACATGGTGAGCTTCATCTGTTTTGCCACGGTTCGCAACGAAACTCCCTGTTGTTGCCGCACCTCTCGGATGCGATGAAGTGTTCCGTGCTTCATGTCATTCTCCGGCAATTCCGGGGTGCGCGGGTAATCAGAAACAATGGGCGTGACTGACAAGTTATCTGGGGCGATCGACATAGTTCATCTCCAGATGCACGTTCGAGGTTCCAGGAAATACCCCTACGAACAATTCCCAATTGGGGAACGGCGTCTCAGGGGATCTAAACACCCGTATTGGCAGAGTCGAACGAGCAAGGCTCGTGGATGTCGTTCAGTGCCCGCTGATTTGACGGGGCATCAGACTAAGAATCGTTCGTTAGGCCGTTCCACGACATGCTGTTCCCTAGGTTCCACTGCCAATACTGCTTCAACGACAACCGTTGCTTTACCGGTCGCAGTCTTCCTGGATTTTTTCAATGTGGGCGTTAACAGCCTCAGCATCGTGCCTTCGATAGTACGTTTGCGTTGTCGAGATAGAATAATCAGGAACTTTTAAATTTTCGAACGTAGTTGCAAACGTTCTTCGCAAATCATGACCGCTGGCGAAGCGGCCTGAAGTGCAAAAAGGGCGAGAGGGTAGATTCTCGTGTGCGAGGTGGCAGATATTACTTGCCAGAGCTTTCGTGCCAGCCTGTTCGATAAACCTACAATATCGCTTGTCCACATACATCATCCACCACCGTAGGGTGTTTTGCACTACGGGTGGTGGATGTGGGACAGTGTCCTGATTCCCACATTTCCGCACGTTTCCACGAAACGGGGCCGTATTCTCACAGGTGGAGGGTGGCATCAAAGCCACCAATATCGCTGTCTGTGGAAAGAGATTCAAATTGATGTGGGTATTCGCTACGCTAACAAGATGAAATATTGATGGGATGAATATCGCTGGCTGATTTCCTTCACGGTTTTCTATCTGTTGGGAGCAGCGTATTTCTATGGAACTCGTGGGAACTGGGAATTCATCGCTTATCTTGGCGTAACGATTGTCATCGGACTGATCGTGATGGCTACTGCCCGAAAGTCTGGCCTGGATCACGCGGTTCTCTGGATGCTTTCGATCTGGGGATTATTGCACATGCTGGGAGGCATCCTGCCGGTTGGCGATACCGTTCTGTATGGCTGGCGGATCATTCCACTGATCGATCGTGGAGGTGACTTTTTCATCCTGAAAATGGATCAAGTCGTCCACTTTTACGGATTCATGGTAGCGGCGATGGTCATGCATCAATTGATCGCGAAACGCAGTGTGGATTGGGTTCATCCTGGGATGCTTATATTCTTTGCTGCGATTGGCAGCCTTGGTTTAAGTGCAGTTAACGAAATCATCGAGTTTTTAGCATTTGCCACCCTGGAGGAGACCGGGGTAGGCGACATCTATAACATGGGTCTGGATTTGATCTTTAATGCACTTGGTGCCGTTGTCGGAGCAACATTTCAACAATTTCGGTTTTCCCGAAATCAATAATTAGTTGAAGTCATCGGGAATGTTTCAGGATTATTGACGTGAAAGCCAGTGAGGACGTTGTCAGCTGCAAACGCAGCCACCCAGCTAGCCCGCTGATCTCTACAGACCTGACTCCCAATGTGCTGAAGCCAAACGCTCGGTAGGTCTCGAGCTTCATGACCATCGCCTTCTTGGTCTCTGATTGCCATGCTCTGACCTCTTGGCTCCCGCCTCGCGGGGTCCTGCGGATAGCGAGCTGCTGGCCGTGAGCCATGGGCCCAAGAAGATATTGAAGCCACATCTGGTTGTGACGAAATCATGTCACATGCAATATCATGTTACTGACAGGTTATTGGCACGTTCTTCTGGTTTCTTGTAAATATGACTAAGTCACTAGCGTACTAAATAGAGAGCCGCAAAGGAGATATAGATGAATGAGCTACAACGCTATGTGTTGGGACTGATCCAGCAAGACCCAACACCGAATTGTCGATTGGCAGAGCGGCTTGGCTGAATCGAACGGTAGTGCAGGTCACCCGCGATAAGATTTCCGCTTATCAACGCCCAATTCCAATACTGTTTCCACGTGGCTGTCTCGTGTGGACCACTGTCGTCAAACAAGCCATCGTCCGAAGGGTAAAACGCAGTGATGAGATTTGGGTGTTGTGCAAAAACGGAGACTCGTTGGAATGGCTTGACCGAGGCGAGCTCGACGATGCCGATCTGGCGAACCAGATTGAGCGTCAAATTGAGACATTTCTTCATGTGAAAGATAACGATATGCTCAACGATTTTCGTGGACATAAGCACATGCCGGGAGCGTGGACAACGAGCTGAAACGGCGCAGGTGCCTTTCTGTGACCGCGTCTGCTTCGCACAAGAACGAGCATGCCTCCCTAATCTAAAACCATCTAACCAACCAAAAAGGTACTGACACCTTTTCAGGTTTCAGCCAGGATCGGAAGCTGATGGGGGCCGTCAACACAGCCCCTAACTTTTTCAAAGCACGTCTCGAACTGGAACGCAATCGTAATCTTGGGTTTTGGGTCGCCAAGCCGGTGATTTGGAGTGCATGATAAGCGTCACAATCGGACCACCCGCAAACCACGTCGCACTTTCTATCAGTGGCAGATGCTGGGCAGGGATGGGAGCCGATATTTCGGATTATGTTAAGAGGATGAGGATACTGCCTCCCTAGTGGTGTGAACGATAACTTGATGGTTTAAAAAGGCGGATGGATGTCGGGCACGCGATATCGACCGGAAATAGATGGATTAAGGGCACTCGCGATCGTTCCTGTCGTCATGTTTCATTTGGAACTCGGATTACCCGGTGGTTTTATTGGCGTAGACGTCTTCTTTGTCATCTCGGGCTTCCTAATCACAGGAATTATCCGACGTGGGCTTGAGAACGAAACATTTTCTCTGCTGGAGTTCTGGGAGCGGCGAATTCGCCGGATTTTACCGGCTCTCTTCGTGGTGGTGGCAGCAACTCTCGCCGGAGGCTGTTGGCTGCTCGTTCCAAACCAGCTTGAGGAATTGGGGATGTCCGCAGTGGCTCAAGCTTCGCTAATGGCGAACGTCTATTTCTGGCTGGCTCCCGGGTATTTTCATGACTCCGCAGTGTTTCGGCCTCTGGCCCACACTTGGTCGTTGGCTTTGGAAGAACAGTTCTATCTGTTCTTTCCGTTGGTCTTGTGTTTTTTGAGGCGACTTAGCCACCAGAAACTCTTTGCCCTACTCATGACGGTCGCTCTGATTTCCTTCGTAGGAAGTGCCTTTGGGGCGTTCTTTTATCAGGAGGCAACTTTTTTTCTGCTTCCAACGCGAGCATGGGAGTTGCTGGTTGGCTGTTTGCTCGCAGTATGCCCTTGGCAATGTGAGTCATCTCCGCGCCGTGATAATGCGATCGCCACGCTTGGTGTTTTGGCGATTGTCTTGCCATTCTTTCTCTGCGATTCGGAGATACCCTTCCCGGGACTTGCCGCAGCACCGCCTGTTCTTGGCACCGCGGCAGTCATTTTCGCGACCGCGAATTCGCCGAGCATTTGGGTTTGCAAGCTCCTCTCTCTCCGGCCATTCGTCTTTATTGGTCTTTTTTCATACTCCCTTTACTTATGGCACTGGCCGGTCATTGTTTACACACGGATCTACTTTGGGTACTTCGGTTGGAAGCAAATTGCCTTCGCGTCTGTCGTGTCGATTTCGCTTGCGATTTTGTCATGGATGTTCATTGAAACGCCATGTCGTCAAAAAAACTTCGTCAAGCAAAGGCGAAAACTGTTCACTTCCGCAATTATTTTGAGTGGGGTGACGATTGCAATCGGACTGCTAATTATTGGTGCGCGGGGATTCCCGCAGAGATTTCCAAATTACCCCTCTGTTTTAGTCGAAGATGCGGAATGGACGGGAGACGAGTATTCACTGCAAACGCGGTTTCGATTCAACTCGATCTCGCCTGCGGAGTTACCGACAGTTGGCAGAAAGCCAAGCAATGGTCAAGAAATCGATTTCTTAATTTGGGGCGATAGCCACGGAATGGCTTTGAGCAACTGCTTCGATGAAATTGCGAATGAATTTAACTTAACCGGAAAAGCCGCGTTGATGCATGGGTCGCCACCGCTTCCTGGTGTCGCAAGACCTGATTTGAAATATCGGCTAAAGCTGAAACGGGAAATACTCAAGTGTATTGAGGAGTTGAGACCTTCGAACCTAATCCTTGTCGCCGCTTGGTCAGCCTATGAACCGTTTCTTGCGCAAAAGCATTTTCAAGAAATAATTACCTTTTGTTCAAAGAATTCGATCCGCTTATGGATCGTAAAGACGGTGCCCAGCACTGGTGAACCAGCGGCAGCCGCTGAAATTCTCAAGTTTGCTCTCGGTAGCAAAAACGAGGTTTCCAGCCAGAAGACATCTCTCGCTGATCATCAGGCGCGTACCGCAAAGATCGAGCAGCTTTTCCGTGAACTTGATCCGGATATCGTACGATTTGTCGACCCTGCTCCGCTCTTGTTCGACTCAAACCAAATGACCATCAATTACTACGAAGGACGTGGTGTGTACCGAGACCGACATCACCTTAGCCGTTGGGGAGCGGAGCAAATAAAACCTCTTCTCGAAGACATGTTTCGAGACAAGGCATTTCAGAATCCCAGGAAGCTGACGCCACCAAGCCGTTAGAATTCGTTCGCAATTCCACCTGGAATTTATCTACGTGATATCGAGACAAGGCTTGCGAGTTCTGAAGTGACTGGAGGTGGAGTTCTCAGTTACTTGCCTAGAATTGAGCAGAGGACCAGTTCGGTTGAACGCAGCGACTGGTCTGCGGCATGATACTCTCGTAAGGGCGATTAGCGATCTTCCTGGGCATGGATGGGATCATATCCGCCCTGCCGAAGCGATCGGGTCGATTTCGCGTCCTGGCATCGCATTTTGTTTACCACTAATCGAGCTCATGGGCGAATCAACCAAGCAGTGATCCGAAGGACAGTAGGTCGATCAATACCTTGATGATAACTGCACTGATTGGGTTCGAAGCACGTTTTGATGCTTTAATGGCCAGCGCGAACAGTACGCCGTAAATCGCGAGGGCAACCACAAACGCGACGGCTATTTGCGCCACATTACACGACCCATGCAGTAATAATCTTTAGTCGATCCCAAATGAAGATGGGAACTGCTAAAGGTCAAGAATGTACTACGTCGATTAAGATTCTCAAGTTCTTGCGCTTCGATGATCCCTGCGAATTGACCTCGTTGGCGAATGGGTGCGCATAGTGAGCGAGAGCAATTCAACGTTAACCATTCGCGCCGGCATGCCAATTGGATCCGGGTCAGAAGAGAAGTCAAAAAGTTCCGATAAGTGGCAGTGTGGCCGCCCACATGGAAATCAGAATGCCAAGCATGAGAGCTCCAGTGATTGAAGCTGAGAACGTTTTCGCACCCAACTTAGATTTCTCGTTGCGATGCAACGCTCCAAAAATACTCACACCTAGGGCAATCGCAAATACGAAGGAAGGAATTAGGAAGTAAGAGTACTGCGACGCCAGGTGACTTGTTTTTACCAACCATAGTGTCTGAGCTGGAAGCGTCGTATCGAAATCTAAAAAGACTTGTTCACACTGAGGTATGGCGACCCACCAGCCGAAGCAGAGCGTCGCCCACCCCATGCCACGCGCTACCCCTTCACCTCGGATCGCTCGGACAGTGTCTACGCTACGTAGAGGGCGCTGGCTGATGGCAAGCACCGCGATAGTCATTGCGAACCAAACCGCGAGAACTATTGTAATGATCATGCGCTTCTTCGTCATGCAAATGTGGCAATGGTAAGGCGTTTGTTTTTGCTGATGGCCGTGTCTCGGCGATTGCGTAAGCGTTCATACTGGCGTGCATTCCACCATCGGTGCCTAATCCGATTCGGCGTAATCACTGTTTGGACAGTAGTAGATTTTCGCGTTTTGTCGAGGTGTAACGGCTATCGGGATCGTGAAAACAAGCACATGCCTTGAGGAAACACGAGGCCGTGAACAACGAGCTGAAACAGTGCAGGCACCTTTTTGTGACCGCGTCTGCTTTGCACAAGAACGAGCACGCCTATCAAATTTCAAAGTTTCTAATTCGCCAAAAAGGTACCTGACACCTTTTTCGCTCACGCCCCGGCAACGACATCATGCATCGCTAGTCGGAGTTCTCTGAATTGTCGCGCTTCTGAGGTCGTGCTGACACACTTTTCGGACCTTGCGCTGGGCTTGGTTGCACTTTGAATTCGAAGGCGAAGGTGCGTATGATCGAAAGACGCAACCACAAAAAGACCCGCACAGCATCGAAAGTGGTAAAGTAATACTTGTTTGACTGCTTTGCGATCCAATTTGGTGTCATCGAGCCCACCTTAACCATGAAGCTTCGATTACAAACGGACTATGCACTACGAGCATGAATTTTTCTGGGCCATGCTGACCGGAAGTCGACTGCGGAAGAAATATCCAACGCATTTGGTTTTTCCTAAGACCATTTGGTGAAAGTACTTCAGCAGTTGGCGCGACTTGGCTACGTGCGAACGTATCCTGGACGTGGCGGCGGCATTGCACTGGCAAAGGATGCGTCGGCGATCACGGTTCGTGAGGTCATTGAAGCAATGGAAGGAAGTGTGGGTGTCTTGGATTGTTTTCAAGATGCCTCGTTCTGCCCGATGGAACCAGGTTGTCACCTTCGACGCTTACTGATGCATGCGGAAAGTGCGTTTTACGAGGTGCTGGGTTCTACCTCGATCGCGCAACTCTATCGAGGTCGCAGAAAGGGTGGGCTTTCAATTCTCGAGATTGAGATTGGAGGCGTATAGCTATGTTTGCAAGGATTTCGTTTGTATTGGTAGGTCTCAGTGTCGTGCTTCTTGGATCTTATTGCGAAAATCTCTTGGCCCAAAAGGCCCCTTCAACTGAAGCAGCAAAAAGCAAATCAAGTACCGTCAAAGCCGTTGACCGAACTCGTCGGCAAGTACAGATGCTCGATGGTATCTATAAGGACAGCATCGTGCTCGTCACAAAACACTATGTCGAAGGCGACGAAGACGTGCCCGCAGGCACTGCCTTCAAGAAGCTTTTCGAGATCGCAAAGAAGAACGGGTGGCACGAAGTGCGTCTCGTCGACGCGACCGGCGAGCCTTACGGCGATGAAAACGTCGCGAAGTCCGATTTCGAAAAGCAGGCCGTTAAGCAACTTAAGACCGGCAAGCCATTCGTCGAAAAGGTGATCAAAGCCGATGGTAAACGCTACTTGCTCGCCGCGACGCCGATCCCTGTCGTCTGGAAAAGTGCACGATGTGCCACGACAACTACGACATGGACAAGAAGGGCCTCGTTATTGGTGCCCTTACCTACAAGGTACCTATCGACGAATAGAGAAAAACACGGTCGGCAGGTCAGTCCCGCTCAGTGGCGGCTATCAACTCCCTCAGTGGCTTAGGATCGGCGGCGCGTGCCGCTGTGGCAACGGCGATGAAGGACAGTCATTGGGCTGTTCGTCGGGAGGCTGCCGTTGCACTTGATCGGATGCGAGCGTCGGAACCAGCGACAATATCGGCTCTGATTGAAGCAACAATTGATGAGAATACGGATGTCCACGTTGCGTCTATGGATGCGATTACGAATTTAGGATTGCCGACCAAGACGACGGTGTCGAAGCTAATCGAGGCGTTGAACGACGAGACCGTGGAGGTTCGTGAGGCAGCAATTCATTCCCGAGAGAATATGGGGGCCGAGGCAGCGTCTGCGATTCCGAAGTTGGTCGACATGCTGAAGGATGAGGACGCGGATATTCGTCTTGCGGCGATCGATGCGTTGAATTTGCTAATGGGCGCTGAGGCGACTAAGGCGAGTAGGGGATGGAATATTTTCGTCACGGCGATAGGCTCGTTGTAGTTAGTTTCTGTCGGGGTTGCACATTATTGGAACCCCACTGAATGCCGCGAATTCGAGCAAGTTCACGGAAAGACCGATGGTCGTTTTCGGGACAGAATCCGGGACAGAATACATGTCAAAAGATGCTAAACGACACTAAAAACTGGAATTCGACACGCTGACCGGCGTGCAGGGACGGAAGTTCTAAGTTCCCAATTCTAAAACAGTTGAGTCGCCCCGAGGAGAAGGTCCGCGGATTTCGTGGACTGGCCTACGGAACCGAAGGGGTGGATACAACGCGGCCTGAGCGAGAGCGTGTTTTCGGGGGGCCGCTGGAAATCGCCTTTCTCTCTGCGGAGGGGAAGGTAATATCCCCCCAGCGAGCGGGGGTGTTATGGGTGAGGAAAGGTAGTTAAGGTAAAATGCGAGTTTTAGGTGAGACTTTCAGATCTAATTGACGCTCGGCACTTTTCTCGATTCTGTGGAGCAAGTGAAATGCGAAAGGCAATCCTAGCGGGCCTGCTGCTGGCCTTATGGTCGCAGGCTACTTTCACCCCGCGTGTGGCGTTTGCAGATGGTATCTATTGGACCCAGAAACACGAAATTTGGCGTGCTGATTTGGATGGGAGCAACAGCGAGATTCTGGTATCCGGTCTGACAAAGGCCAGGGGCGTGGCACTCGACACGACCGCTGACAAGATCTACTGGGCTGACTACGGCTCGGACAAGATCCAGCGAGCGAACCTCGATGGATCTGAAGTCGAGGATCTGGTGACCACAGGCATATTGGGGCCACGAGGGCTCGCACTGGATTCGGAAAACGGGAAGATGTACTGGAGCGACAAGGATACGGATAAGATCCAACGGGCGAATTTGGACGGCACCAATATCGAAGATCTGGTTACAACCGGATTGAAATACCCGTACACGGTCAGGCTCGACGTGCGGGCCGAAAAGGTCTACTGGGTTGATCGACATACACGGAAGATCCAACGGGCGAACCTGGACGGAACACAAGTCGAGGATCTTGTAACTCTCTCACCTCCACACGAATACATTACCAATGGTTTCGCATTGGATACGGCCCACGACAAGATGTACTTCAATCTGCATTCGGCAACCCACAATAGCATTATGTCCGCATCACTTTCTGGCGAAAATGTTCAGACCGTCTTGTCTGGAATTGGCTTTCCGCAGGGACTAGCTTTGGACCTTGCCGCAGGGCAGATGTACTTTGCGGAGAATGATGAAGCTCGGAACACAAGCACAATCACGCGCGCGAATCTCGATGGCTCAGATGCCGAGCCGCTAGCGACTCAAGGGCATTATGCTTCTGTCCGGCTTATCGCCTTGGATTTCACGCCGGTCCCCGAACCCTCCACCGTCATTATGCTGGCAATGGGTGCCCTCGGTCTTCTCGCCGTAGGGCGAAAAAACTCGACCGAACAGAAAACCTGATAGGCTGACTCAAGTTAGAGTGTTTGACATCAGTGATTCTCGGCCGGATCGGTATCGTGATCCGACAGTGAGAGATGCTCGGGATCAAAAACGGAGATCTGCTTGATTGTCTCTGGATCGAGTCCTTTCGCTTTCTCGGCCAAGAGACGTCGTTGCTCCGGTGTCAACTGAATCGGTTTCCCGGTTTTCCGTTCCACCTCTGTTTTCAATCGCATCGCTTTCTGCTGCAACCTGGCGACCTCGCCTCGCTGCTTTTCGTCCAACCAGGTAACCAACTGTGTCTTGAACCAACGAAACATTACTGACTCGCTCAGGCCGCATCACAATAGTAATACTTCAGCAGTCCTCCGAGCCGCTCGCGACATTCGATCTTGCCGACCGAATGCCCGATCTCGCTGCTGGGGTCAATGATCTGGTTGTCCAATCCCTGATGATTCCTCTCGAGATGGTAATGGCGGATGTAAGCATTCATAGCTCGCCGTAGCGACGTCTCGCCGAAGAAGATCATGCGTGAAAGACATTCCGATTTGATGCTTCTCATGAACCGCTCGATGTGCGCGTGCAAATCGGGACTTCGCGGAGGCAGCCTCAGTGGCTGAGTGCCTTCGGTATTCAGGAAGTCACGGAACGTCGGCCAGAACTTGCCGTTACGGTCCATGAGAATGTACTGCTTGCCACTGAGAAATCCATCTTCGAAATTGGTCAATTCACGGGCGTTCTGTTTCATTCAGGCTTCATTGGGATTTGGTGTGCATCCGACAAAGTGGACGCGTCGCGTCTTGAGCTCCATGACAAACAGCAAGTAAAACGTCACCAGTCCGCCCTTGGTCCAGACTTCGATGGTGGTGAAGTCGATGGCGGCCAACACATTCCAATGCGCTTTCAGAAAAGTACTCCAGGACCCTGTGCGCTGACGATCCGGTGCGGGGGTCCACGCCGTGGGCTTTGAAAATACTACGAACCGTCGTGTCGCTGATCCGATAACCGACATTTGCCAGCGCACCTTGGATTCTATCAAAACCCCAACTTGGGTTTTCTTTCGCGAACCGCAGCACGAGGTCTACGATGACCTGACGGACACGCGGCCGACCTGGCTTCTTCCGACGATCAGAGTAATCCCATTTCTGCGCTACGAGTTGTCGATGCCAGCAGAGAATCGTATCTGGCGTTACGATCGTGGTCAGTATCGGTCAGCGCCTGGCGGCCGAGTGCCTTCCCTTTGACGGCCAACAGCCGCCGTTGCCCATCAGTCAAAAGCACTCGTTGTTTGCCAAATTTCTTGAGCAGGGCCTCGATCTGTACATTTTGAAACTCGATGATCTGTTGCTGACGCTGATTCACCCAAGCAGAAACGAAGACGAAAGCAACGTGCCAGGGCTGCAGTACGAACTCCATGGCGTCACCAGATTCTCAACTCGCAAAATCCACAGCATCTCGCACCTTTGGCCTGAAATCAACCGACCCAGATTTGAGAATCTGACTAGCCAAAACTCGTGAACAGGACTTGAGATGCCGTTCGGCTGAATAATTTGACCGCACCGGCGCACTGACCAAACTACCAGGAATAATAATGAAACTATCACTACGGAAGTTTTTGCGGGATAAGGCCGCAGATTGGACTGCGAAGAATCCAGACCGGTTGTTGTACACCGTTGCCGACATCGGCGACGGATTGCCCGAATTGGAAATGGTCGAGCGTGGCATCGACGAATGAGACTGCCTACCAGTAGTATACAAACCTGGTCCGAGCGCCCTTTTCGCGAACTAACTCGCATCCCAGACAAGAATAGGCAGCGGGAGTTGCCGCCAAAGTTGTCAAGGTGGTCGAACATATTAAACACTGTCCGACGGTGGATTCGGCGATGCAACAAAGAATGCCCCGGAATTTACGTTGCAGTTTAGGTCGGCCATGGTAGGTTGATGCAGTCAATCAAAAGGCGGAGAGCGCTAATTCCAACAAAGACGGCACGAAGTTTCCAGCGGTGGTCGCGGACGCTTCGTGCCTTTTTTGTTGATCGGGCGATGCCGTATTGGAAGGCAACGTCGGATAACGTTCGAGTATGTGCGCTTTCGGGCGCGAACTTGACGATATGAATGATCGCATAGAAAGAAAAATGGCATGACTCAATTGTCTCTCCGTTTTACCGGGTTACTCGTTTTTCTCTCAGCCTGCCAGCATGTCCACGGTAACGAGGGACCGGATTTATTAGGCGACTTCGCAATTGGTTCACAAATTGTCGAGGCCGTTGGGGGCGATCATTCGTTCACAAACCTTTTTTGGTATCCGGTCGATCCAGAAAACGCGTCCGGCGAGCCGAGCCAAGGGTATTTTGACCATAGCGGAGGGCGATTCTTGTATCCGCGGACACTTCTCGGTGGATTTCATGATGTGCCGGTGTCTACAGCCGGCCCATTCCCCCTGGTGGCGCTTTCGCACGGGCATGAGGGAAACCCTGGCGGCTACACAATGCTCGCCGAGTCACTCGCCAGCCACGGATACGTCGTCGTAGCTCCCCAACACAAATACGAACGACCGCCCGCGGCGGAGATGCAGTTTCTGCTCGACTCCGTAACGGCCAAGAACGAGAACCCTGACGACGCGTTCTTTGGTGCGATTGATCTGGCGGCGACCGCAATGGGAGGCTATTCGCATGGCGGGGACGTCACCGTGTTAGCGATTACCGGCAATGATGAAGTGCCAGCCGACGATCGCGTTCGGGCAATCTTGTTATTGGATAGCCTGGTCCCAAACAATGAAGTTATCGATTTGCCCACACTCGCGATGGCGGGGGGGCATGCCCGCACGACGACCGTTTTGGATCGTCTTCCATCGGTGCAGCCCTTCTACGGCTTAGATTTTAGCGAAGTGGATAACGTGTCCTTCCGTACTTCGATCTGCCAGATTGGCGACCAGATTCTGGCGGCTGATCCTCCGCAGGAGTTTCTTGATGTGTTGCCAGACCGAAGTGAATGGAACCTGCAGTCACCCTGCAATCCGGACTTCCAACACATTCAACCGACGATGTCGCGTCAAAGCGTCGCCTTTCTTGACACGGTTTTGAAGGACGATCGTTCGCACGAGCCATTTATTCGAGCTGACTCATCGGAAGGAAGCGTGTTGCTTGAGGTGCTAGTCGACGGCAATGGCCGACTCGCGAGCCTACTATTGACCGATCCAGATGGAAGACAACTTGGCGCCGGTCCATTGTCAGAAATCGTCAACGACCTTGGAGATCAAGCGAGATTCAGGAGGGGGCGGCGGGCTACGACGTTTATTTTGCCGGCCGAGGATTTAGTCCCGGGCGAATACGTACTGACGGGGACCGGTGACACGCAGCTGCTGGAATAAACACTGAACTTTACGCTCACGATTGAAAATCTGCGAGATGACGACACTCGGTTTGTCTTTCGTGGTGAACCGGTATTTGGCAGCGGTCTGCTTAAGGGTGGGCTGGAGCTAGAGCCCATCCGATTCACGATTATTCCCGAGCCTGGCGGCTTAAGCCTAACAATCGTGTTTTTCGTTTGCGCCCTGCTGAACCGCCGTTCCTGGCCGCAAGTGGGCTATTAGGCCTTATGGAATTTCTTGTTTTTTTGGGCGTTTAGTCCCCCAATGAAGAGGTTCCATTACCAACGCGAGATGTTGCTGCCTCCGCGAGAAGATTTAGGGGCGGTGCCTCAAAAGAAAAAGAACAGGCTCAATATTTTCGTTTTGTTTGTGATCTCATTGGTGGGCTACATTGACGTTTACGTGTACGGATTTCAAGGGCACCTGCCCAAGTTAGTCATGATTGCACTTACGGTTTGGATCGTAAATTCTGTGGCGGTCACGTACGGGTGGATGCAAACCACACACGGTATCAACCGTAGATTTGGGAGTAAGATTGGCGTAATGCTGTTTGCTCTACTTGGATTTGCCCTGCTAATCGACACTACTGGCGAAATTAGAAATGCATTGCAAAACCGATCCGATGAGTGGTTGGAAATGAGGTTGGAGAACGAGCAACAGTTGGTTGCTCAACCCCTCCCAGACGCTGGACCCCTGGACCCCTGGACCCCTGGACAGTGATAGCGCGATGGAAGCCGCTCGTGGAAATTGGGTACAGGTCGCAAAGCACGAAGCTGATTTGAGGGCTAAGGCAAGAAAGATTGGGGAGCCGTATGATGTCGAGGCGTGCATAGAAAGAATAGCAGCGGCGAGAAAAGCTTTTGAAGACGCTACCGAGCAGGCGATTTTAGCTTGGCACCAGGGGCGGAAAAAGCCGAAGCGGGATCTGGTAGAAACATTGCAGGGCGAGAACAGAAATGTTCGCTCGGCGGCTAAGAATGGAATGCGGCATATAGGCCCGAAGGCGAAGGCGGCTCTGACGGAAGCATTGACAAATCCCGATCGAGAAATTCGTTGTCAGGCCGTCGTTTCATTGAGCCGGGTAGCACCTTCATTAATGGGGTTCGAAGTCAAGCTTGCACTGCCGGCTTTGATCGAAGCATTGCAGGGCGAGAACAGAAATGTTCGCTCGGCGGCCGTTCAGCTCCTGGGGAGTATGGAGGTCGATTTTTCGACGTTGATACCGGCTGTCACTGACGTTTTGAAGCATGAAGATTCGGATGTCCGCTTGGTCGCTGTTCGTCTCCTGGAGAGTCGAGGCATGGAAGCGGGGGACGCTGTGCCTGATCTAAAGGTCGCCTTGGCGGACGAAAATATGGAGGTCCGCGTGGCATCCATTCGGGCGCTTAGCCGAATAATGGGATCAGCTGCGATACCGGCTCTGACCGAAATGTTGAATCACGAGGACCTGGTTCTCAGCGGCATGGTGAAGACAGCGATCAGGAGTATCGGATCCGATTAAAACGGGAGCCGGATGTTTTTTTTGCGATACGTTTGAGGCTGCCTTCACAAACACCATCCTAAATGGTGACCGATTGGAGTCATTGATGAGCTTCACAAGCAAATCCGACCATTGCAATCTGTTCTATGCAGTCGACACCCTTCAGCCTAGCGGGCGATTCTTTTTCTCGGCTGCGGCGATCGTGATGGCGTGGATAACGATTCCGACGATTCTAGCCCGTATTTCCGATCCTATCGTGGTTGCCTTCAACATGCTGATCATGCTGGCGATGATTTATCTTGTTGCTGCGGCTTGGCTGAATCGAACGGTATTGCATGTCACCCGCGATAAGATTTCCCTTCGTCAACGTCCAATTCCAATGCCGTTGCCACTTGGGTGGACTGCTTGGACCGCCAACATCAAACAAGTCATCGTCCGAACGGTAGCAGGCACAACTTCATCCTATGAGATTTGGGTGTTGTTCAAGAACGGAGACTCGTTGGAATTGCTTGATCTTGGCGAGCTCGACGATGCCGATGTGGCGAGCCAGATTGAACGCCAAATTGAGACGTTTCTTCATATTGAAGATGACGATACGCTCAACGATGTTCGTGAAAACAAGCACGTGCCGGGAGTGTGATCATCGCTCGGTGGCTGCAACGGTGCAGGCTGAAAAAGGTGTCAGCTACCTTTTTGTGACCGCGTCTGCTTCGCACAAGAACGAGCACGCCTCTCCCATCTCAAACCATCTAATTCGCCAGAAAGGTAGCTGACACCTTTTTCGGCCACGTAAGGTGTGCTTCTTTCTGATTCAATCGACGACGAGCATCGCCCCCTTTATCGGGGCGATGATTATTGGCACAAGGCATTCAGCGACGACGACGAACAAACGCCAGGGCACCTAGCAAAAGAAGTACAACACTACTCGGTTCCGGAACGGCAGCTGCCGCACGGACCCCCGCTTCGTAGCCACCGTCTGTGAAGGCTGAGACAAAATCGCTTGAATTGAACTCGCCGTCGCCATTCCAATCGCCTTCGGACCAGGTCGAATTGTCGTTTAACTCGTCCTCATACTCGCCAGCCGTAAAGACCACAACGAAGTCAGTCGAATTGAACTCGCCGTCAAAGTTCGAGTCACCAATCCAAGTACCGAGAACATCGTGCACGTAATCGGCACGCTCGCTAGGATCCGTTAGCGATCCATCATCGAGGCGAAGAGTTGGGTCCAGACTTCCCACGAATTGGAGTTCTCCCCAGTTACCTGCGTGGAATAAGTTGCCATCTTCACCGGTGCCGCTGGTCGTGACGTTTTGAGACCAGTCGGTCCAAAAGATATTTCCTCCACCAAATCCAGGCTGTGGATCTTCATGATCATCAACATCTCGCCAAAACAAAGCGAAACCCATGTTCTGGTCTGGTGTGAACCCTTCATTGAATCCAAATGGTAAGACCAGTTCGGCCGCATAGCCTGTGAAAGTTTCGTTAGGATTGGCCAAGACTTCAGGATTTTGCGCGCCTGCAGCGCCTAGGTCATCATACGATTTCGCAGCCACATCGTGCCCACCGACAGCGGAGAAATCGGTTTCCTCTCGCACGTCCTCTAAGTAAGCTAATCCGACGATATCTGGGTTGCCAGCACGTTCCATATGAAGCTCCGCGCCCACATCGCCAGGCTGCGGTTGAGCGGGTGGGAATGATTCGTTGAGACCGAACGTTAGTTGGAAATCGTCGGTATTGGGTTCCTCGTCGTCGATGGTCGGGAATCCGAATTCCGCGATCAGGCCATCTTCTTCGCTGTCACCCAACGCATCGATGTAGATTTCGAATCCATCGTTGAGGAAATTCGTGAGTCCACCTTCTGATCGAACACCGTTGAGTTCTTCATCAATGAAGACGCCTAGAATGTAGAGGAAGTTGTCATCGTAGGCGAAGTACATAGACGCCCCAAACTCCGATGCATTGTCTGGCTCCCAAATCTCTAAGTCGGTCCCGTTAAACGGTCCAACACGATCGACATCCCAAACAAGGTGGTCGCCATTTGCGCCCGTAGGAATTCCCACGCCCTGTGCGTCGGGAAACTCTGGCTGCTGAGCAATCGTTGTATAGGCTGCCAACGGCCAGTCGCTGAAATCGCCGTCAACGGTTATCGGTGACGAAATGCGAGGGACACTGATCGTGCCCTTAGGGCCAGCAAAAAGTTGCGCAGCGGCAAAGTTGAAACTTACAACCGCAATAAAAGATATCGTCAAGACTTTCATGTTCCACCCTTTTTGAGAAGGAGCGCATTCTTAGGAAAGTGCTCATCACTTTAATCGTTGTTAACACTCATTGCCAGAATTTTCAGTCAAATGTCTGGTGGTGGTCCATGTTGTTTCGGGCACTTCTGCTGTCAGCTATGAGGCTGAACAAATATGCTCGCGAGGGCTTTGTAAATGAATCGGTGGACTTTTATGTCGATCCTTTCAAGGACCGTGGCGATCTGCCAGTTGGAGGTTCCCCGCGGAAATCAGCTGGGCAGTTACCTCTTAAGGAGGTCAACGACTTGCAGGTTGGGAACGGAAAAGCGGAGTGTCCGCACCCATTAAATACCGGTAGGAGATTAGCCGTACCCTCACGGATGGCAGCTAATTGGTTGAAGTCGGAATCGCAAGAGTGTCTTTGACAAGCCCTTGCTGTTAGTTTTCGGATCGGCAAATCAGCCGGTAGGGAATCACTGTACCTTTTACGAACATTTCATGATCACCGAAAAAGACTAGAGCGGTGACAACTCGTGACATAGAATATTGAAACTCTATTCCAGGCGGCTTCATTCTCTCCACTCTTCGCGCGAAGTGACAGCTATGACCCGAAACAAAATGACTGTTCTTGTCTCGTTTTTCTTCCTCTCTGGTTCTGCGGTTGCGATCGCCGATCAAAAGCTTGAGTTAGCAGTTCCATTCACAAGTAATATGGTCCTGCAAAGACAGATGCAGGTACCGGTTTGGGGATTTGACCTACCTGGCAGTGAAGTCACCGTCGAATTTGCCGGCCAAAAACGGCGTGCTGTTGCTGACCAAGATGGCGATTGGATGATCAAGCTTGATCCGCTCACCGCATCGCGTGAAGAACGCACCTTGAAGGTAGCGAACGATCGACAAGAGTCGATTGTGCTTGATCGTGTGCTGGTGGGTGAGGTTTGGTTCTCTTCGGGACAATCCAACATGGTCTGGACGGCCGGTAAAAGCATGTGCAGCGGAATCGCCCGCGATATCGCCAGTTCGGAGACCGACATTCCGATACGCGAAATCAATATCAATACGGTGTCTGCTTTGTTTCCTCAAAAATCAGCCACGTCGGAGGGGGGATGGAAGACACGCGGAAATGCCGGCAGTTTCTCCGCACTGTCATTGTCGTTTGCCTACGAACTTTACAAGGAATTGGACGTGCCGATCGGTATTCTGTTGAGTGCCCATAGCAATACCAGGATTGAAGCGTTTACTCAGCGCGAGGCAATCGAGCAGCATGCTCAACTGGAGAGCGACGTCGATTTGATTCATGATGCGGATCCGAGGATTGAGCAGGGGCACCGGGCGTTTGAAAAGTACTACGCGGATTTAAAGGCTTGGCAAACAGTTGCCGGTGACGCCGCCGACGCAGGTGGCAGAGTTGCTGCTCATCCCAACCTGCCTGGGATCGCCGGGATGTGGCGGGGCCCATCCCAGTTCTTCAATGGGAAAATTAATCCAGTGATTCCCTTCGCGGTTCGCGGAGCAATCTGGTGCCAGGGCACAAGCAATTCGGGAGATGGCAGGATTTACGCCGCAAGAATGGAAGCTCTTGTGAACGGCTGGAGAGATGCTTGGGGGATGCCCGAGATGCCATTCTATTTTACCCAAATGCAGTGTTATGGATCTCCCAATTCGGATTCCGTTGCATTCGCAGACATCCGGCAAGTCCAGCACATGTTTTTCATGAACAACCGAGATCACGTTGGGATGGTTGTTCAGTCAGACTTAAATTCAGCTCGACCGCAAGGGATTCATTACTACAACAAACTTCACCCGGGAATGCGGTTGGCGCGCTGGGCTTTGGCAAAGCAGTATGGCAGTGACATTGCCTACACCGGTCCGATTTACACCGGGTACGAAGTTCGAGGCGATGAAGTGATCGTTTCTTTTGAAAAGGAAAGTCTCTTTGGTGGTCTGATGATTGGTAACAAAGGAATGGCCAAAGACTACCGGGAAGCGGACAAGTATGTTGAGCCAGCCAAGCCGACTCCCAATGACAAATTAAACCATTTTCGACTTTGCGGTCCCGACAAAGTTTGGCACGCTGCCAACGCGGTGATTGTCGGTGACACCGTTGTTGTGACTTCGGGAAGTGTGCCCGAGCCTATTGGCGTTCAATATGCCTACAACGCGGTTCCGGAAAACTCTAACTTGTATAACCAAGCCGGCTTGCCGGCGACTCCATTTGCTTCGATTCATGGCAAATTGATTTTTGAGGAAGACGATTTGGAAAAAGCAGCGGCGCTCAAGGCGAAATACGCCCAATACACCGACCCGGATTATCCCATCCTGCAAGTTGTTGAGTATTTTCGGGACGGCGCGATTATTCAACGGGACAAGCCAATTCCCGTCTGGGGTCACGCGAACAAGGGTGTCAAGGTGACTGTTACGCTGGGAGATGTCACTCGAACTGCGATCGCTAATGAGCTTCAGCAATGGTCGGTCGATTTTCCGGCGCTCGAGGCTTCCGCCAATCCGATTACTCTGTCCGTCGTTTCGAGCCACGGACATCAACGAACGGTCAATGATATTCTTGTGGGTGACGTTTGGTATCTTACCGGCTCGACGCTCCTGAACGGTGAAATGGCATACAACGCACGAGACAAGGGGGCGAAGCCTCCGGTTGCAATGCCGCTGGTGCGTGAGTTCAGGCGAAAGACCAGCGCCAGCAGTTTTCCGACTCCACGGAAACGGAAGTTCGAGACCGGTGGTGGCAAATATCGTTCCTCATGGATGGGCACCGACTCCTGGGAAGGCGATCGGGGTGTGACGATGTTTGCGTATTACTTTGCGAAGACTTTAGATCGTAAGGGAATTCCTCAAGGGTTCATTACGATGTCCTCGGGACAAGGCGGACGGGCAAGGCAAATGGCCTCGCCTCTTTCATGGACTTCTTTTGAGGGCGTTAAAGAGGTCGATCAGCCGGCGTTTCGAGCTCGTTTGAATGAGCTGTTTATGCAATATCCCAACACAGAGGTCGCGAGAAACGCGGTTGACGAACACGTAGGGCAAGTGAAGCAATTCGTCTCGACGATCGTCGCAGCCAGCCAGCGGGGCGATGATCTTTCCAAGGCAGCGCCGCTGGCGGCACCGCCTTTTCCTGAGGCGGGGAAGGGCGGTGAGATCCCGTCAGATACGATCCCGACTTATGTTTACAACTGGTGCGTTAGCCCCATGACACCGATGGCCGTTGCTGGCGTGATCTGGGTTCCTTCGGAAAACAATGTCGGATACGAACCAACGCTTTACGCTGCTGAAATGGAAATTTTCGCAAAGAGTTTGCCTCGTACTTACGGATTGGATCGAGTGCAATTGATTTATGCTCAGCCCGCCGATTCACTTGTCGAAAATATCACCATTCCCAAAATATCGGACGCCAAACGCGTGACCTTCAACCGTTGGCCAAAAAGCTTGAAAGAGATTTCCATCGAGATGGCCAAGCTGGCAAAATGAATAAGCACCGAATGCTGGAAAAAAACGTCAGCTACGTTTTTGGCTGAGCCGTTAGCATCGCGTCGGATGCATTGGTCATTCAATTGTGGATCCAACGCTGGTAGCCGTAAGGTATCAGCTGCTTGTTGCAATCTTCCCGTCAACGAACGGGTCGAGAATCATCGAGTGATCAGGATTCATGATTCGCTGAAGAAACTGGATCCAGAAAAATCGCTCGCCTCGTTGGCGTTGTGAAAGAGTTGAGGCATGAAAGAGGTTCCGTCAAGATCCTCTGGTGGAGTTTCGTTGGCGAGTTCATAGAGTGTGGCAGTCCTATCTCGGATGTCGTGTTGTTTTGAGAGTCGTCCGTTGCGGATCAACGGACCCCTGATCCCAGCCAGTCCTTGTGATGTGTAGTGATATCGGTGAAGGATGTCCCTTCCGTTAGCAGGCCGTGCTGGGGACATTCCAGTGAGCCGATGGGCCAATCCGTTTCGCCAGCATGCGACTGCATCCGGTAGGTCATTGACGCAGGGGCCATCATATTTTTCCTGGGTCAATAAGATCTTGCCTAGCGCTGGTTTTCCGGTTTTGGAGTTTCGTGATTTCTTCAAATCATCCACCAAGGCATGCAGGGTTGCTTGATCGTCACCGGGATCGACGACGCCTTGGGGTTCACCTCCTCGTAGGTTCACGCGTAACAAAGCGCCATAATCAGATCCGGGTCATAGAAATACCTTGCCGCCTGGCGGGAACTTGCGAGATGCCAGGCGGTTGACGAGACTTTCGGAGATACTACGTCGAAATAAGTTGCGGAGTGCGTCCTTCGCGCATCGCACGCCATTTCGGCAACCGGTGAGAGCCAGAGTAATTGTTTGACACGCCTTGTGGTGTCATGAACACCACATTCGCATCTGCAGGGAGGGCCTCTAATAAGTTCGCGAGATTTACATCGATGCTGCGGTAAATGTTTTCCAAAGTATCGCCGCACGCTTGCGCCGATTTCGAATCCCAAAGCGGATGTTGCGGATCTCGCAATTGCCAGAATTGATGCGCTGCTACATGTGTTTCGCTGAAGGTTGTCGTAAAGAAATTCCAGGGACCTTGCTGCAACAGCCAGCTGCATACATCACTGCGTATTCGCAAAGCGGCAATCAGATTTTCTTCTGCTTCTTGATAACCTGTGACGGTTAACGGAAGAGCGTTTTGAACTTTCATGGGATGCGAGCCAAACTTCTTCTCGACTTCGCCATATAAGCTGCTCGGGACACTCTCCGGTGATCCTGCCGGTGAATTTTCAGCCTTTGATCATTCATCAGCATAAGGGCCGCTTACCAATGATCGCTCCTTGTGGATGTCGTGTTTTCCTGGACTGACATCCGTTAAAAAGGTTTGAATACACTGCCGTCCAGAGCGTCGCTGTCACTCAATAACG
This sequence comes from Pirellulaceae bacterium, assembly GCA_029243025.1. NCBI lineage: Bacteria > Pseudomonadati > Planctomycetota > Planctomycetia > Pirellulales > Pirellulaceae > Pirellulaceae bacterium. The sequence continues at coordinate 95,077 of JAQWSU010000018.1, read as the reverse complement.
GAACCGTGATACCGCGTTTGGTAAGTGATGATAGAACAGGCATCGAGCCGTCTGCGATTCGCGTTTCTAAAATTGCAGGATTTGCCGAGTCGATAATGATCAATGCCAGTATGATGTTTATTCGAAGAGATGTAGATGAGCACTTTGGAATAACAGATCCAGAATGCCTCGCCGGTAGCAGCACACACACACACACACACACACACACCAATTTGTGTGATCAATAGCGGTTTTGTATTTGCAGCTTAGGTCGAACTGGATTTCATTGACGGGATGTTCACCTTTAGCAACGCACGTTGGATCGCAGATTGGGAATGACGGATCGGTCGAGGCTTCCCGACTCTGAGAGTAAATGAAAGGGTGGCCGTATTCGTCGCTTCTGCGACCGCCTGAACGTCTTCCCAATCAACACGAGAAGCATCGGGGAAACCGGCGTCGATTGCGTCGACGCCTGCTGCTTCGAGTCGACTAGCGAAACTCGCTTTCTCAGCAGGGGTTAAGTGCACCCCTGCACTTTGTTCCCCAGCTCGTAAAGTCGTGTCAAACAGTTTCACGTTGGTGTGCCTCGAGTATGTCGAATCGCGAGGATTGATACGATTAACGTAAACAAGTTTCTGTTGCCAGAAAAATAAAAGCGGTTCCTTGGGTTTGCGTTCGTGATTTCTCGAAGAGTAATCTTTGATCTTGATCGTTTTGGTGGGTGGTTAACGCCGTGTTGTGATTGTCTTTCGTGTCATGCCCAATTGGGCGCAATCGATCGGATAGTGATTCTCGGCAATGCTTGTGCATTGTTAAGTTGAAAAATGGCTTTCGGGATGAGTCTCGTGACCGTGCGTTTGAATTAGCGTGCAAGACTCTGATAGAAAGAACGCTGACCGTCTGTTGTTGCTGGCGGATTTGACTGCACCCGGCTCTTGCAATGTTGTCCCGGTAGAAGATGCGCTAAAACCGGTCAAATTCATCCTTGGATCGCCAATGGAAATTAAGCCCTTGCCTTTGATGCTTCGCAAACCGTTCGTAATTGAATCTGCGAAGTATCTGAAACAGAAAAGTGGCCACGGCCAGCGCACCGGATGAGGCATACAACCACCAGCCTACTGAAGTTCTTACATCTTCCGCACGCAGCGCCCAGGTGAGAGAGACCGGGCCGAGAAAAGCTGCAATGCCAACAAACGGTTGCGTTAGCATCATCGGGGTGTGGAAGTTTTTTTGTCCAAACATTCTGACCATCGTGACCGACCAAAGACATTTACCTGCGGCAAACATGGTTCCCGTCAGGCACATTAGGAATGTAAAGAAGACAACGCCTTTCATATAGGGGAGCGATACGGCTGCGATCAAAAGAGCGACGGCTTGCACTAACGAAAAGATAAAGTACATCGGTTTGATAGGTAAACTGTCTGACAGGATTCCAAATCCAAGTCTGGAAGCTCCATAGCAGACCAGAAAGATGGCCGCCATGCTGGAAGCAACAGATTCAGTCGTGTGGAAAACTTCATCGCTGAGAGCCGAAACGATGAGCTTGAATCCAAAACCTGGCAACAGGAACAACAAAATGAAAAAACCAAAAACCCAAAACGATGGAAATTGAACGATGTTGCGAAAGGCCAAGATGGGTGTGTCGTCTTTTTCCGAGCTGGTCTTTTCAGTGGTCGATTCAGGCGGGTCAATCATCAATAGCAAGCCCAGCAGTTCGACCGCAGCGACGGCGAATCCTAATAAAATCAACATCCACAAGAAGCCAACATGCGATCGAACAATCGGGCTGAGGACACTATAAACAGCTCCCCAAAATCCAAGCAGCATGCCGAACGTTCCCGATGAGAGACCGACTTTGCCCATCGCATGACCCCATGACACGAGAAAGACGAGTCCGATAAAAAAAAGGTTAACGATACTAACGCCGGCGGGAACTGCAAAGCCAAACATCAACAACCAGTAAAGTCGGTAATGACAGGCAATCGCTGCTATTACGAAGCTGAGGACCAGCGCGGCATTCATCGCGACAAAAAGTTTTGTGCGATTGCCTGCCAACTTGAGAAAGCGATTGTGGGTTAAGCCACCGAAGCCGAGTGACAGGAAGAGAGTGCCGCCAATCAGCGCACCGGCCCAACCGTTGTTAATGTTGTCCTGGGAAAAGACTTCGTTGATCGGTCGGACTAAAGCATTGAAGCCATACAGCGGAGCCGCTATTGGAGTCAGGCAGAGCGACTGAATCGGTAGCACGATGAACCAATAGAAACGTTTTGCTTGTTGGGGTGGGCATGTTCGAGTCATGGAGCGGATCTATACTGAGCCTGCGTCCCCGAAGGGACCGAAATGATGGTCGGTGGAGCTTTGACAAGCCAGGGATGATAACACAGCCCGGGCCGGTCGTGGTTCACTCGATCACCATTTTCTAGTCAGACTGGCCTTCGGATTGATCCTCATCCGGTAACCGATCCGGATGCATCGGCATGAAGAGACCGATCAGCACAATCACGCAGAAGATACCCACTTCTAATCCCACGTATACGTAGGGGTTCCCTACATCGACCTGGTCAGCTGCCGGCGGAATAAATGACAGAATTAAGGCGACCACGCTAATGAGAATACCGACTCCACTGACTAACCAAATACCCGCTACGCCACCGGGCACTTCGAAATGCCGTTTGATATGAGGCTTGGAATATCGGAGTCGGATTGCTGCCGCAAACATCATGATGTACATCACCAAATAGACCGTGCCTGATAACGCCGTGAGAATCAAGAAGGCGGTCGATACATCTTTCAGGAATAGGAATGGGAGCGTCATCGCGGTAACGATCACTGCCTGAATGATGAGCAACGGTGTCGGAACGCCGTGGCGATTGGTTTTACCAAAGATGGCAGGGAGGTCTCTTCGTTGTGCAGCTCGTCGAATGGCTTCGGTGGGGCCGATCACCCAAGTGGAAATGTGCCCTAAAACCCCAATGCAAACGCATGCGGCGAGAACGGGAGAAAGCATTCCCAAATTGTGTGTTTCCAGGAATACGCGAAACATCTCCATCGGGCCGACATTCAAATCCGCTCTGATCTTTTCCGGTGGAAGGATCATGGCGATTCCTAGCGAACCGAAGATGTAAATCGTGAGCACAATTCCAGCTGACAGGATCATCGCAAACGGAATGCTGCTACGCGGCTTGTTAATGCGGGACCCATGCACCGCATTCACTTCGAGGCCGGAATAAAAGGTGATCATCCCGGCTGCAATCGCTAGACCTCGAATGCCTTCCAGCTTCGGGAAGAATCCGCGATTGTGTTCTGGAATCGCAATCGGATGGTCACTCATCCACCAGATTGCTGCGAAAAGGATTACCAACAAGGTTGGCAGAATTGTACCCAGTACAAGCCCGATTGTTGCGACGACACCACTGGTTCGCAGCCCGCGGAAATTCATCAACGTGACAGTCCAAAAAATGATCGTCACCACGATCATCACAAAGGTGGGATTTTCTGCCAGCTTCGGATTGAAAATATAGGCGAAGGTGGCTGCGCTAAAGGAGAGCCCGGTAGGATACCAAACCAAAATCTGAACCCATTGGCACCAGACCGCAAGTACTGCCGGTCGCCTGCCGAACGCTGAATCCACCCAGCCATAAACACCGCCGCCACCGGGCCAGCCGACAGCCAGTTCACTCGACACCAGACCGACTGGAATCAGGAAGGTGATCGCACCCACGAGAAACAGGAAGATCAGCGGAACTCCGTAAAGCGCCATGTCTGGTAAACCCTCCAGTCCGATGATCACGGAGGCGTTCATGGCCACGAGTAACATGGGGCCTAACGCTTTTTTCGGCTTGGAGGATGGGGAGTTCACGATTTAATCCGACCTGCGATTGAACGGTTAGGTAAGGCGTTTCAGCCTCGACAGCGAGACCCAATTATAATTAGAAGCTAACACGATAAGCGAAGTGGGCGACTTTTATGAGGGGATTGTTGCTGTTCGAGCCGAACGGCGATTAAATCCGTGATCGAAATCAGGTGAAAAGCCGCTTGATCCCGCTAGGACTTGGGGGATCGGGTAAGTTGGTAGTCCGCCTGTTTTGCCAAGTTGCGTTGTTTTCTGGCAGGAACGGCAGTGACACGGTCGGCCACGGGGGAAGGCCTTTTTTACAGCAGGTGCCAATTGTGTGGCTGAAGATAGGATCAATTGTTTTGGGACTCAATACGTTCCAACCTATTGCCGATCGTAGATTGTTTTTATCCTCGACCGCTGTAAATTTTTTGTCGAGCGTCACGGTTGATTGGCACGTAACTTCTGAATAGCGCGCGAATTTGTCGGGTCAAGATCGAGGGCTCGGCGATATTCTTTCATCGCCTCTGCACTTTGATTTGTCTGATTCAACGCTTCCGCCAAAGCGACGTGTGCTCGCGCCGATACTCCATTGATTCGGATCGATTGTTGAAACGCCTCCACCGCACTTCTGTATTGTTTGGATAGTACGAGTGCGGTTCCGCGATAGTATTGGCCTTCGAAAGAATCTGGATCTTGAGTGACTACCCATTCAAGCAGTTTTAGCGCTTCCTCGTTGCGACGAAGAATCATCAGGATTTGAGCCCTTGTTAGGTGGGCTTCCAGTAGATCCTCATCCAAGCTGATTGCCTTTTCTGCGTGAATGAGTGCCTGCTGGAATTGCTTACTGAGCTTGTATGCCACGCTGAGGCTGTGCATCCTCGCCGCATCGTCTGGATGGCGTTTGCACAATTCCAGTGCAAGTCGGATTGCGACCTCCTCCTGTTTGAACTTCATCGCAGCTCTCAAGCGTTCGCTGATCGCGGCGTCTGTCGTATTTGAACTCAACACCTGATGGTAGAGCGGATCATCATAGAAGACATGCTTCGTGATTTGGTCTTGTTGATCTAGATTCTTTAACTGTGCGAGATGAAAACTCGCTTTTTCGGTGAACCCAATGCGCTGATAAATCTGTCCAAGCAAATTGTGTGCACGAAAGTCTCTTGGATGGCCGGCGACCACACGACTCAGCAATTCAATTGCAACGGGATAGTTTTCTTCGTCGAAAGCAATTTGTGCTAGACCGAAGTATCCATGACTTGATGTGGGCCGCAGTGTGACAAATCGCTGGTAGGCTTGTTTCGCTTGCCTGTTTTTGCCGAGTTGGGCATAAGCGTTGCCTAGTGCGAGAAAGGTGGGAGCGTAATCGGTATTAAGTTCCGCGGATCTGTTATAGGCCTCGATGGCTGGCTCATATTCGAAAGCGTCTGCATGAATTCGACCCTGGTAATAGGGCCACTGGAAGTCGTTCGGTGCCAGCACGCTGGCCTGCGAGTAACACTCCAGAGCTTTAGCCGAATATTCGTGGCTATGAAAAACTCGACCCAATTGTCCCCAGGCATCTGCATCAATTGGACGGGCTGCGATCGGTTGGAGCGCGTGATGGATGTCCTGTGCTGTTCGTACCGATAGCTGTGAGAAATTCGGGATCTCGGGCAGGTGATGCTGTTCGATGAATTTAGCGAGCGCTAAAGCATCTGTCTGGGCATTGGTCTTGCCTTCGATCTCAACGATGCGGAGCGGTGGAAGCTCAATTTTAGCCGGATTGCCTTGTTTTTGGTTGGACAACAGCAAGCCCAGAATGGTCAGGCCGATGAGGCCGACAACCAAGCCAAGCAAATATCGAGTTCGGCGCGTGGCGGATTGGGCTGCCGGATCAGGTTGGCTGGTTTTCAGATCTTTTTGCGTTTTTCGATTGGGCTTTGGCAACGTCACGCACCATTTTTGCTGCAAGTGACTAACTTACGGCTTGAAACTTTCGGAATCGATCGACAGCGGATAGTATGAATTAGCGGGTCGCCGTTGACGACCCATAAACTTTTCGAGTTGACACAAAATGTCTCCAAAAGCACCTGAAGCCAGAGAAATAAATCACGACTTTATCGACCAGATAGTAACCGTACCGTTCGTTCTCCAGATGACGCTCGCTGCGTTGCTGCTGATTAGCTCGGTGGGCTGTGGTCGTCAGGAGAATGTTTCCGTCGAGCAAGCGGATGCGGGGCGCCCCGCTTCTGATTTGCTTGTTGACGTTACTCAGATTGCGGGCATCAATTTCGTGCATGACGCGGTTCGTAAGGGAGAGTTTTTATTCCCCGAAATTAGTGGTGCCGGTTGTGGATTTCTCGATTACGACAACGACGGCTACTTGGATATCTACTTCGTGCAAAGTGGACGCAATTTGATGCAGCCGGAAACGGCGGGAAAGCCGAATCGACTCTATCGAAATCGCGGGGATGGTACTTTTGAAGACGTGACTGCCCGGAGCGGTGCGGGCGATACGGGTTACGGTCAGGGGATGGCGTGCGGTGATTACAACCGCGATGGTTTTGTTGATATCTATGTTGCGAATGTCGGTGGGCCCTCGAGATTACTGAAAAACAATGGTAATGGAACCTTTCGCGATGTAACGGAAACAGCTGGTGTTGCGAACGGTAACTGGGCGATTACGCCGGCTTTTTTTGATTATGATAATGACGGATTCCTCGATTTGTTTGTAACCAACTACGTCAACTGGTCGGTAGAAAAAAATCTTGTCGGAAAGACCAAGAATGGGCAACGCGATTATGTTGGACCAAGATCTTTTCCGGCACGCTCCGCCATTCTTTATCACAACAATGGTGATGGTACTTTTACCGATGTGACCGCCGTCGCTGGAATTGATAAGGCGTTTGGCGCTGGCATGGGCATTATTTGTGCCGACCTCAATGATGATGGTTGGGTCGATGTTTATGTCGCAAATGACAGTTGGGCCAATCAATTGTGGATCAATCAGGGAGACGGGACGTTTCAGGACCAGGCACTCGAGAGCGGTTGTGCCCTCAGTAGTGCCGGTTTTGGTTTAGCGAGTATGGGGACCAATGCAGAAGATCTTGATAGCGATGGCCATCTTGATTTGTTTACAACGAACTATCATGCCCAGGGAGCCATTCTCTATCTTCAAGAAACCAAGGGGATTTTTACCGATGCGACGCGACGAGTTCGCCTGTTCCGACCCACCGCTGCTCGCACGGGCTTTGGTGCTTGTTTTCTCGATTTGTTCAACGACGGTTCACCTTGTGTCTACATTGGCAATGGTGCGGCGATTGCGGGAGGTGAAATCGACGCATCCGATAATAGTTACGCGCAAAGAGACGTTGTCTTGCAATGGTCGGAGCAAGAATCAAGCTTCGCAGACATCACCGCTCGAATCGGATCTTCCATGCATTCAGCCTATACGAGTCGCGGTGTGGCTGTCGGCGATTACGACAACGATGGTGCCGTGGATGTGTTGATCTCCAATAACGATGGGCCTGCCCGATTGCTCCGAAACGTGGGGACTCAAGGTAACCATTGGCTGATGGTCCGCTGTTTAGATCATGATGCAAAATCGGATGTCATCGGAGCCAAGGTCTTGGTGACCGTCGCTGGGAAAACACGGCGGCGTGATGTGATGGTCAACTACAGTTATGCATCGGCGTGCGATCCTCGGATCCATTTTGGTTTGGGCTCCCAGAAGGTCGCTGAACAAGTTATCGTGCGATGGCCGGGAGGCGCTGAATCGGTTTGGGACAACGTGGCTGCCGATCAGGTTTTCGTGGTCCGAAAACCTTCTTCTTAGGTCGATTCTTAGCCCTATCGTTCACAGAACGAAAAACGCATGTTATCCTTTTTGCGACGGTTCACTCTTTTGCCTGCTTTCTGCCATGGCTAACGCGGTGCTCGAGAATTTCAATTGTTAGAAAATGATTAAGAAGGAATGGTGTCGTTGATGCAGAAAATGCTCGTTTTTACCTTTGTCGCTTCGCTTTTGCTGCAAGCACAATCGTTGCAAGCTCAGAAAACAGCTGGCTTTAATCATCAAATACCGCCTGAGATCCTCACCCCTTCTTCGGTGGATACCAGTATTGGTGTTTTAAAGTTTTATGATGGGTTTCCCAGTTCCGAAACGGTCAAAAAAGTTTACGACAATTTGGATACGATTCGAGCAACCGAAGTGTTTCTCAATTTTATCCCGGCGGCGTCGCTGGAAGGGATCCGTCGAGGGTTGAAGACGATTGGCGTTAGTCGATCTAACCAGGTCTTGATGTTCGATCAGCTGTTAGATTCGAGCCCGCTGTTTCTCACAGGTAATACGGATACGGTCTACAGTATCGTGATGCTTGATTTGGAACGTGATGGGCCCACTGTGGTGGAAGTCCCTGAAGGGAGTGGCCCGAGTACTGTGGATGATGCGTTCTTTCGTTTTGTCGTCGACATGGGAGCGCCTGGCCCGGACCGTGGAAAAGGAGGCAAGTACCTCATCTTGCCTGAGGACTACGAGGGTGAGGTTCCCGACGGCTATTTTGTCGCGCGGTCGCCTTCCAACGTCAATGTAATGGTTCTGAGAGGATTCCTCGTTGACGGCAAAACGGATGCAGCGGTGCAATCGGTCAAAGAGGGATTGAAGGTTTATCCGCTTCGCCAAAAAGATAACCCACCGAAAATGGAGTTCGTTAGTGGGTCACGCGTGTCATTTAACACGGTTCATGCGAACGACGTCTCCTACTTCGATGAAGTTAACGATGTTGTTCAACGTGAACCTGTGGATTTTATTGATCCTGAATTACGGGGCACGCTTGCCAGCATCGGAATTCAAAAAGGAAAGCCCTTTCAGCCGGATGCGCGGATGAAGAAAATTCTGATCGACGCCGCGGCGATTGGTAACGCAACCGCTCGATCGCTCACATTAAAGCCACGGGATAAAGACGCTTTTTACTATGAAGATCGACAGTGGTACACCGCGTTTATAGGAAATGACTACCGCTGGTTGATTGCAGATGGTGAAGGTGGGCGGAATCTAGATGCTCGGATTGCATTCTTCTACGGCTACACGCTCAATACGCCAGCGATGGTCTTGAAAATGGTTGGCGCCGGGTCCCAATATGCAGTTGCGTCGACAGATGCAGATGGACAATACCTTGATGGGAGCAAGAATTATCGCTTGCGACTACCGCCTAATGTGCCGGCCAAGGATTTCTGGTCAGTTGTGGTTTACGATCCACAGACTCGGTCCGAGCTCCAGACGGGACAACTGTTTCCGAGTAAGAATGACAAACGGGACAAGATCGCGACAAACAGCGATGGCTCGGTTGATCTTTACTTTGGCCCCAAGCCACCGGCAGGAAAAGAGTCAAATTGGATTCAAACGATTCCTGAGAAAGGTTGGTGGGCCATACTGCGGTTGTACGGACCGCTGCAACCATGGTTTGACAAAACCTGGCGTCCAGACGATTTCCAACGAATCGATTAGGATTGGACGTGCCGGAGACAATCCATCTCCTTTCGGGGAGATGGATCCCTCGAGTCGGTTTATAAGAGCTGACGCTCGTGCGCGACTACGATGAAGGGCCCCGTCTTTAGCGGAGATGTGGAGCTGATTGCGCTCGCCGGTTGGTGTTGGGGGTGGAATCAAACCGCCCGACGAAATCAGTTCCGAGAATGTGGTAGGCCATCTTGGATCCGAACGATGCTCAACAAGGGGAGCATTTCGCGGTCAAACTGGTGTTTCTCAACTGCCAGGACCCCCAGCAGCGGAATCGTCACGAGTGCGATTTGAATTGAGCCCGCGAGCCATGGGTTCAATTGCCGCAACGGCGAAAATTCAGTCATCCAGCAAAGCAGGGGGGCGAGCAAGATTACGAGTGCTGAGCTGGTTGAGAGTCGACCAAAAAAGCACCCGATCAGCAGCAAGCTGCACAAACTCACGAGTCCGATCCCAAGACTAGCAGTTGGGGAGACCAAACGGGTGGGCTCTCTGATGTGCCACGTCAGCAGTTGGGCCATGATCGTCGTTGTGATGACCGTTGCAACCAATGGAAAGGCAGCGGCCCCGCCTTTGATATAACCGGACAGCATGATTGCCAAGCCGGCACCTTGGGTTGCCAGCGAGACCGTCATGGAAATCGATATGCTGGGTGATCGAACTGATAGCCAGGAGAGCAGCCACCACAAACCAACCGCTAATGCCACGCAAAGGGCCAGCACGGTGCCAAGTTGCCACGCTGCTGAATCGGTCATCTCGCTATTCAAATAAACCGAACCGTGCAGCAAAATTCTCGGTATGGTGCCAGCGAGAATGATTCGTAATACCCAAGCCGTCCAGGTTGGGATCTGTTGAAATCCTGCAATCAATTCGATCGCGAGAACGGCTGGAATGACCAGCGTCAAAAAACGGTCAAGACCGTTCGCGGGTGGCCAGATCCATCGAAATGCCAGCACGGAATAGCCAACTGTGAGTCCGAGACCGATTGCCAGGACAGCTGCCGAATTCAACCAGGTTTGGCTTGCGCTCCGTCGTAGTTTGACCATCGTCAGCATCGTGATGGCGCTGACGATGGAGGCGGCTATCATCGCCTTGAGATACAAGAGCGGATCGGGCATTGGCTATTTGCTCACGCCTTCACAGTCAATCATGATCAGCGCTTCATCTCCGATCGGTCCAATGGCATTTTTGTCAAAACCATAGTCACTGCGTTTGAGTGCAAGTTCAGTTGAGAAGGCAACTCGTTTCGTCTTCCCGAATTTATGTTCCTTGCCTCCCATGAGGACAATCGTGACTTTTCGAGTCGTGCCGTGCATGGTGAAGTCACCGGTCACCTCGAACCCATCTTTGATCGGTTTGACGTCGGTGCTCTTAAATTCAATCGTTGGAAATTGCTTTGTGTCAAAGTAATCAGGTTGCCGGAGGTGTTCGTCACGTGCTTCGTTGGCCGTGTCGACACTGTCGGTCTTGATCGTGATCGCAAACGTAGAATTTTCTGGGTTTTCACGATCGATGGAGAATTTGCCCTCGACGTCATTGAATCGACCATGAATCCAGCTGATGTCGAGATGTCTTGCTTTGAAGCTCACCGATGAATGGACTAGGTCGTAATCATACTCATCAGCTGCGGAAGCAGGCTTGCTAGCCGCAACGGCAAGGGTTGCGATCAGGGTTGTGGTGAAAAGCGTTGTGCAAATTCTTCGCATAAGATTTCTCCCTCCAAACAAGAACTCAGGAATCGTTGATAACTTCTGTGACGCCATGGTAGGTGGTCGCGATTCGGGAGTAAAGCGTCTGGGGTAGGTCTTGTTTGTTTCGAAGCTGTTTCTCAGGAAATCGTTAGCGAGGACAGCAGCTACTGATGCGATCGCTGGCTGCACGACGGGAAAAGGCAAGCATGGTCGTCATTTTTTGATAACCATCACATGGAGTAAAGCTGTGGTGCTGATCTGCGCCGGTGTGAGCCGTTTCCTGCTGCGATAAGAATGACGATGTTCTGGGAAATAGCTGTCGTGTTTTCCGGGAAGTCGGTAGGGATGTGGCGAGGTACCTCTGTTCTTTACGTTTTGCTGGGAATCCAGCGGTCATCTTTCCATTCGGTGGCGCCACCATCTTTTTCCCAACGTCCTCGTTTGAAATTCCACTTTTCGTCGTCAATTTCATCCCGATTGGTATCTAGCTTGCCTCGGTCCCACTTGCCATCTTTGTCGTCGTCGTACAGGTTCAGCTTCCACGGGCTCGACGGGCCGAGCACGTCTTTCCCTTTGCCGCTTGGGTCAGCTGCCTGTGTGGCAATCTTCATCGCTTTGCGATAGCGATCCTGAAGATGGTCACTTGTTGATTGAGGTTGATTCGCTACGGGATTTGCCCCCAGCAATTCATTCGGTGCAGCCTCCGCCTTCTGCCTCCATTTGTTTCCGGACCAAACGGTTTTCCCACCGTCCTTTTCCCAGGATCCGTTTTTGAAGTTCCATTTTTCGTCGTCAAGCTCATCTCGATTAGTATCCAGCTTGCCTCGATCCCACTGTCCGTCTTTGTTGTCGTCATACAGATTTAATTTCCAAGGGCTTGATTGCCCCAGCACGTCTTTGCCTTTGCCACTTGAATCCGCCTTTGCCGTCGCGAAGGTCATGGCATGGCGATATTGGTCAGCGGTTGTTATTGGGCGACCTTGGTTAGGGGACTGGTTTGGCGTGGTTGAGGTTGGCCTGGGTGCACCCGATCCGGGCGACTTGCTGGCATTGACTTGTGATTTGGCAGGTGACGCCACTGACTTTGGCTTGTCCTGGGGGGCAGGTAGGTCGGCAAGTTGCACGGTTTTCGAAGGCGAGGGTTTGAGTTCGCTGGTATCAGGATTTTGGAATCCAAAGAACGCAGCCACGCCGGCGACCGCTGCTCCTAGCGTTCCAAGCATCGCATTGCGAACATTTTGATAGCTAATGAACATCGGTTTCCTTTGTTGTGGTTTGCAGGTCGTGGCTAACGCCTTCAATCATGCCTCTTTGAATGGGGACAGTGCAGTTGCAGTAAGTGTAGGGGCAGATTCTCGCCCCATCGAGTAATGTGATGCCTTCACTTAATGAGCCGAGTCGAGCGAATTGTCCGCCTACCCGGCTCGCCGGATAACAGCGAAATGCTTCGCCCGTTGATTTGATCACAATGTAATTTGTTCCGGAATGACATAACTTGCCTTGGAAATTGTGTGCAATTCGGCCCGTTTGGTTGTGCCCGCCTAATTCCAGCAGGATTTGTTTCTGTTCGGGTGAATAGTCGCGTAAATAGCCCCCCACCTTTTCTGGTTGTACTTTGAAAACCAGATTGTGTTTGCGAAAAAATGGCTCGATTTCGTCTCGGATTTGCACCAGTCGGTCCGGCACACCAACCGTCGTAATGTGGAAGCGAAGGCCATCTTTTTCAAAGGGTTGAACGATCTGGTATTTGTCAAGAAACGATCGGGCATCGGCATATTCCAGGTGCAAGCTTGCTGAAAAGAGATTGAGTGCACCACGTGTTGCCTCCAGAAAGGAAAGCAAACGCGATTCATTGGCAGAAAAATTGGTTTGTACCGAGATGCAATGTCCCATGGCGACCAATCCTGAAACGATTGCATCGAGTCCCGGTTGTTGGAACGGTTCACCGCCGCTGAGCTTAAACTCCCAATGCCCCGGCAGAGTAGAAAAAGCGAGAAGTGTTTGTTCGATTTCCTCGAGCGTACCGGTGCGGTCAGGCATGTGACGTTGTGTGCAATACGAACAGCGGTAATTGCAGGAGTCGTTCATGTTCCAGCTGACAACACCCGTAATGCGTCGGCCGAGTAGGGTTGCTTCGGTTTGCGGTGTGCTTCGTTGTTGCAGCCAAGCGTCAATGCTCATTGTTCTCGCTCGCTTTCCTCAAGATCAGTTGTTGACGCTCTTGGTTGGGAAGACGGACGATGCCACGATTGACTGGGACCGTGCAAGGACAGATTGTGTAAGGGCACGGTCCCCCTTGTTTTCGTAACTGGAAGGTGCCCTGAGTGAGATTCCCTAATCGGGCTTGATCGTTTTCAGCCAGGAAACGTTTTCCGGTGCGGCAACTGAACGCTTCACCCGTTTGATCAACGGTGAAATACCAGACTCCTGCCTCGCAATGCAGGCCTTGGTAATTGGGGGATCGGTTTACCTTGCTGGGATCGTGGCTGCCATGGGTGAGCTGTTCAATGAGGGCCATTTCGGTTGGGGGGTAGGGGTAAACACCGCCCTTGATTTTCATGAGCTGAGGGAAATATCGCAGCCCGGCTGCTTCAATTTGATCGCGATATTTCACGTGATTCGCAACGTAACCCGGCACGAGCACCACGTTCACAACGAAAGAGCTGGCTGGGTTGTACCGCTGTCGCAATTCGCGATAAGCGATCGCTTTCTCAATGAAATCTTCCGCTGAAGTACTGTCCGGATGCAGACTGGCACTTGTGATTCTGAGTCGATCCGCGGTTAGCTGGCAGAACTTTTCCAGTACGTCGATTGGGGCCGAGAAGTTGGTCAGCACTGAAATCAAGTGACGCGTACGTTCGGTGAGTTGTGGGATCACCGAATTGACAAAACCTTTAAAGGCGAAAGGCTCGCCACCGGACATCTTGATTTCCCAGACTCCGGGTAGCTTTGCAAATTCAGTCACGATGGATCGCACCGTTGAATCTGTTGGCACCCCCACGCGTGATTTCGCGGACTGAATGCAATAGGTGCAGTCGTAGTTGCAGAATCCATTTACCTGCCACTCGACAGTCGGTTGTAAGTCGGGGAATGGGGGTTGCGGTGGATCGCGTCTCGGTCGACGGTGCCGCTTGGCCAACGATCGTGCCCAATCTGTAACGCTCATTCGACGGCCTCGGGTAGTGAACGGGGATCGCTCGTAGGCGGTTGCGATTCGCGCTGCAATTTGTGGAGTTTATCGGCCCACTTCAGATTCTGTTTGTATTTGCCGCATTGCTGACAGCTTTCGAAAAAATCACCACGTCCAAGTCGAGACCTCATCTCGGCATATTTTTCACCTTCCCACAGTTGCTGGAAACTTGTGTTGTCGTCAATGTGACCTACTGAGATGTCGGTATTGCAACAATAGAGCAGTTCATTGTCGACGGTGATTCGACAGTAGATCGTCCCCATGTAGCAGCCAACTTCTTCAATGGGGGATGTGCGATGCGAGCAGAGTGAAACTTGTGTTTGAAAAGCATCGAGGTCGGTGACGATACCTTTGAATTGCGAGATTGCCTTGGCCCGGGGGATGAGTTCTTCCAGTAACTCCAGCTTTTGTTGCTTGTTGAGTCCGACTGCTTCTGTCCCGTTGACTAGCGATGCGAACTTGAAGTTGATTCGTTGGGTGGGCCATTCTGCGGCGAATCGGACCATGTCGGGCAATTGATGGTAATTTTGTCCATTGATGACTTGAACATGTTTGGGTTGAAAGCGAGCGTTTCGCAAGATCTCTAATTGTTTCAACAGTTTGTTAAATCCGCCGGCGAATGATCCCCCGTGAAATTCCTCCCAAACGGTTTCCGTGACGCCGCAAATAGAAACCAATAGATTCAGTTCACCGTCGCTGTCGAGCAAGACAGGCAGGTCAACGGTCAGCAGATTGGTGATAATCGTGACACCAATGTTGTGGTGATGGGCAAACTGAACCATGGTGATGAGTTCGTTATTCAGCGATGGGTCACCCATGCCGGATAAAATGATTTGTTCGAGGCCGCCGAGTCTTAGCAGGTCCTCCATGATGGTTTGGAAAGTTGCGAAGGACATGGATTGTCGTTTCCATTCCATCGACGGGGTGTGGATTTCATGAAGGTGAAGACTGTGGTGCCAGCAGGTGGTACAGCGGACATTACAGCCATTTGCGATGTCGAAATGAACGGTTTGTGGTCCAAACGAAGGGCGATTCGAAAGAATCCCCTGAAGTCGTCGCTCGCGATCCGTTTGCTTGACGTTTGTGGCAATCCTTTCCGTAATGCTCATGTCGAAATTCCTTCTGTGATCGATTCCAGTCTTTCGCGAGTTATTTTTGTGTCTAAGACCTTGAGCAGTTGAATCTGTTGCAGAATGGCGTGCGGAAGGTCACCCATCGCGATGCGGTGTCTCATGAAATGCTCGAAAAGCATACCGGCCTCTCCGACGTTGACGTCGACGACACGAGGGAAGATGCGAAACATTTGCAGGATATCGAATGCAGAACAGTCGGAAATGGAAAGGGTGAGCAGGAAGCGGACCGTTTTGATCACTTCGCACGCCCACGGTGTTTGCTGGTTGTTCTGCTTGGCGAGTGGTGGTTGTTTTTTGATCGCGGAGTTGAGAGTTTTTAGTGATTCCTCGGCCAGTTGTCGAGCAGGAACGCCCAGTGCGGCTGCTGCTGATTGAATCGTGTTTAACAGATCCAGCAGCGTCGCTTCGAATTTGAAATGCGATGAGTGGACCTTTTCTTTCGCGAGTATTTGCTCGACTTCATGGGCAGCCGCTGGCGACAAGTGTCGCATGATGTCGTTCAGTCCGGAGTGGTTCTTGAGAGACTGGAACTGTTCTTGTGGCGCAAGGGGCGTAAGCCAGTCGGCCAGCGCGCCGGTCGTGCCACCATTGATACGTTCCAAGGCATGAGTCAGAGCGGGAGACAATACATTTGATGCCCAATCCAATTGTTTCGCGTCATAAAGGGGGCTTAAGAGTTCAATGGCACATTGCCGTGCGCCGTTTTCGGGTATCCAATTATCACAGGCAGATCGGATTCGCGCAGTAATCTCTTCGTCGAGAAGTTCCCTCGTCGTTTTGATCACCAAGTCGGTATTTTGGGGCGTGGAAATCTCCTGGCATGCGCCGTGTTGCACTGCATTACGAATTCTTTGCTGTTGATCATCGGCGATTTTCGCTTGCGAAAAAAATGCTGTGGGCACTCGAGCAAACAAAAGTTCGTGGAACGAGTTGTAGCCGCCCGCGCTGATTGCTGCATCGATCGTTCCGAAGTATCGCCAGACGGCGGGAGAATCGAACCAGGTCAGGTTGGGGCTGGCCAAACGTTGTCCGCGATAAAGGGGGCCTGCGCCCACCAGAAGGTGGATGTCGTCCTGGGAGCGAAACGCATTGACGAGCGACCTTAAGGTCTCTTCAGCGTTCGGATCGCCTCCGCCTCCTGCACTCAAATAAACCAATCGTTGATGATCTGCAATGCCCAATTGTTCTCGACCCATAGAACGCGGCAGCAATTCCTCTCGTTCAAATTGCACCACCTCGCCGGTGTAGGTGCAATCTCCGGGGGCAGCCACTTGGGTTGTGCTGTCGCGCCGACGATGGGGTGAAACTACCTTATCGAACAAGCTGATCGCCGCACGAAACATTGGCCGAGCGGCGTACTCGGACTTTACATCTCGAAAGATGAAGCTCTTCTTGAACGGGCCATCCAGGATTTGGAATAGCTCATCAAAGCTACCCGATGGAAAGGTGTCGACTACGAGAAGATTGGGTGAAAACACACCCAACGTGTTCCAGACGAAATGTTTGGCCAGGCGTTTGTATTCTGACTTGTTTAATTCGGACCGTACGGCCACGGTTTTGCTGGGAATCTTGAATGCCGCGAAGCGAGCATCGGCGAGTAAGTCACTGGCGTCGCTGGAGGTCAGAAAGAGGATCTCAGGTGGGCGACAATCGAGTAACGCCACGTATCGACGGATCCATTTTGCGACTGCTGTCAGACGGGTCAAATGGCCGAGGCCGGAGCCATTAATGGCATAACAGACGATGGTTTTCGGTTCAGGCATTGGTCTCGTTCCCCGGCCTAACTCGGGTCGACGAATAGGTGGTCTTCATGGGAGTCAAGCATTGATGCTGCCAAGTCTTCTGCGGCGTCATCATATCCAGTGGTTTCAGTGGTTTCAGTGGTTGCGTGATCCTCTGTTGGATCGCGGTAGCTCGAACGATCCCATTCGGGGTTCCGATTGCGAAAGTCCCGTACTTCGAAGATGTCGTCGGCTGCGGAGCCTCCCGTGATCAAATCCCACCAAAGGTAGTCGCTGGTGAACGAACCTCGATCATATTTCTCAAACCCAGCAATCTTGTTTCGTAAACGGCCCGTCTTGTCGCGTCGCCGTTCCCATTTATCGGTCTTGACATTTCTCATTCGCTGAAGGTCGGTTGAGTAATAATGTTTGCGTTTTCCTCGGCGTTTTTGCAGTTCGAGTTTCTTGATCTTGGCTTCGGTCTTTGCCAAATCCTGTTTCAATTGCTGGAACAACGCCTTGAGGCGAGTGACGCTTAGTTCGCGCAAATACTGAATCTGTTTTCGAACGCCGGTCTGCTTGCGGAGAAACGCGTTCAGGACCTTGTCTCCACGCGCTAAGTCGATGCGCAGATCTTCGGGGCAAGCATCGAGATGGGAAATCGCCGCGCCACCCAATTCGTTAAATAGCTCGGCGAGCAATCGTTCCGGGGCTTTCAACAGTTCTTGATGTTCTGTCTTAATCCCGTGAATGCGATCTCGTTCTGCAACTCGTTTGTCGTATGCTGCGACGATGTCATTCGTTTCGTCACGTAGTTGGCGATAATGCTGCTTCAGGCTGACTGGGTTGTTGAATTTAAGCTTTGCTTTTTTCGATAATTCCGACATGAGGAATGAAATCGCTCGCCAATCAAAAAAAGTGTGCCACCAGCGAGCGACGTATCCTTGTTCAAAATACTTTCGCTGATTCAGTTGCTTGAACCACTTGGAACCTTCCCAAAGGGAAATGTGCTGGCAGGCTGTTTCGTATTTGGGCCGAATATCTTCGACGCCTTGGTTCGCTTGATCGATCAGAAAGTCGTAATGTTGGAACTCATCCATGGCTTCCAATTCCACACGTCGTTTTTCAGCCGCATCAAATGCTTCGTCGTATTTCCGTTTGATTGGTCGCAGACCGGAATAGGACAGGCGCTCCTCTAATGAATCGAGATGAGGGTCTTGAATTTCCGGCAGCAGGTAGCCGATCAGTTCCTGACGGATTCGTTGCTCGACATCTTGCAAACGCTTGATGTCCGTTGCAAATTTTCCATCTTCTTCACGTAACCATTGCAACTGCTCGTTAATGAAGTTTTTGCGAAACTTGCAGGCTTCGATGTAATTCGATATCCCCGCCATGACGTCTCCATACGCGATAGGGCATCGCTCGCGATGTTTCCTGGTGAAAGCATTTGAAAGCTCTCGGTCAGTATAACGAAGCTGGTCAATAAAGTCTTGCGACGAACATCGGTCGTTCTCGCTCAGTAAATTTGATCGCTTTTCGTGTTGCCGGCGGAGAGCCGAGTCAGCTAATTGGTGGGGAGTGATTAGCGTTCTCCTGTTGGGTTGTGTGTGGTCTGCGGTGATTGGGATATTGAACCCTTGATGAGACAGCAGTCGGTAGCGAATCGGCAGGTCTCGATATCAACAGAGAAGCGTTGATATCTGAAACTGTTTCTCGTGCCTCAACCGTTGTTAGGCGTTGGCAGGACTTGCCAATCCGATAAGATGGAGTCTCCGTCGCTAGATGGGTGAGTGGTTGTGGAAAGCTCCGGAACGATTTTTTGTTCCGTAACTTGCTTTGTCACGTGTTGTGCAAGGTTTTGCCAATCCTGGAACTGCTTTGATTGCACACCGTGACGAGCGGATGCTATAAATTTCAAAGTGACCACATTCGCTTGGGAAGCAGCAACCTCGTTGCTCCGGCGAGTGAATGTCAGCCTCAAGAACAATTGCCGGGTGTCATGGGCTGAAAGAGGATTGGATCGATTTATCTTTTACTTCCACTCTGTTCGAGTTTCGTGGTTGTATTTGGCTTGCTTTGTCTGAAGCGAGCGCAAGATCGGGGAGCCTCTTTTTGGACTTCGATGATCTTGGTCTGTTGGGCCGCTGCGTGCGTGTTTCCCGTTTTGTGTTTGATGGGAGGAACGAGTCAGTCAGCCACCTTGCTTTGGCAACCTGCGATTGTCGGTGGGTTGTTTCTCGCCGGTCAACTGTTCACCTTTCTCGCGGTGTCACGCGGTGATGTCTCCATTGTTGCGCCTGTTTTGGGTGTGAAAATACTCATCGTGCCAGCGGCTTCCCATTTTGTAGTGGACGAGCAGGCGCCAGCTCGCATTTGGATTGCGGCCGCAGTGGCAGTGATTGGGATCGGGTTCGTACAAGTTCGCGATGCAAACATCCAACGATCCCGAGTGTTGGCATCGGTGATCTACTCTTTGCTTGCTGCCGGCGTGATGACGATGTTTGATTTGTTAATACAGCGTTGGGCTCCTCGCTGGGGGGCTGGCTATTTCTTGCCACTGACGTTTTCCTTTTCAGCCCTCTTTTCGCTCGCCTTTTTGCCACTTGCTGATCGACCCAGGAAACTTTTGCAATTGGGTTTGATGCCATTGTTGGCATTTGGTGCGTTACTGATGGCGGTGCAAGCCATCGGCATGACTCTGACGCTGGGTGTGTTTGGTGATGCGACACGCGTCAATATCATGTACTCGATGCGTGGTGTGTGGGGGGTCTTATTCGCTTGGGTAGTGGCGTTGCAATTCAACCCGTCGGGTTTGCAGCCGAATCGTCGTACGATGTTCATGCGGCTGATTGGAGCTTTGCTGTTGGCTGGCGCAGTGGTGATTTCGGTGACCTAAATGAGCACTATGCGGCAGAACGGATGAAATCGATCGTGATGCGAAGGGGGATTCGGCAAGACACTGGCAGCTCAACGTTGAGTTGAACATTGTCTTTGCACATCGAATCTTTGACACGATGTCGATCGTTGCGAATTGCCGGTGGCAAGCTTAGTCGGTTTGCGGCTGTTCGAAACGAACCTTGTCGTTGCCGATGAGTTGCACGAGGTTGGGTAAATCGTAAACAGTCAGTGCGCCATGGACTGCGTTTTCGAGGCTGCCGGTTGGAATCTCTTGTTCCAGGATGGAAGCCCATTCCCTGGGGACATTGCGTAGCGTGACGGATGTAAACAGTTGCGGCTGCAAGGCGGCTGCGTGTAACGCAATGATGCCAGCCTGTCCAACGCCGACCAGATGCACCTCGCGAGGATCGTTTCTGGGCTTTTCATAGTACGCAACAAAATCGGCGGCTGCCAATGCGTCTTCGACCCTCATTCCTAGCAGGGGCTTGCCCAGCAAGTAGGCGAGATAGTACGTCTTCCAGTCCGTGAGTAAGGGATCGCGTTTTGGACTTCCCGTCTCACCTTGACCGCGCAAGTCAACGGTAATCACGACATGCCCTTCTTCCATCAGGTCCGCAATCGGGCCGTTGGGATGAATGTCTCCGATCTTTCCGTCGTCGTGCAAATAAAGATAGGCGTCATCCGAGGGGCCGGCTGGGTGCAAGGTTAGACCTGCTAAAGTGGCGCCGGTATCGGTGCGCAAGACAAGCTTGTCAATGTGATAGGTTTCACGTGGGACCCGACCGATATCCTCAACTACCGGTGGTTTCATCTCGGAGGCATCCCGCACCTTAATCAGCTGCCGAATCTTTGTTTTCATCGCATCGGGAGCAGTTGTCTTCCACATTTCTTCTCGCTGGACCTTCAGCTCTTGCTCGTGTAGGGCGTTCAATTCGAATACGGATTGTTCGTTGGGGAAAGTGGTTAGGATTTGTCCCGTGTCAGTACACCAGAGGTCGCGAGCAGGACGCACGGCCAGTTCGGTCGCCGCGACGGGTTGGTCGGTAGCTAACAGCCACCGTTTCATCCAATGCGTGATGGTGGCTAAGTTTTGAGGGGCGACGCCATGTTTGCCGGCGATCTCGACTAAGTCCACACGTTCGGGAAAGCCCAGTTGTCCATAGATGCGTTTGGCCTGACGGAAGTTCGCCCAACTTCCCTGGATGTCGAAGAAGTCATCGGTGTTTGAGCTGATCAGAGTTGGGCGTGGTGCGCGCATGATCAAGTAATCTGGGTGATCGAGTCCGAATGCGAGTTGTCCAAAAATGTTTTGTTCGGCATCCTGAGGCCCAATCGTTTCAATCAATCGACGAAACGTTGTTAGATAACAAGCCGGGGCCGCACAAGCGACCCGATCGTCCAATGCCATCACATAGCTGGTCAATGTCCCGCCTCCCGAACACCCCGTGAAGCCAATTCGATTAGCGTCCACCTCGGCGCGACTGGCGAGATAATCAATGGATCGCATCGCATCCCAAACTCGATATCGGGCCGTATTACGACCCACGAGAGTCGAACCAACTCCCATCAGGAAATGTTCGGTTGTGGTGCTGCCGAACTTGGGTTCGCCTTCGGAATCGAGAATCTGCGAACGTTCGCCCTGTCCGATTGGGTCATAACAAAGTGCGGCCATGCCGTGTTTGGCCATCATGATGCCAAAACGCTGGTTATAATCAGCTGTCTTACCGGTGCGACTGTGACCACTCGAAACCACGATGCCAGGTACCGGGCCACTTTGAGAAGGCAGGTATAGATTGGCGGTAATATGGTGGTGGGGTACACTCGTGAAGATTACATTTTCAATTCGATAGCCGTCAGCTTCGATGCTGCGAACGGTGCGTGCATTGAGGCTGGTGCGTTCCGGAAAACCGCCCAGTTGCTCAAGCAGGAAGGATTTCAGCTTTTGTTGGTGTGCGCGGATCTGTGCCGATGATTTCAGTTGTTCGAAGGCCGCGTCACGACGATCAAGTAATGCATAAGCCTTTTGCTGAAGTTGCCCATATAGGGCAGCACTTTGCCGCTCATCGTCACTCAGACAAGTCAAGTTATCGGCGTGCACCTTTCCATAACAGGCGGAGCTAACGACGAGCAAAAACAAGAAAACCTGTCTCATGGAATTTCTCCGAAAAGACGCAGGAATTAATTTCGTTTGAACTTGATGCATCGAAGATCTATCGACCGATCGATGCTTGATACAGACTCCAATATCATATCCCATGCTTGTCATGCCGTCGTCTGTGCAACGGTGGGATGAAAATTTTTTAGGGGCGATTTGATCCGCATGGCTAGGCGATGAGAGAAATCGCTTCATCGATCGTTGCCTTACATGCCTTGATAGATGCTTGGCTCGATCTTGCCCAAATCGACCGTGTCTGCTCGGAAGGCCATCGCGAACGATCTTGTCCTTTCGATGCGCTAGGAGTCAAGCTGATTGGTCGCGAAGTACAAAGCGTCGCAAATCACAGCCTGAGAGACTAAACTTAAATGCTGCGAACCGACTTTTTACTTTATCATTCTTCAGTGAGATCACCGAATGAAAAGCCTGAAACCCAGGATCCGCTTTCTCATCTTCGCGGTTTTGCCAAATCTACTGCTGACAGCCGTCGTTGCGAATAGTTCGTACGGCGCGAGGCCGAACGTCATCATCGTGATGGCAGACGACTTAGGTTTTGGTGATGTGTCTCCGACCAATCCAGAATGCAAGATCAAGACGCCCCATCTGCAGATGCTGGCAGATGAGGGGCTAACCTTTTTGGACGCTCATACGCCAAGTTCGGTTTGTACACCGACGCGTTACGGGCTGCTGACGGGACGCTACAACTGGCGTTCCCGTCTTTCCAGAGGTGTACTCAGTGGGACGAGTTCCCACTTGATTCCGCAGAGCCGCCCGACGTTAGGTCATCTCATGGGGAAAGCAGGTTACCATACTGCCATGATTGGCAAATGGCATCTGGGTTGGGATTGGCAGAAGGACGGAAATCAGATTGATTTTACCGCGCCCGTCAAGAACGGGCCCGATATCAATGGTTTTCAACAGTACTACGCGCATTGTGGATCGTTGGACATGCCGCCTTATGTTTGGGTTGATACCGGCCGGATTACCTCTAAGCCGGATCGCGTCGAAGGCGTCACTCGCAAACAGGATCGGTACGGCTGGTATCGCAAAGGGCCGATTGGAGGGGACTTCAACATTCCGGAAGTTTTACCTCATCTTTTTGGTAAATCCATTGATTATGTGAAATCGCGAACCGGAGCGGCGAAAGAAGGTCAGCCATTCTTTCTCTATTTGGCGTTGCCAGCGCCGCATACGCCGATCGTTCCCGTTCCGCCTTTTAAGGATGCCAGTGGACTGAATCCTTATGCCGATTTCGTGATGCAAATGGATCACCACCTAGGTGAGTTACTTGCGACGATTGATGAGGCTGGCCTTGAAGATCAGACGCTGGTGATTTTTACCAGTGACAACGGCTGCTCGCCCGAAGCAAACTTTCCCCTACTCGAAAAGAATGGCCATCGGCCCAGCAGTCTTTATCGTGGACACAAGGCTGACATTTATGAAGGTGGCCATCGAGTCCCATTCATTGTGCGTTGGCCGGATCAAATCAAAGGGGGACGTCGAACCAATGCGTTGGCATGCTTGACCGACGTGTATTCGACGTTGGAAAGAATTACGGAGCAAGAAAGGCAGGCGGTAGGTGGTGAAGATGGCTACGACCTGACTCCTGTGTTCAACGGTGCGGCGACCTCTGAGAGGGGAACGCTGATCAGTCATTCAATCGGTGGTTCATTCGCGATCCGACAGGGACCTTGGAAGTTGTGCCTGTGCGGTGGCAGCGGTGGATGGAGTGCTCCCCGAGAGGCCGTAGCGAAAAAGCAAGGATTACCATCGATGCAACTCTACAATTTGGATCAAGATCCAGGCGAAACCAAGAATCTGGTGCTCGAAGAAGTTGATCAGGTGCGCACGTTGTTATTGCTTTTGGATGAGCAAGTTCGCAAAGGCCGTTGTACACCGGGGCAACCGATCAAAAACGATCGGGACGTCGAGTTCTTGGCGACGGGTGTCAGTTTGCCGCAGTAATCGACGAACGGACTTCAGCGACTGCTCCATGAGTTCTATTGAAGGAACCGATTGTGAATCTCGACTTTCGCCGTGCACTGCTCATTTTTTTCATCAGCATGCTGCCAACAGCCAAACTGGCCGCGGACAGTAGGTCTTTACCTAACATCGTGGTGATTCTGACCGACGATCAAGGCTACGCAGATATCAGTTTGAACGAACATCATGCTGCTGAGGTTTCAACGCCGAATATGGACGCACTCGCCAAGCAAGGGGTGCTTTTTACGCAAGCTTATACGAGCGGTCATGTCTGTTCGCCGACGCGAGCCGGATTAATGATCGGAGGCTATTCACAACGCGTGGGGGTCTATACGGCAGGTGACGGTGGGCGCGGCTTTGATCCAAGCAAAAAAATCTTTCCGGCATTTCTTCCAGACGAATATATTTCGTCAGCGATTGGAAAATGGCATCTCGGTTTGGATGATGATTATCCCCGACTCAAGTGGCATGCAATGAATCGTGGTTTCGATGAGTGCTACAAATTTATGGGGCGTGGAGGGCATAGTTATTTCGATCTTCGCAGTGACGGTGCTGCCAAATTTTCTCACCCCATTTATCGTAATAAGCAGCGCATTGACGACGAAGGTTATCTGACGACGCGGCTAACCGAGGAAGCGGTCGCGTTTATTGATCGGAATAAAGAACGCCCGTTTTTTCTCTATCTGGCGTACAACGCTGTCCACGCGCCGGCTGAGGCTCCTCAAGCTGACATTGATGCGGTTCGAGCCGAATTTTCACAACTCAGTGAGAGGCGGACGATCTTGATGGCGATGTTGAAGCACCTGGATGATGGTGTCGGTCAGGTCGTGGACAAGCTGCAGCAGGAAGAACTGTTCGATAATACGTTGCTCTTTTTTCTGACCGACAACGGTGGTGCGAAGGGCATGAGTGCCGACAACTCACCGTTGCGAGGTTTTAAATCCAGCCTTGATGAAGGTGGTATTCGGACGCCATTGATTGTAAGTTGGCCCCAACGGTTTGCAGGCAAACGATCGATTGACGCGCCGGTGATTTCGTTCGACATTTTACCGACGGTCCTAGACGCTACCGATGGTCTTCCAACGGAGCACGAATTTGATGGGAAAAGCCTGCTTCCACTCCTGGCAAATCAGACGTCAAGACATCATGAGACTTTGTTTTGGAGCAAGGGAAAAGAAGATGAATGGGCTGTTCGTCAGGGTGACTGGAAGCTCCATCACCGTCGTGGAAAGTTGGAGCTGATCAATTTGGGAAAAGACCCAACGGAGACGACGGACCTTGCGGATCGTGAACCGCGGCGGGTTCGCGAGTTGAGAACCGCTTTTGATGCTTGGATCGATCAAATGGTCGATCCTATTACTGGCGGTCAAAAGCGAATCGATTCTGGCGATGTCGAAACCCAACCATCTGTTTCCGAACGTAGCTTGCGACGTAAGCGTCTACGCGCTGAACGGCAAGAAAAGCGAAGACAGTCTAAGTCGAAAAAGGAATCGAAGTAGTCGGTCTGGCAAGATGTTGGGGGCGTAAGAGACGCTTGTCTTAGACAAGATCCGACCGTGCGGAAACATGTGCTCGATGGATCGGTTCACGCGAGATTTGGGATTTGATGCGGTGCTCATCTAACGCTTTCGAAAGTGAATCATCAGCAGGTCGTTGATGAGAGGAAAAGAAGAATGGATCGAACGAAGCGATGCCTTTTTGTCCCTTCTCGCCTCTGTTTCGGCACAATGATCTGGCTCGCTACTGCTCCGTTGTTGGCGGGGCAACTGGAGGTGATGCCAAAGGGTGGCGAAAAAGTGGTATTTGAAACCCTTCTCCAGCAGTCTCGTCGCCACTATCAACAACGAAAAGTAGAGGTCAAAGCGGCCTTGGCTTCACCTACAACGGCAGGTCGCCGACAGCGGCAGTTGTTGCGTGATTTTCGGCGAATTATCGGCGAATTGCCTCAGCGAAAAAATGCTTTGAACGCAAGGACGACTGGGGTGATTGAATGTAACGGCTATAAGATTGAGAAGGTTGTGTATGAGAGTCGACCAAACCATCATGTAACCGCGAATCTTTACCTTCCTACAAAAGGCAAGGGACCCTTTCCCGGTGTCGCTGTGGCGTGTGGACACAGTGCGAATGGCAAGGCTTATGAGTCCTACCAGAAAGTTTGTACATTGTTGGCGCTGAATGGTTTTGTAACGCTGATCTATGATCCAATCTGTCAAGGGGAACGGCATCAATTAGTTGATGCTCCCCGTCACGGAACGACGACCCATGCGATGTTGAATGCTGGCTCTCTGTTGGTTGGGCGAAGCATCGTCGGGTACGAGGCCTGGGATGGGATTCGCAGCATCGATTATCTGCTCAGTCGTCATGAGGTTGATCAGGAGAAACCAATTGGCCTGACAGGAACTTCGGGCGGGGGTACGCAGACAAATTTTTTGATGGCGTTAGATCCCCGAGTCGGACCGGCAGCTCCATCCTGTTACGTTATGCGGAAGCAGCGAAAGTATGAAACGATCGGTCCTGCCGATGGCTGTCAGCACCTACCTAGCGAAGTAGCGCTGGGTATTGACCACATCGATTATTACTGGATGCGTGCACCGAAGCCAACACTGACGTTGGCGGCTCAGCAGGACTTTTTTGACTACGAATCGACGAAGGATGCGGCGACGGAAGCAGCTTCACTCTACACGGTTCTTGGTCAACCCGAACGAACCGCCTTGTTTTCCCATGGTGGCGAGCACGGTTTTCTTGAGCCCCATCGTGAAGCGGTTGTTGGTTGGATGAAGCGATGGCTGAATGATGACACCAAGCAGGTTCGTGAACCGGCCATGCAGCTTCAGCCGGAGCGATCGCTTCAAGTGACTAGCACAGGCCAAGTGGCTACCGCCTTCAAACAAGCAGATACAGTGGCAAAGATGAACTTAGCTCGGGCGCGAGAGTTGTCCGATCAAAGACGACGGTTCTGGGGAGATCGGGATCCGGCAGATTGTCTTGCCGAGGTTGCGCGCCAGATCGGTTTGACTCAGGCGTCCGAAGAAAAAACAATCCAGCTGAAAGAAACGATTGATCGTGATAAGTATCGCATCGAAAAACTGCTGATTCGTCAAAGAAATATGGTTCCGCTTCCGGGCTTGCTGTTTTTACCAAACGATAAAAGTAGGAAATGTCCTGCGGTCATCATCGTTGACTCGGTCGGGAAAACGAATGCTGCAGCAGTCGGAGGAGACAATGAAAAGCTTGTGCAGGCCGGTTGGGTTGTCTTGGCGCTTGACATCGCAGGGGTGGGGGAAACTGCAGATCAAGGAAGTAAAGCCAAGTACTACAATAGCGAACATCGTATTGCGAATCTCGCGTTTCACATTGGTCGACCGCTCCTCGGACAACGGGTTGATCAGATTCTAGCTGCGGCAAGTAGCCTCTCGGAATTTCATGATTTTGAATCGGTTCACCTCATTGGTCGAGGGAAGACGGGGCCGGTGGTCTTGCACGCCGCCGCCCTCGATCGGCGATTTGCTTCCGTGGCCGTCAATGACTCAATTGAGTCCTGGGTAGAAGATGTTGTCGCGAAACCGTTGACTCGAGATTTATTGGGATACGTGGTTCCGGGCGCACTTTTGAAGTACGACCTGCCAGACTTGATTGAAGTGATTGCTCCACGAGACGTCATTCTTTCAGCAGAGAAGTAAGCGATTCTCATCGGACGAGCCGTTCTGCTGGATTGGGAGCTCTGCTGGGGTTGTGACGGAAATAATATTCCCAAATCATGTAGATGTAGATTTGCGCCACG
The DNA here is from genome assembly GCA_029243025.1 of Pirellulaceae bacterium. Lineage (NCBI taxonomy): Bacteria > Pseudomonadati > Planctomycetota > Planctomycetia > Pirellulales > Pirellulaceae > Pirellulaceae bacterium. The sequence goes on along the minus strand of JAQWSU010000018.1, from coordinate 67,211 downwards.
TGAATAGCCTGGGGGGCTGTTATGATCTTCGGCATTCGATCTCGCATGGCATCCTGATTGAGTTTGCAAGCCCAACTATTGAATAGCGGTAGTGACGCTGACTTTGGATGAATCGCATTTGTCGGCTCTGCCAAGATTGGGGTTTTTGCAGGCGAATGACTAGGATGAATCGAATGGCGCTATTCGTCTTCCGATCGCTATGTTTCAAAAATTGACTTGATGCATTGTTCTTAAGATTTGACCAACGCCTGACAGAATCCTACATTTGTCGGTCATGATGCCAGTAGGCCGTCGGTCGAGCGTTCCCGTGACGAAAATAACGATTCGTTTGCGAGAATACAGTGTTGTTTTTGGCAGGGACGATTCGGATTGCAGAATTGCGGCTCCAAAAGTGTCTGTTGATTTTCTAGTTAGTCTGATGAGTTTGGAATGGGCGAAGCGAGAATAGTCACTTGCCCAATCAAAGTTTTGCAGAGCAATCGAAAAAAATGACAGTGCAAAATTCCGATCGTGAAGTGGTTGTGATTGGTGGTGGGCCTTCTGGACTGACGGCTGCTAGTAAGTTAACAGATCGAGGGATACAAACTACAGTGTTGGAGAAAGCCGCCATTGTTGGTGGTATTTCTCGAACCGAATCTTACCGTGGTTTCTCCTTCGACATGGGAGGTCATCGATTCTTTACAAAGTCTCGAGATGTCCAAAAGTTTTGGGAAAAAGTGTTGGTTGACGACTTCATTGAACGGGATCGACTGTCGAGGATTTTTTATCGTCGCCGTTTTTTTTACTACCCGCTTAAGCCGTTCAACACGTTTGTCAGTCTCGGGCCGATCGAGAGTTTTCTGATTCTCCTTAGCTATTTTCGTTGGCAACTGTTTCCTTACCGAATCGAAGACACGTTCGAACAATGGGTGACGAACCGGTTTGGTAAGCGGCTTTTTGAAACATTCTTTAAGACCTATACGGAAAAAGTTTGGGGTATTCCCTGTACGGAATTGAAGGCTGAGTGGGCTGCTCAGCGTATTAAGGGTTTGTCCTTGCGGACTGCTGTTTTGAACATGTTCCGCAAGCCCGACAAGTCGATCAAGACGCTGATCGATAGATTTCATTACCCGCGCCTGGGGCCCGGTATGATGTGGCGAGCGGTGGCGACATCCATTAAGGATCAGGGTAATCATGTGCGAATGAACTCTGATGTGGTTCGTATCGTGCGCGATGGAAATAAGGTGAAACAAGTGATCATTGCTTGCGACGGTCAAGAGGAAGCAGTTGAGGGAACAGATTTTATTTCGAGTATGCCGTTGACGGAACTGGTGCGAAAACTTGATCCTCCCGCACCGGATCATGTGCTTGCGGCGGCAGGTGAATTGAGTTATCGGGACTTTTTGACAGTTTGTTTAATTGTTAACCGAGCTGAATTGTTTCAAGACAATTGGATCTACATTCATGACCCGGGGGTCAAGGTTGGTCGCATCCAAAACTACAAGAACTGGAGTCCGGACATGGTGCCGAACTCGGAGCAGAGTAGTTTGGGACTCGAGTATTTCTGCAATGAAGGCGATGAGGTCTGGACGATGGCCGATGAGGATCTCATCGAATTGGGTAAACGCGAAATGGACCAATTAGGTTTAATTGATTATTCTGACGTCGAGGACGGATGCGTTTTCCGTGTGCAGAAATCTTATCCTGTTTACGATTCTGACTATCGCGTACATCTGTCTGTACTACGCGAGTACGTTGATGGGCTTGAAAATCTACAGACTGTCGGACGTAATGGATTACACCGTTACAATAATCAAGATCACGCGATGTTGACCGGTATGCTCGCCGTAGAGAATCTGTTGATGGGGCGAGACCACGATCTGTGGGCTGTGAACACGGAACAAGAGTATCACGAAGAGATTTCAGAAGCAGAAGAGAAAGTATCGGTATAGTATGGAAAAGAATCTGCGATGAAGAGTGAGCATGGACAGTTCTTGATCTTGGACAAGATCGCAAGAAGGGATGGAATCCTTACCGCTGCAATGCTATCTCCGAAATGGTAAATCGTTTGCAAGGCATCTCTGGGATTCGTTTTTGTTAAGAACCAAGTTGTTGCCATTGAGTTGGGTAACTGTGACACGTGAAAGTGAGCGTTTTTGCGATTTCAATAATGATTTTCTGGCCTCATGGTTCTGGGGGAATGCTGTTCACATAAAACACACTGACTGGTCACAGTGCGGGTTCACAGAAAAGTGATGTGCCCAACGATGCGAGTTATTTGTCAGGTGAATGAAAGGAACAGTTGAGCGGAAGTATGGGGACCAAAAACGCGATTTTATGATTGCGATTTGATTCCCTACTTGGTGTCAAACTTTCGGCACCTGATCGCTTGTATTGGGTTTCAATATGCGGGATATTTCAAATGACCGAATCGATCGCGCGAGCTTTCGAGATGTCTTCAGCAACGGGATCTGGGCGTTGCGTCTGGCCTGGTCGGCTTCGCCATCGATTGTAGCAATCACACTGTTTGTCGGTTTGCTTCGCAGTTTGGTGCCAGTCGTGATGATCGTCTGCGTGCGAGGTTTGGTGAACGACTTCCAGGCCGGAGTCGATGTAAGCGGCAGCATGCACTGGCTGATGCTGTTGCCGATTGTGATTTTTGGCGGCGCTATGGCGAGCAATCTTGGGACCTACGTCGCGGTTCGACTTCGCGATGAAATGGACCTAGCGATCAATCTAGGGTTATTTGCTCAAGCGTCTAGACTGGATTTGTCATTTTTCGAGGATCCAGCTAACCAAGACATGATGAGTCGCGCTCGAGAAAATTCAGCGCATCATTGTGAATTATTGGTCAATGATGCAAGCGAATTCTTGCGGAATGGATTTCAGCTCATCTTTTTGTCGGGTCTCGTATTTGCGATGGATCCGATCACTGCGATTGTCTTGGCGGGGCTTGCGATCCCTTTTGCTATCTCGCAATTTCGGATGTCGATTCTTCGTTATCTGTACCATCATCGACGCGCCACCAAGGTGAGATGGAATGCTTATTTTATCAGTAAGCTCATGAACCACATCTGGATTCCAGAGGTGAAGTCATACAATTTGTCGCCGCTGTTCATTCGGCGCTTTCGGGAGATTTCGCAGGCATTCTGTGATGAGAATCGACGTTTTCAAGGTCGTTTTTTCGTTATTGAATCTGTCTTTGCTGCGATCTTCACCATCGCCCTCGCCGCTTTGGGATACCATGTGATTTCACAAGCGATCGCAGGCAAGATTGCACCGGGTAATGTGGCGGCCTTAATGTTAGCAGCGGAGCGGTTGTACACGACAGTCAGTCAGCAGATTCGTGTATTTAGTCGTCTTGTGAATAGTAGTTTGCTTGTGTCCAACCTGCAAAAATTTCAAAATGCGAAGCCGACCTTCCCAAAGCAAGGGGGCCTTACCCTTGCAAATCCAGAGGGTGCAATCGATTTTCGGGAAGTGTCGTTTGCTTATCCCGGATGTGAGATGCCCATTTTGCATAGCGTTTCTCTTTCCATTGAACCGGGCGAAGTTGTTGCCATCGTCGGCCAAAACGGCGCGGGTAAAACAACGCTTATAAAGCTGCTATCCGGACTGTATTCGCCCAATTCGGGGGCGATTTATTTTGATGGTCATGATGTTGAAGAGCTATCGGAGCGATGTCTGCAGACGAATATCGCTTCCGTGATGCAGTCTTTTGCGCAATACGAGGGCACGGCGGCGGAAAATATCGCATTCGGTGACTGGAAGCATTTATTAGATGATCAGGCGGCAGTTCGAGAGATTGCTGAGCGTGTAGGTGTCCATGAAATGATCGAGTCACTGCCTCATGGGTACGATACGGTGCTGGGACGCACTTTCGGTGAGGTAACCCTTTCCGGTGGACAGTGGCAGATGTTAGCCATCGCGCGCGCACTCGCAAGCAAAGCGAAAGTTGTCGTGCTCGATGAGCCTACTTCAGCATTAGATCCGAAGACTGAATACGAAATGTTCGGACGTTTTCGGCAACTGGTTGAAGGTCGTACTGCCATAATTATCTCGCATCGGTTTTCTACAGTACGCATGGCTGATCGAATTCTGGTCTTGGATGAAGGACGCGTGGTCGAAAATGGGTCGCATGCAGAATTAATCAGCTCCGCTGGGGTTTACGCTCAACTCTATGAGCTTCATCAGCAAATACTTGATGGCTCCAACGTCTAGCGGCGAGTACACCAATCCATGTAAAGTCGTGTAAGGTGATCGTTCCACAGAGGGATTGGTTGGTTATTTAAGTGGTGTGGAGGGCTCCATCATAAAGCGGTCTCAGTATGAGCCGAAGATTTGATTTAAAAGGTTAGTGACGAAAGTTGTCTCGATACCATGTACAAGAGATTCTTGTTTAGTGCCAGTATTGTTCTTGTCGGAATGGCGCTCGTGTTTGCGCCACCGATAGTTGAAAAGGTTTGGCTTGGACGGCCGCTGTTCTGGTTGTCTCGTGACCGTCTTTGGTTTTTGGTGCTTGCTGCAGTTCTAAGCAGTCTCTCTCTGTTCGTCTACGGAAGGCACACATCAGGTAGTTTGTTTCATGATTTGAAACAATCAATTCAGCTATTTCCACGACGGACTGCGACCGCATTTGGTCTTGCAGTGAGTCTCCTGATTTTGCTTGTGATTGATGCTGGGTTTGGGATTCTTCTGCAGATAAGTGCTCCAGCAGACCAGCATTACACGGGGGCTGACCGGCAGCGTTTCTATGAGAATGATCCCGTCGTCGGCTACAAACCTCGGGCTGGTTGTACGGTGGGCTCGCAGAAATCTAAGGGGTTGCAGCCGATCTACGATGTGACCTATCGCATCGGTGAGGACGGGTATCGGATCACGCCAGAAAGTCAGCCGGAGGGTGAGCCCGTCGTTCTGTTTTTTGGCGGCTCATTCACCTTCGGCGAAGGGGTGAATGACGATGAAACTCTTCCAAATCAATTTTGTTTGGCGGCTGGTGGTGCCCGTGTTGTCAATGCTGGTTTTTGTGGGTACGGACCACAGCAAATGTTGGCCTCGCTAGAAAACGGTAGGTGGGACTCGTTCCTCCAAGGACGCGACATCATCGCTATTTATGTGTTCATTGACGATCATGTGAGGCGTGCCATAGGGAGCATGTACGTGGTCAGTCGCTGGGGATCACAAATGCCATGTTACCAACTCGAATCTAATGGTCATGTAATTCGCGCTAAATCCTTTTTGGCCGAACGACGCATTCTTTGCGGTTTGTATGGATTGGTAGCGACAAGTAATGCGTTGCGTTATTTGGATGTTGATCTTCCACACCGAATTAAGCCGGAATATTTTGCATTGACCGCTCAAATTATCGAGCAGTCGTCACGGCTCTTGGCTGCCAAATCGGCAAGCAGCCGGATGTTTGTCGTGCTCTATCCTGACTCCACAACGGGAACGACGGTTGCCCGCTACTTGCGGGACGAGTCGATTGAAATAGTCGATTTCTCCGACTTGTTCTCGGGTGATCGTGACACCTACGTTATTCCGTTCGACGGTCATCCAAACTCCATTGCAAATCAACGACTAGGATTTGCTTTAGCAAAAAGGATTTTGCCGTGAAGAAACTGCTGCATCAGAGATCCGAGGTATGGACGGGAGTCGTTCGTAATGCAGGCAGCATCGCGAGAACTACTCATGAGGGAAGCGACTGATTGACGGGTAACTAAAAGAGTCACCTTAGGAAAGCCATGAAATTGATCAACACGACTGAATCTTCTGATGCGGCAGCGTCTGCGGTTCAAGTGGCGAATCACACCGCCAAAGGCGCGCGATTCCAATGGCTGCCTGAGCTGTTGGTAATTATGATTGTCGTATTTGGAATACAGTTTGCGCTCGGTGGCTATTCGAGAGACATCGCAACGCACCCGGATGAAGCTGCTCACTTTGTAACCGGTACGCTGGTTTATGACTATTGCACCATGTCTCTTGGTTCATCACCTCTCGCGTTTGCGGAGGAATACTATGTCCGTTACCCGAAGGTGGCATTTGGACATTGGCCCCCGGCTTTTTACGGCTTACAGACTATTTGGTTTATGATTGCGGGGGTCTCTAAGACGAGCATCACGATTTTGATGGGGCTGATCTCTAGTTTAGTCGTGTTGGTTCTTTGTCACCGAATTCGCCAAAATCATGGGTGGGGAATTACCCTGTTGACTATAGTCGTGTTTCTTGGTCAACCGCTGGTCCGCACCAATACAGTTGTGGTGATGTCGGATATGACCTTCACTCTGTTCGCATTCTTGGCGGTGTTTGCATTCAGTGATTTCATTGCAACCGAAAAGAATAGTCATCTTGTGTTTTGCGTGATTTGGTCCGTGCTCGCGATGTGGACCAAACCTGTCGGCCTGAGCTTGATTCTCTTTCTGCCGCTGTACGTTCTAGTAAGTCGCCAAATTGCCGTTTTGTTTAATTGGAAAATTTTGGTCGCAATTGCCTGTATCAGTCTCCTTACGATACCTTATTACGTGGAAACCATGAATCAAGGGCTCGGCACCCATGGGCAATCTGATCTGGTGGAATCGGCGACCAAATCGGTGTTATTGAAACCGCGTAATCACGCCTCTGATACTTTTAATAAAGTTGTTTCCGTTGCGATTGGCGTGGTCGCATTCATTGGTGCAGTGCCCCTGTCGCGGCGGTTTCGGCGCGTGGCTGCAGAAGACGAGTACTCAGCTGATTTGGCGGTTGCCATCAGTTGGTGCGGTGCGACGTTGATCTTCTTGTTCTTTGTACCGATCGTCTCCGAAATGCGTTATTTGCTACCTGTTCTGACGGGGGGGATGGTTTTGTATGCGAACGGTCTTAAGCTCATTTTGGGTAAATTTAAACGTGCCGCTGGCTGGGGGGTTGTTGCTGGAGTTGTGGGAGTGAGTGTCTTGTTCGCACCGGGACGTGACCTGAGAATTGTTTCAGGATATGCTGCTGCAGCAGCATATGTTCCCAATGTAGGATCAGGGTATGTCACGTTGGTAAGTTCCGATGAGGTTGGAGAGGGAGCGTTTATCTCAGAGTTAAAGATCCGCGATCAAGAACTCACTGAGTATGTGCTTCGATCAAGCAAGGTTTTGGGGGAAAGTAGTTGGAGTGGTCTTAAGTACCGGCCAATATTCACGACGAATGATGCACTGCTGGAATACATAGATTCGATTCCCGTCCATTTCATTCTGCTCGATGACTGTGATTACCGATGGGATACTCCGCTTCACCACGAATTGCTCGAAACACTTGTCTCCAAAAGACCCGACCAATTCTCACTGATTGCGACTTTTCCGGTTCAATTTGATGGAGTTCAAAAGGCGAAGAGTATCCGAATCTACGAAAATCTGGCTGCGAGAGGCAAACGTGTAAGTGGATTTGAGGTCGATATGCGATCGAAGATTGGTCGAAAGATCAAAATTGGAAACGATTCTCGAATTCCCACAACTCGGGAAGATTCCACTCCTCAGGAAACTGTGGATTGATGATGCTTTTGTTGGATTCTGCATGATAGATATGCTTCGTAAATTATTTGCAGTCCATCGCACGGCGGTTTGACCGAATGCGATGTTTCTATCCGCATGCGGCTTGCAGTGATGAGTGTCTGTTCTAGGTCAGCTCCGCTCAAATTGGGCTTTGCCGTTTTCTCATGCCAAGGCCAGACTTCTCTTGCGAAAAACGGTGTCGATGCGGCATCACCTCTATCATCATATGGGTTGCGATCCGTTCTGTTGAGGATGCCGTAAATTCCTCCAAGACCCGAATCAATGCCTTGAACAATCTGTGGGAATTGTGGTGGGTGTCCGGAGCGCTGGAGGTTCAGGATCCTGTTTCAAGTGGTTGCGTTTGATTTTTTGTCCCCCAAGATGAAGCCGGCGACCAGTTACAACCCATCGAGTTAAATTGGTCAATGCTGCTAAGTGCTAAGAGAAGTGATCATGAATCTCGACGGATCCGTTTTGTCGAGCTTCAGTAGCTTGATTTTTTGGGTTGGCCGCCGCAAGATGAACATTGAGGAAAATCGGAACAGTCGGACGCGGAGATACCAGTTTTTTGGGGAGACGCTGTTAGCTGTTTTCCTCTCATTTCACGAATGTCTCGATTTGGTGAATGTTGTTTTCATGACGTATTATCTGCTTATCTGCTGGTAAATTAGCTAGAAATCGCCTGCTATGAGTGACGTTGTCAATCAGAGTACTGAGGAATATCAAAAGCAAGGATTGGCTTCACGTGAGAAGCCAATCCTCTCTGTTGTGATTCCCGTTCGGAACGATCCGGAACATTTGAGATCTTGCCTGAGTTGTCTGAAAGAATCTCGCTTCGAATCGTATGAAGTGATTGTCATTGATGATGCGTCAACGGATGACACTGCGGCAGTAGCGAAAGATCTGGGAGCGAAGGTCATAAGCCTAACGAGTCAATCCGGTCCGGCCAAAGCAAGAAACCTTGGTGCTACCGAAGCAACAGGCGAATATGTCTTCTTTCTCGACGCCGACGTTCTTGTGAATTCGGAGACGATTCGATTGATCGTGGAGGAATTTAAAGGTGACTCGACGATTGATGCGGTCTTTGGGTCCTATGATCTGAACCCAGGGAAACAAAATATCCTTTCGCAGTATAAGAATCTGTTTCATCATTTCGTCCATCAAAACAGTCGCAGAGAAGCAACGACGTTTTGGAGCGGTTGTGGTGCAATCAAGCGACAAACGTTTCTTGATGTTGGGGGATTTGATACATCCTATGCGAGGCCCTGTATCGAAGATATTGAATTGGGCGTGCGTCTTCATCGTCGAGGGCACCGCATCTGCTTGTTAAAGAAGGTTCAAGTGACGCACCTAAAGCATTGGTCACTCTGGACGTTGATGAAAACTGATATTTGGGACCGAGCGGTGCCGTGGACAAAGTTGATGTTGCGTGATGGAAATGTTCCTAACGATTTGAATGTAGGTTTTTCACAAAGACTAAGCGCCTTGTTTACATGTTGCCTGCTTGTAATGTTGGCAATTAGCGCGCTACTCCGACCCGAGCTTATCTTGTTTCCTGTACTCACTGTAGTCGGGATTCTGCTAGTGGATGCTTGGTCGATCAATCGACGGATCCCTGGGATCGCCCGCGTGGTTGCCTCGGTCCTTGCGCTCGTAACAGCCACGGTTTTGACGATTCAATTTCACTTTTGGTCAATTGCGCCGTGGCTTGCAATCTTAGGCATTCTGATTCTGAATTGGCGTTTTTATCTGTTTTTTTCACAAGAAAAGCATCCTCTTTTTGCGGCAATTGTGTTTCCATTGCATTTTACTTATTTCAGTTATTGCAGTGCGACCTTTGCAGCCGTCTCCTGGTGTCATTTATGGCGACGTTCTTTATTCTTAAAGCTGGTTCTCGTTGCTGGAATGATGATTAGCGGATCGGCACTTGGCGAAATCTATGTGAGGTATTTAATCGCTTTCGATCTACGTGAGCCGATAACAATCTCTGATGCGACGATGGGCTGGAAGTCGCGTCCAAATCTTCGGCAGATCCAGCGGAATGTTCGAGGGCAGGACCTTGCGGTCGACGTGGATGAAAAAGGCCGTCGCGTTTCTTCCGCGGATTCCCGAGAAAGCGACCTTGCCGAAGCGTCTCCAGTGTTCCTGTTTGGCGATGAGCTTGTCTGGGGGACGGATGTTGACAACGAAGATACCGCTTCGTCGAAACTGGCCAGTCAAATCTCGAATCCAGTTTTTAATTTTGGTGTCATTGGTTTTGGAACTGACCAGGAATTGTTACTAATGGAGTCGGTCTTTGACGGGGATTCTCACCGGAGCGGCGATGTCTTTGTATTGGTCAACCCGAGCGACTTCATAAACGTGCAGCAAAACCAAAATTATTTTCTAGGGCGAACAAAGCCTGTCTTTCACGTGAGCCAGGACGGGCTGACGCGAGAATCGTTCGCTCCCACCGTAAAAGAGCAGCTGATGGATGTTTCACGGTTAGTGTGGTTGCTGAACAGCAAGCTAAACACTTGGTTTCATCCCCAAGAACCCGAGGCTTCATCAGGGGTGGAAACGGTTATCGCCTGTCTCGACGAAATGCGCCAAATAGTCGAATCCGGTGGGCGTAAATTTCATTTGCTTGCTGTGAACGCGCGGCAGTCGATCGCAGGAGAGTCGCCACTTTGGTGGCAGGAATTTATTCGGCGAACCGAAGCCTTGGATGTCACGTCCCGAATGTGGGATGCTGAAGCAAAAACGTTTTCCAGTGGACGTGAATTCAACCAGCGACTAGCTCAAGCTATTTGTGAGCAAATCGATTGTGACAACAGTCATGCAGCAAGGAAAAGTAATCCTTTACCCTAACTATCGACTAGGCCGTTGCAAATACCACAACGATTGTTGGGGCGGGGTAGGGCACCATCTTTGGGAATGCAGGTGATTCAAACGGATCGCTTGACTTAAATCGAGTATGGCACGAACATTGGTCGGAACGCATGCCGATTAACGCGATGGGTACGTCGTTAGACATGAATACGTCGGCGTCGAAAGCTTGTGACGGTTGCATTAGAGGCAAAGCGGTCATTTTGGGGGCGGTGTTGAAGCCACCGGTTGTATTCTCGCAGCCTGCAAAAGATTTTTTCGTCAATACGGGGGAGAGGCGAGTTGCATGAAGTGAGACTTCGCCTTCAGAGTTGAATGTACAACGAAATCAACAAATCTCTCACTCGCTGTCCTTTGAAGGCGATGATCTTTGTTAATGCGGATTTGGACAAGAGTGTGCCATTAACGAAGGCGGCATTGAAGCTCGCAAACAAGATTGAGGGATTTGAGGTAGTCGGTATTTGCAAAACTGCAGCGTATGCTCAGACCGATGTATCTGGATTTCGCGGGATGTCGAATGCCCTGATTACCCGCACTGCCAAAAAAGTATTCAACTTTGCCACCCCGATTTCTTTTCGTGGGTGCTTATCGGGGAGCCTTAGTTCGCTTGCTTGCCGATATCGGGTAGGGCATATTGTCCCTCCCAATCGCAACATTAATCACGCCGATTTCGCTGAATTTGTGCGAAATGAGGTGGCGGCTAACATTGCATTTTGTTTCGGTTGCACTCAAATCTTTCGGAGAGAATTGATCGATGCCTTTGATGTTTGTGTCAATCTGCACAGTGGGATTCTACCGAAATATCGTGGTTGGATGGCAACGCAATGGTCTGTTTATTTTCGAGAAGCTGACACGGGATATTGCTTTCATCACATGTCCGAGGAGGTTGATCAGGGCCCAATCATTTGCTCGGGTACGATACCGGTTGAGAATCGATCTCCCAAATGCCTCGAGTATGATAAGGCAGTCGTGGCGGGAAAGCAGTTGTTGAGAGTGCTCCAGGCGGTTGCAGACGGAAATCCAGGCAAACCACAACAGGGTATCTCGAGAAAGTTTGACAAGAAGGATGTTGCTGCGATTCAGTTGATTGAAAATCCGGCAACGCTGGACTTTCAGGAGATCCAACATCGAATTCGATCGTTTGATGGCATTTGGCTGGCAGTGAATGGTGACATGCACTACGTGACGAAAGTCAAACGGTTGAAGTTGGGTGTCAAAGCAAGTCATTCCTTTGTCACGAAGGATAGAGTGACCGTGTTGGCAACTCGCTTTAATTATCTCCCTTTTGCGGTTTATCGCTTGCTCAACAGAATTGGTGTTGAACACTTACCCGTGATGCAACTATCCGATTGACTAACCACGTCGATGGATGACGGCAGCTGGAGTGAGTTGCCGGGCAGGAAAAGGGGAAGTGGCCGAGGCGACAGCTTTCCCTTCTTGGGGCGGTTGATTGATCACGAATTTTGTATCTGATTCGATGAATCGTACAGAGAGATCAATTCCTGATGAAATGAACTTTGGCGGTATCCATGTCATAAATGCCGCCGACAATGATAATGTCACCGTTCTTTTCCATGTTGCGCAAAATGGGACTTCCTTTGCGAATAAATTTGATTGTGTTTTGAACGTTTGCCTGGGTGACCATTTCTACAAATTGCGGATTCTTGCTGGATTTCTTACCCTGATAATCTTCGAATTGATCAATCGCTGGAGTGATATTTTTCAACATGGCGGTGATGTTGCCGAGTTCTACGCCGTCAATGGCACCGTGGATTGCTCCACAGTTGTCGTGCCCAAGAACCAACACAAGTTTTGAACCTGAAGCTTTACAGGCGAATTCCAGACTTCCCAGAATGTCGGTATTGGCAAAGTTGCCCGCCACCCGAGCAACAAAGATGTCGCCGATGCCACAATCAAATACGTCTTCGACTGGAATGCGCGAATCCAAGCAGGAAAGAACCACTGCCTTCGGGAATTGACCGATCGCGGCCTTTCGCCGTTGTTTTCCGTGATTGCGAATCGTCAGCGAATCGTTGGCGAATCGCCTGTTACCCGCTTCAAGTAATTCAAATACCTGTTTGGGGGTAAGGGCAGCTTGTTCTTCTTGGGTCAGCACGCGCTTGGTACGCGGAATGAAACTTGCCTCATTTTCTGATTCCAATTCACTTGTGTCCCCGGTTGTGGATTTTGTATCGGCCGATGCGATCATGGGTAAGCAGAACACACAAAGAGCGAAAATCGAAACTAATTTCATCGAGACCATTTTATGTCCTTCTCTCGTGGGGATTTAGCGGAATTCAGATTTCGCAAACACGGGATGTCACTTATTTTATCAACGAATCAAAACAACCGATCTAATTCACTCTTCATCGTAACAATCTGCGCCGTAGGGAAATTGCTGCTGAAGCCTTAGGCGGTCATTTGTAGCAGGAAACGATCGTTGGAGCCAGACACAGAATATCGGAAGTTCTTGGCTCGGAACAATTCCACCGATACTGGAAATTGTATTTATCTCTGATGGAAAACGTTGCAAAGCTTTGCTCGTTTGGGTGTTCTGCTGGATTTGAGCTGGTTTTTTCGTGAGAACAAATTGGGCTGTGGCAGAAGCTTTGATCGTTTCACGGCGTTTCCATTGCATCGGGACGGTAAACAAGTCCAGAATGCTAGTGCAGTTGTCGGGGATTAGCAAGTCTGCCAAGTTGAACCGGGAACGTGATGAAAAGGGGGCATCGCACACTGACGAACCGAGTGTTTTGTCCATTGCCGGGACGACAAAACCGATGATGGAGAGCTCCTGTCTCCATCATGCAGGTTTCCGAGTGACCGCATGGCGAATGCCTCTCATGGTTGTGAAGCAAGCAGGATGCGGTGGTCGAGTCGATCGGTAGTCATTTTGGCGAAGAAGACTGATAGTTTGATTGCTCTTCTCCAAGGCAGGCGGCAATTCCGTCCGTCAACTGAATTTCATTTGACTTCTTCGCCAGGACGTGCAGCACGGCTTGGAAAGTTAATTGAATGTCCTGGGTGGTAACGATGCCGATGACTCGATGGTTTTCAACGACGGCGACGCAAGAGACACCTTCGTTTAGCATTTGCGTCACTGTGGGGCTAAGCATTGTATCCATCGAAACGTAAAATGGTCTCGGCAACATGGCATCTGAGACTCGTTTCGCTTTCGTGCGAGCAATGTAGTAGCGACTCAGAAGGCCGACGAGCGTGCCATTCGGCTTAGAAACGACAAGATAGTCGGCCGCTTGTTTCTCGAACATTTGCCGTGCCCGTTCAATCGTATCCCCTGGGCGCATCGTCTCAGGTGTCCGCGTCATGATTTGGCGTATTTCGATGTCGCCGGTCATTAACATTGCAGTGTTGTTATAAAGACGACGGCACGTTCGTTGACGTTTCATTGCGACTCGGTTACTGACGGAGTCGGCACAATCCGTTGACAATCGGCGGGGTGATCTCATCTTTCGTTGACGCTCACGGAGAACCAGCCAAGCCAACGCAATAGCCAGTGAAAGGCAATTAAGTACGCTGGTCCACGCGGGTCGGGAATTGCGCAGAAAGGTGGACTTGTCGTACGGGACCACTCCCGATGGTGGATCGGACGAATCGGCCCTCATGTTGGCAGAGGTAGGACTTATGTCGACGGTACGTATGGTAACGGCGGTCAAATCCCCGATTGATCCAATGATCGCCAGGGCCGCCAGGATAAGAACCGTTGCCAGAATTGTTTGTTCAAACACCATCGATCCGGTGAAATGACGCGACATTCTTCTGATCGAGAACATAGATTTGTGGTTTGGTCTAATCTTGAGTGCGAAAGGTGATAGGCACAAACGGACGTGTTCAGCGTAACGCTAGATTGGCCGGTCATTTTGTCAAGCGAGTTTCTGCAGGCTGAACAAGCTCGCTGGAAGAAATCACGTCCCTGTCCGTTGCATTCAAAAGAGCAGCGAACCACGGGGGGGGATCTGCGGCGTGGGCTAGGATCGCTCAGGCCGATTTGAACCGGCAAATCTTTGTTCCTGATTTTCAGTGGCAGGAGTCGTGCTTCGAAAAGCCTCTTCGACGATGATTTGCCTACTTTGAGATTCGTCTGATGCTTCGATATCGTTCGATCAGATGATTCGTGGAGGTATCGTGGTTCAGATCAAGATCTTGCTCGCTTTCAAGTTCCGGAATGATACGTTGTGCGAGGACCTTGCCTAATTCAACGCCCCACTGATCGAACGAATCCACATTCCAAATGACACCTTGAGTGAATACCGAGTGTTCGTACAACGCTACGAGCTTTCCCAGCACATTAGGAGTTAATTGGTCAGCAAACAATGTATTTGATGGGCGATTTCCTTCAAACACTCGGTGGGGCACTAACCAATCAGGTGTACCTTCATCTCGGACTTCGTCGGCGGTCTTACCGAAAGCCAAAGCTTCTGCTTGGGCCAGTACATTGGAGATCAGCATGGCGTGATGTCGCCCGATCGGATTCACCGGATGTGCGAATGCGATGAAGTCGCAGGGTATCAGCCGCGTACCTTGATGGATCAACTGGTAAAAGGAGTGTTGCCCGTTTGTCCCTGGCTCGCCCCAGTAAATTGGTCCGGTGTCAACAGCGACTGGATCGCCGTCCATGGTGACGCGTTTTCCATTGCTTTCCATTGTCAACTGTTGCAGATAAGCTGGAAACCGTTTCAGGTATTGTTCGTACGGTAGCACAGCGACAGATTGAGCATCGAAGAAATTGGCGTACCAAACGGTTAGTAGGGCCATTAGAACGGGAAGGTTCTGTTCAAAAGGTGCGGAACGAAAATGCTCGTCCATCTCATGGAATCCTTGCAGCATTTCGTGGAAATTTTCCGGACCGATGGCCAGCATGGTTGAGAGGCCAATTGCCGAATCCATCGAGTATCGTCCACCGACCCAATCCCAGAACTCAAACATGTTTGCTGTGTCGATGCCGAAATCGGCAACTTTTTCAGCGTTCGTCGAAACGGCCACAAAATGTTTGGCGACTGCCGCTTTGTCTCCGTGAAGTCCTTTCAATAACCAATCTCGGGCACTCTGGGCGTTGGTCATCGTTTCCAAGGTCGTAAAAGTCTTCGAGGCAACGACGAAGAGTGTCTCCTCCGGGTTGAGATCATGAGTTGCTTCGAAAAAATCCGTTCCATCAACGTTGGACACAAATCGGAAGGTTAGGCTTCGTTGGCTGTAGGATCGTAATGCTTCATAAGCCATGACGGGGCCAAGATCAGAACCGCCGATGCCAATGTTGACGACGTTGCGAATCGGTTTCCCTGTGTGACCTTTCCAGTCACTGCTGCGCAATCGCCGACAAAAATCCGCCATTTTGTCGAGCACCGCATGCACCTCGGGTACGATGTCCTGGCCCTCCACGACAATTGATTTTTCGCGTGGTGTCCGTAATGCAATGTGCAAAACAGATCGGTTTTCGGTGACATTGATTTTGTCACCGCGGTACATAGCATCAATTCGTTCTCGAAGTCCGACTTCTTCGGCAAGCTTTGTGAGCAGTTTGACGGTTTCGTCGGTAATGCGATTTTTTGAGTAGTCTAGAAACAATCCACCGAACTCCGTTGTAAAACGAAGCCCACGTTGCGGATCATCTTTGAAGAGCGAACGAAGGTGGACATCTTTGATTTCGCGGTGATGAGCAGCGAGTGATTGCCAAGCCGGCAAGGTTGTCAGCGAAGGTTGGGGTGTCGTCATTCTTAGGGTCCTAGATTTGTTGTTTTCGATTCACGTCGTCGTCACGAACACGAGTTTTCTTGAATTAGCCCGTGATCGTTGCCGGATTGATCACAATCAGAGAAAGAGCATTAAGTCCAGCATTTGACGCGCTGTTAATGTGATTCGGCGACAACCGGGTTTACTAAGTCACCAATCTTTTCAATGGAAATCGTTACACTCTCACCCGGTTTGAGGAAAATAGGTGGAGTTCTTCCGGCTCCAATACCATGAGGTGTTCCTGTCAGGATTACGGTGCCGGGCAACAGGCGTGTACTTGCGCTGAGAAATTCGATGAGCTTTGCGACTGGAAAGATCATGTCACTTGTGGTCCAGTCTTGCATGATCTCGCCATTAATGGTTGTCTTGATCGAAAGTGTCTGGGGATCAGGGATTTCATCCGCGGTGACGACGCAGGGGCCCAGCGGACAAAAGGTGCAAATGTCTTTGCTCGACACCATTGACCTCCTCCACCGTTCATTTGCCAATGATGTTCGCTGACGTCGTGTGCACAGGTGTATCCGAGTACGTGATTCAACGCGTCGTCGGCAGACACATTGAGACATTCTTTTCCAATGACTACGGCCAGTTCACATTCAAAGTCAACTTTTTTACATTGGAGTGTCTGCGGGATGACGATTGGGTCGCCCGGATTCTGCAGAGCACCGATATTTTTCATGAATAGGATTGGATAGTCTGGGAGTGTTTGGTTGCCTTCTGCTGCGTGACGAGCGTAGTTGAGTCCGATGCAGAGAATGTCAGTTGGCACGAGTGGCGCTAACGGTTTGGAGATATCAGCCGGACTACCTGAATCGGAATATTCGCCGAAAAGGTCGCCGTCGATGCGTGTTGTTCTGCCGTCGGTATGTTGGCAACCAAAGTGAGTAACGCCAGATGAATCGTGGTATCGAATGAATTTCACGTTGAATTCCTGTCCCGTTTAATGCCACTCCGATGCATGATGTTGTTGGAGGTGTCCAGATCTTGTCGCAAATTAGTCACTCTGGCAAGTCCGCTCAGGGTGACTGCTAACACGGTGGTCAGTCCTTTTTTAAGAGCCTTGGGCCTGAGATCTTGACTCCAATTGCACCAAGGGGCGCCGTCACGACGATGCTCAGCACTGCGATGGCAAGAATTGTCTTGCCACTGGCTGCGGTCATGCTGGTCATTTTGCCATCCAGGACCATCGATAGTGGGACTGCGCCCATGGCCGCTTGCACGGTGGCTTTGGGGAGGTAGGAAATCATGCAGAAAATGCGTTCTCGGCTATTCAATTGAGAGCCGAGAAGGGAAACCCAAACTCCACCACTGCGAGCCACCAGCCCGATCGCCAGAATCAGCAGGCCAACGCCGACAATACCAGTCGTCAGTTCACGAAGCTGTACTTCGGCACCGATATAGGCGAATAGCAAAATTTCCGCCAGCACCCAAATCTTTTGAAACTTTGACGCCAAGCGATTGGCGAGTGTGTCGTAGCGTTCAAGTATTACAAATCCGATTGCCATGATGCCCAGTAGGGCAGTGATGGGTACGATTGCTTGGACTTGGGGGGACTCGCAAAGATCGTAAAAAGCGACTGCAATGATCATGAAGAGAATGATCTTCTTGGTATCTCGCAAATGATATCGTTTGAAGAACCAAACGAGCAGGTAACCGATCAGGATACCGATGCCGGCGCCAATTAGGATCCCAGCTGGAAGACTGATCGCGAGTCTGAGCCAGTTGGCGGAAACGCCGGTCGCAAGGCTGGTAAAGGCTCCAAAAATCGTAATCGCGAACACATCGTCCACCGAAGCGCCAGCCAAAATCAGTGTCGGAACTTCTTTTTTCTTTCCGAAGCCATTTTCTTTCAGCTCAAGCATTTGCGGGACGACGACCGCGGGAGATACGGCAGCAACGATAAATCCCAACATGCCAGCTTCGAAGCATGGGAGATCGAGTAACCAATGGGCTGCCAGCGTGATGATTGTGCCCTCGGCTAGGCAGGGCACAAATCCCATTCGGATGGCAGGACCGCCGATCCGGTTCAGAGTTTCTTTGCTGATTCCCAGGCCTGCACGGATCAGAATCACGATCAATGCGACCGTTTTGAACTCCGTCAATAGCATGAGCACTTCGGCGCTCAATAAGTTGAAACCACTTGGACCGAGTAGCACGCCTGCTCCGATCATTCCCAGGATTCCCGGCAAGCCACATTGAAGGAAGATGAAATTTCCTAGCAGCGAGGTAAGGATCAGAATGGCGATTTCAGTTAACAACGGGGCAATGCTCCTAGCAGATCGGGGCAACTCGTGCGCCAATCAAGGGCTCGTTTTGGGAGAGACGCTATTCTGGTGTAACGAGACGTTTAGTTCAACGCGAGCTTGCCCAGCACGGTAAGAATTGTTGGCTTGTCTGCTGGCTGCCAACCGAGTCGCCATCAGAAGCTCTTTGTTGAAAGGAACCGTGCCGTCCCATGAACCTCGCCGAGGTAGGTGACGCGAATCACTTGCCAGGATTTGTTTCATTGGAGCCATCCAGGCCCTTGATCCAGCCTGCCTAAACGCTCGGAAGGGTCCACGGTTTACGGTATTTTGGCCGCGTCAAGAATTGATTTGCCGTTGGGTCATCGCTGCAAGTATAGGTCTCGGCATCAAAGCGAATGGTTCGACCCACACGCCAAGCTGCGTTGCCTAGGTGGCACATCAGGCTCGACGGATGGCCGATAGTCTCCAAGTCTGCGTTGGGCTTCGTCCGGCTGCGCATGCAATCCAGAAAATTATTCACGTGTGAAACATCATTGCCGTGGTAACTCCCGGCCTGTTCCTTAACGAGCTTGCCGCCTTTTTCAAAAGCACGCCAGCGATTATTTCCGATGATGACATAGCCTTCGTCACCGTAAACCGCTCCACCTTCGGTCTCTCCTTCTAACGGATAGGGGCTCCAAAGACGCATTTCGTAGGTCATGATGCGTCCTTGGCCGTAGTCGTAGGTAATCATCAAGTTGTCAGGCCATTCCTGGATGTCATCGAAATAGCACTTTCCGCCATGTGCCGAAATGGCTTGCAGAGAGCCCAGTGCGGGTTGGTTGGCGCCCTTCAAAGCGGCTTCGAAAGCCCAGCGAGTGGTGTCTAACCGATGAACACCGTCGTTTCCTAAATCACCCGCGCCGTAGTCAAAGAACCAACGCCAGTTACCGTGAAATCTCATCGGATTAAATGTTCGTTTTGGCGCCGGGCCGAGCCACATGTCGTAGTCAACACCCGCGGGTGGGGAGCTGTCAGGTGGGTGGCCGAGTGAGCCTTGCCGACAGCTTTCCCACGCCTTGGCAAATAACGGGCGGCCAATCTTACCCTCTTTCATGAATTGCACCATGTCTTGAAAAAATTGGCCGCTGCGAGATTGGGTGCCCAGCTGGATAATCCGTTCGTGCTGCTTGGCTGCTTTCACCATTAAGCGTCCTTCGACGGCATTATGCGCATCAGGTTTTTCTACATAGACATCCTTGCCCGCTTGGCATGCCATGATGGTTGGGATTGCATGCCAGTGAGTGGGCGTTGCCAGCACAATCGCGTTGACGGCCGGGTCGTCAATGCACCTACGGAAATCGTTTACGGCTTCTGTCGGACGACCTGTTCGTTTAATCAATTCAGTCGTTCGACGTTGTAGAACCGTTTCATCGACGTCACAGATATACTTGACATCGACCTGGGGATTTTCCGTAAACGCTTTGAGGACGCTGTTGCCTCGACCACGCACCCCAATCATGGCGATCGTAATTCGATCATTGGTTAACGAGCTTGATGCTGTCGATGGTAGAGTGACCGATAGACCGGCGGCCACTGCCGTTTGAGTAAGAAAGTTACGTCGCTTCATCGCTCTTGTCTCCTGGTTCGTTCACAGGACTGAACGTACTATGATTCTAGCGAGAAAAAGAGCTATTTGGCAATCATTTTTCTCTCGATAGTCGCAAGGATGACGCTGAATCGGCAGCTGGAGCCGATGGTTGAATATGAGGGTTTGATACAGAAACTATGCGATCGGAGGAAACGCAGGGAGTGTGCAAGTCGCATTCTGAACTATCAATCGCTGCTCAACACTAAGTGCCGGCACAGCCGTTCAAGATCGAGAATGCCGATCGACCCGCTGGCAGATTAGCGAGGAGAGCCGGGCGGGTCCTGTTGTGGGAATTGGAGTCCCAGACGCTGCGAGGTCGGGCTGAGGGCGCTGAGCAAGTTGTGGATCGGCGAGTTGGTGGTCGCGGGCTATGCGGTGGCGACGGTTGCTCCCGGCCAAGTCGCCCACCAATTTTGGAACAACTGAAGTTGCATTTCTGCGAATCGTTTCTGGCTCGGACTCAATTCGTCACTTGGATTGAAATGGTATTCATATTCCAATTCACCTAATAAAACGAGGAGGTGCTTGTAATAAAGCACAAGGTCAGGACCTTCGTCGAAGGTGGAAAGGATTTCCAGTGCTTGCTCAAGCTCCTCAGCCAATTTTCGCGCCTCTTCGTCACCGGCGACGGCTAAGTTACATAGGCCGATCAGTCGTAAAACTTCGTTCGGCAAACAGTTGCCAATTCCCGTGATGGCACCTCGAGCGCCGCAGCGAAGGAAACCGTGAAATACCTGAGTGTCGACGCCGGCCATCAACACCAGATCTGGATCGGCGTGAGTGATGTGCTCGGCTGCATAACTCAATGCGTCTCGGCCACCAAATTCTTTAAACCCAACCAAGTTCGGGAATGAACGCCGTACATCAAAGAATAGATCGGCTCGAGTTTCGAATCCGTAGTAGGGACTGTTGTAGATGACTGCCGGTAGATCGGGAGCCGCCGACAGAATACTCGAAAAATGTTGCTTTTGGGCTGCTGGGGACGTGCCTCGAGATAACAGACGCGGAATGACCATCAGTCCTTGGGCACCCACTTTCTGAGCGTGTGCTGCATGGTCCGTTGCGCGCGTCGTGTTTTGCGCCCCTGTTCCAACGATGACGGGTATGCCCGCTTCGACGAGTTGATGCACACCTTCTTTGCGTTGTTCGTCTGTCAGCAGTGGCCAATCGCCCATGGATCCACAGTAGACAACCGCCGTCATTCCCGACGCGATTAACTGTTGAGCTTTCGCGACCAAGGCCGTGAAGTTCGGAGTGCGATCCGCGTTGCAGGGAGTCATTAATGCCGGTATGCATCCGCAAAAGACATGTTTGTCCATGTGTGTCTCGACTCACCATAGTAGCGTCATCCAGTCGATCACCTTGCCGACCGGCGAATCATTAATTTACAGGGTCGCGTTACGAGTGGTAGTCCTGCAGCGGCAAGTGCTCAGGAAAATTGTCGCCAAAGTCGCTATTTTTTGACGTCTATTTTGTGCGGTGATCGTCGATCAACTGCTTGACGGCTTCTGGATCCGGTATGCCGTTGATTTCGATTTCCAAGCCGTCCTGTCCCGCGCTGGAAATCCCAATCCAACCCACGTTCAGTATCCTCTGGAAAAAAGTTTGTCGTACTTGGATGTTTCGTACGTTGCTGTGAAACACATCATTGGTGAACTTTGACAAAATACCTTTGCGGAGTGTTGTCTGGTCGTTGGTGACGGTGAGCGTGGTACCCAATGATTTGATCCACCAAATAAGCAGAAGGATTAACCCAAGACCGTACGCTGCGATCAAAACAAGGCAAAGCATGAAATAAAAAGGATGGTTGCGGAACATCGAGGGGTGAGCTTCGTAAAGAACCGGTTCAGTTTCGACCATCGCTGCCTCGCCTTTTCATGACAATGGGACTGCATCTTCCAATCGACGAAACTACTAACATATTGTATTTCGACCTCCGGCAGAATCGGTGGCCGGGGAAAGGAGCGAGGCAGATCATGCAAAGGAAGATCTCAGAAGTGCCTGCGACGAATTTGCCGACTGATGCTGTTTCTTGATGTGAGTCGATCCACCGGTTGGCCAAGGCAAGATGCCCGCCGCAATAGGTGAACCAGCAAAAGAGAAACCAACGCTTCTGCCAAATCAAGCAGACTGAAATAGGGGGCGAGTCCGTGTTCGGCACCTTTCTTGCTCCGTTTTCGACGGCGGAAGCAATAACCATTCCGATCTTAATGATTGTTGCGCTGGCGAGGACTACTCGGTTCCTACCCTCGAGTTGTCATCTTTCCTTTTGTTATTCCGATCTGCGTTCGGAAAGTTCTGATTTTCAATTTGGATTGCCGTTCATGCGAATGGGGAGTTCGCAAGGAATCGTCGCGAAAGCTGCCAGCTCGATTTTGTTTGTCAGGCAGTCGGAAATGTTTCGCAGAACAGAATGGACGCCAGCTTTTTCTTACTCGAGACGTACACTAGAGACACGTTGGTTTGTGTCTAGTTATCAGTTCACGGGAGTATAGTTGTATGAGTCGCATCAGTTCTTGTGGCGGCGTTTGGCTCGTTCTATTGGTCACCTCGGTCACGGTCGGGCAAAGCTCAGGTAACGATTCAAACGAGCAGGCGATTCGAAGCAGTGCGAACACTTTTCGCGCGGCCTTTAACCAGGGTGATGCCAAGGCACTTGCAAACCTTTGGGTTCCCCACGGCGAAAATATTGACCAAACCGGACAAGTACAGCGTGGCCGTGAAGCGATCGCCGCTGCCTTCACGAAGCTGTTTTCTGAGCACGCGGGGGCGTCAATCGACATAAATATTGAATCGATTCGTTTTCCGCAGCCGGATGTGGCCCTCGAAATGGGGACAACTACGACCACGTTGCCCGGTCGTGATCAAGCGGTCGGCGGGCATTACACGGCGACCCATGTGAAGCATCAAGGCGACTGGCTGCTATACAGTGTCCACGAAGGACCGCCTTTGCCGCCATCGAATTTCAAGCACTTGAAGGCTCTTGATTGGCTGCTTGGTCGCTGGATTGATGACCTGCCCCTGACCGGCAAAAAAGATCAAAAACCCATCCCAATCATCCATACCTCCTGCCGGTGGTCGATTAACCACAACTTCTTGATTCGTGAGTTCACCGCAACCGTGAATGGTAAAGTGACAAATACGGGAACCCAGTGGATCGGATGGTATGCTCCCGGGGAGCAGATTCGATCGTGGACCTTCAACTCACAGGGGGGAATTGTGACTGGCCTTTGGGCCGAGCAGGATGGAAAGTGGACTGTGAAGACGCAAGAGGCCTTGCGTGGCGGGCAAGTTGTCACGTCGATGGAAACTATTTCGATTGCCGAAAACGGCGTTCAAACCTGGCGGACAACCGATCGAAAGGTCGGCGAAAAGCAACTCAGAGATCTTGTGGTAAAGGTGAAACCTTATCGGCAATTTTGACTTGAATTGCTCACATGCATCAGTGAATTATAATCAACAAGACGGGTTTCCAACTTCGGAGAAAATATAATGTGGCGACGATTTGCAGCGATTATTTGCATCAGTATTTTGACTTTGACCTGGGCGACTGCAAGTGAAGTTCAAGCACGTGGTGGCTTGGGTGCCTACCATGCGGGTAGTTTTTCTGTTGCACCGATGGGTGCCATGGGAATGCAGCCGAGCGCCTTGCCAGGCAGCAACAATCTGAGGCCCGGTTTTGGTTCGATGAGTTATCATCCCTCGGTTGGTTACTACCATGCCGCACCGTCACCGTTTACCTATTCACCTTACGGGGGATACCATTACAACGAGTCTTACGCGAATCCGTATACCTACCAAAACCCGTATCAGTATCATCAGTTTTCAAATCCCTATCGAGTTCCCTTTACCACACCGTTTTGAGTTTCTTTTGTGAGCGGAATCGATTAAAAAAGGTGCAGCGTTCACACCTGCGCCCGCTTGGGCGCATCCGATTGGACGCCGAGTTTCCCATTTTAAAGGAAATCTGTGATGGGACGGTTCGCGTCTCTGATCTGTTGCTCGTTGGTGGTTTCTGTCGGCGTTCCGACCGTCGGGCAAGAGGCACCATCTCTACCCTCGGTTCTTGACAATCGTCTGACTCTGGAACTCTTTGCGGAAGCTCCAGATATTGTGACGCCCGTTGGTCTAACCTTTGATCAATTGGGGCGACTCTTGGTGATCGAATCGCACACGCATTTCCCCGGCGATGATTATCCTGGGCCGAAATCGGATCGGATCAAGATTGTTGAGGATCTGGACGGCGATGGACGTGCGGACCGATTTCGTACGTTTTTGGATGGCACGCAAAAGACAATGAGTTTGCGGCGTGGTCCCGATTCGTGGATTTACATCGCCACTCGCATGCAAGTGTTTCGAACTCAGGATCAAGATGGGGACGGAAAAGCAGATCGTCGAGAAGTGATCGCTACCTTGAATACCGAGGGTGATTATCCACATAACGGCCTTTGCGGGCTTTGCTTTGATAAGCTCGGCAATCTTTACTTTGGCTTGGGTGAGAATCTTGGTGAGAGTTACACGTTAGTGGGAGCCGATGGGAAAACTCTGCGCGGCGGTGGAGAAGGTGGAAATATCTACCGTTGTCGGCTGGATGGTCACGGGATCGAATTGATTGCGACAGGATTTTGGAATCCGTTCAGTATCTGTACTGATTCAGTGGGGCGACTATTTACTGTTGGCAATGATCCCGATGCGAGTCCTCCTTGTCGATTATTGCATGTCGTGCCCGGTGGCGATTACGGATACCAATTTCGTTACGGGCGATCCGGAAAACATCCCCTGCAGGCCTGGGATGGAGAGTTGCCGGGTACATTACCCATGGCGGCCGCAACGAGTGAAGCGCCGTCCGGTATTTTGTTATGGCATGGCCAGCTTTACAGCACGAGTTGGGGCGAGTATCGGATCGAACGGTTTCGACTGAAACCAAAAGGTGCGTCGGTGACAGCCGATCGTGAGGTGGTGGTTCAGGGAAATCAGATGTTTCGTCCGGTTGATCTGGCGATTGCCCCCGATGGGGCGCTTTATTTTACCGACTGGGTCGACAAGAGTTACAACGTCCATCAACAGGGACGAATTTGGCGGCTGACGTGGAAATCGCCTCTCCCGCTTGGAGCCGTCACCAAGTTGAGTGCCGATGAAGATCAGGCTGCGCGGGTGGCGGGTAGCGACACGATCGACTGGGAGGCGCTATCGTCGGCAGATCCTTATCTCCACCATGCTGCCATGATGAGCTTGAAGAACTCGTCGCATTTGACGCCCGAAAGTCTGGATGGACTCAGTGACCCGCGGCAGCGACTGGCCATCCTGGAGGCAGCGAGACGCAGTGATTTGTCGGATCGACAACGAGGTGCGATACTTGCAAAGGCACTTAAAGATGACTCCTCAGCCGTTCAATTGTATGCGGTTCGTTGGATCGCCGGCGAACAACTCAAGCAGTTTCGCCCATCACTCGACTTACTCCTGGAAGAGGGTGACGTGCCCGTGCAACTGCTGCGTGGAGTTCTTGCCGCGCGCGACTGGCTGGATCAAGGCGCCGTTGTCAGCGGAGTGATCGTCGGGGAACAGACTTTGTTGGAAAGTTTACGAGAGGAATCTCGACCTAACCTACAAGCGATGGCGCTCAAAACATTACCGCCAGAACATGAGTCCTTAACCGGTGAGTTGTTGCAACGGCTGATACAAAACGATCAGCTAGATCAAAAAGTTCGGATGGAGGCGGCCCGCACACTCGCCATTAGCCAAAAATCAGCTGTCGATCCCGCACGTTGGGCGGTGATCGGTGATCGTCGTCTTTCGGCACCCTTCCAGGCGATCGTATTAACCGGCATCAACCCAGAGGAGCTCGCGGCGAAAAGAGGCCTTGAGCGGCTTGCGAAGTCGCCCGTCAAGGCGTTGAGGCAAGAAGCCTCGCGAGTGCTCTCTCATAGCTCACAAGCGCCAGAGAATGCAAAGTTGTCGGTCGCAGCCGTTGAATCACAATTGCTAGATCCGAAGCTGCCAGGAGATGCCGAAAGAGGCTGGCGAGTTTTCTTTGGTCACTCTTCGACCAGGTGTGCAAACTGCCATCGTTATGACGGTCGCGGTGCGGATCTCGGCCCGGACCTGACTTCGATCGGAAAACGGGTCGACCGTTCACGCTTGGTTCAATCGATCCTGCACCCAAGTCAGGAAATTGGTCCGCGATACGTGCCCTGGCTAATTGAGACGGTTGACGGGCGAGTGTTTACAGCCCTTTCATTGGGGGTCTCAAAAGAGGAGGAGAAGTTCTTGACCACTGATGGGCGGCAAATTAGCGTTTCTCGCGAGATGATCGCGCATCGAAAGCTGGACACTCAGTCGATTATGCCTGCTGGCATCCACCAACAATATTCTGTCCAGGAATTGCGAGACCTGATTTCGTTGTTGTCTCGCTGAGATAGGGCCCAGCGAGTGAAGCAAGAGTCGCAGCATAAGTTTCGGAATGCTGCCCCCGACGTGGACATTGCGTATAATGGCTGCATGTCTAATCCGCGAGCACAGATATTCGGTTTAACGGTCGCCGTCGCCATTGCATTTCGAGCTTTCGGCTGTTGTGAGCTCCCCGCGCGAATGGTGAGTGATTCCGGCGAAAAAGGGTGTTGCCAAAGCAAGGCTTTGCAACCCGAATCGGCACCCGCTATTCCCTTCGATTGTTGTTGTAAAGACGACGTCCCTTTCCGACCTCATGCTGGCGAGTTGACAGTTGACGAGCCATCGGGCTGGTCGGTCATTGAGCCTCTTGTTCTTCCCGTAGAACACAGTTGGAATTCAGTGGCTGCCGACCAATTAGTCGACGCCGGACCAGCAGTTCGCATTCTCCAGTGCGTGTGGCGACTTTAGATTCTTCACACGGTCTACTTCTTTTGCGTTTCAATTTATCATTTGGCACTCGCGTGGAAGGCTTGCGCTGAGTGGCTGAGATAACGAACTGGAGACAGATTATGTTGACAAAGATGACTTTGGTTTTGCTGTTCGGGGCCGGACTTGCGGTGGCGGCAATCGGCACTTCCCCTGCAATTGATACGAGCGGTGATAACTGCTGCGAGCGGAATCTTGCCTGTTGTGATGTGGGAGGAGCTTGCTGCGGTTCAGAAGCACTAGGCTCGGACTGTTGTGACGCGGGGCTCGACTGCTGTGACGCTGGGCTCGAGTGTTGTGACGCTGGGCTCGACTGCTGTGACGCTGGCGAATGTTGTCAGCCATGGTCCTGCTGCGATACGGAAGCAGGCTCAGAGCACTAAGCTTCATAAGCCGACTTTTGTAACTTGATTTAAAGCTCTTCCTTAGCCAGACGGCAAGGAAGAGCTTTTCTTTTAGGCTATTCTCTCTGTAGGGAGTATGCCTTGGGATGCCGGCGTCTCCGAGACGGGCGATGAATTCGTAACGGCTTTGTCAAACGGAATTGAAAATCGTCTTGGTGAAGTTGATGCTTTGTACAGCCGAACCGATTCATCGTCGTGTACGATTCTGGCAGTTTCGAGGGTGAGATCGCCCACGTCCGGTTTTAGGGAGAGTAATCAAATGGGCAAAGTCAGCATGGAACAAGAGCTGGAACGTCTGCGTGCGGAGGTTGCTGAACTCACCGCCCGATGCGATGCAGCAGAATCGCGAGGAACCGATGCGGACGAGCCAACGGTTGACGCCGTGGATCCAGCTCCCGACTCAACGACTCCTACGTCGGGAAATGATTCGGTCATTAAGCATCAGTTCGAAGAGTTGATGCAGTTGGTCGAGCATGAGATGCGTGACTTACCAACGATCACGTGCATCACGGTGTTTACGATAGGTATCATCTTCGGTCGCTACTTGCGTTGAGGAATAGATAATGGACGAAACGATCACGAGACTCAAAATGCTTGCCCGTGCCGAATCGACGTTGGCACGGATTCATGCTCAACGCATTGCCACTCAGGCCAAGCTGTTTGCAGTGGCCGTGGGATTGGTTTTATTGACGATTGTCATGCTCAATGTGGGTGCCTATGAGTTGCTTGCTGAGTACGTCAGTAATGCGAATTCAGCCTTTATCATCGCTGGCGTAAACGCCTTACTCGCTGTTGTACTGGTCGTCGTCGCAATGCGACTGCGACCAGGTCGCGAGGAAGAAATGGCGAGGGAGATTCGGGAGTTAGTGATCAATGATTTCACGGCCGATGCGAATAAGATGAAAGACAAGGTCGCTCAAGTTGGTGCGGAATTTCAGGATCTACAAAGCCGTGTTGCTGCGCTCTCTTCTGGTGTGCAAAGTGGTTTTTCGGGGCTCGCCAGCTTGGTGCCGCTAATCAACGCAATTGTCGACGCGCTGAAGCGGCGTCGGAGTAAGGAGTGACCAGGTCCGACCGCAGCGTGTCAAGAGCCACGCGTCAAGAGCCTGGGGAAGAAATCTGGTCGTTGGCTTAAATGCGATCTCGCAACCAATACCATCCTAAGCCTAGCCATTCATGTGCCACGATGTGAACGGATTCAATCGCGCCAGGATTCGGGATGAATTGATAGTAACGCCACTCGAATCTTGGTGTTTTAAAGCGGCATCCGATCGGGACGACATCAATCCCCTGTTTGTTGAAGCAGCGTTCACTTCTTGCTAGATGAGTAACGTCGGTCACAAGTAGAATGGGTGATTTAAAGCCCCGTTCACGTATTAGCTTTGCCGCTTCGACAGCATTTTCGTAGGTGCTATGTGAGGTCGATTCGACGATGATCTGATCTTCAGGGATAGCCTGAGAAATGAGAAACGCTTGCATGGCCTCGGCAAGCGCCGGAGTTGCATCGTCTTGATGGACTTTGCCACCACAGAGAATGATCGGACATGGCCGCGCTTGATAGACGTTGCTGGCTGTGAGGCATCGATAGAGCGTGTCATCGCCTAAAACGACCTCCAGATCGTGCTGGACTTCTTTCGTATAGCCCGACAGCACAACGATGGCCTGGGGGTCTTCAGGGAGCCGAATGTTCGGCGAATACTGCCATTCGAGCGTTCCCAACGCAAGATAAGAAAAGGCTGGTAACGAAACAACGACTAACACCGAATAGATCAGCCAGGCAAACCGCAATGGATTCGAGTTGGACCCTGATCGGATCCGGATGCTCAAGAGCCCCACACCCAACAAGATGAGTAGCAACGGAAGCGGCTCAAGTAGGCTGGTAATGAGGTAATACATATTGAGCGGTCGGGGGGGAATCGACAATCCAAGCGGCGAACGTGTAACTTCCTCTAGGTGCAATCACAAGTCCAGTCTGTTTTACCGAAAAACGTGAGTCCAGGTGGAACACGAGGCCTGGGTGATTTCGAACGAATCCTGCGCCCGCTCCGTCGCCCATCTCGGATTAATGTTTCGTCGCTCGTCTCGGTCGGGTCAAATTGAATTATTGGTGGCGAGATCGAGCGGCTGGAGAGAGGCTAAGTTGGGGTTTGATTTTCGCTTTCTAGGATCGTCGTCGTCCGTGAATAGTAGGTCGACAGCGGCAGGCAGCGGCTTGGTAACAAGTTCGTGGTAGTTCTCAGAATACTCGGTCCTGAAATCTAAATCGAAGGATGTGCTTGTGTTGATTTGTGGTGAGACCAAAAGATCAATGGGACGAGCTGCGATTGCCGTTTGCTTGGCTTGGTTATTCAAGTAATTGATGACAAACAGCGGATCAATTGGCGAAACCGATCCGTCGCCATTCACGTCCAGATAGGGGGGCGGCCCGGATTCCCCAGGGGAGGGGAGCACCCCGCTGGGGTTTTTGTTTAGCCAGTTGATTACGATCAGGGCGTCGATTGGCGAGACGCCTGACTTGCCGTCGACATCTTCCGGCAGCTGGGGGTTCTGCCAGGGTGGCAACGGTACTTCGCTCGCTGATACGGACAGATTATAGGTACCTGGCAGATCTCCGATCGCAATGCCCTTGCCCATCAGTGGATCATAATTGGCTGCTTTTTCACTGTCGCCATTCACACCAACGAGATATTCTTCACCAGCTTCCAACGGTACTGTTAATTCGATTGATTTTGACTGGTCACTTTTTTGCATTGCCAGTTCTGTGCCATCTGTCGAAAAAACACGTAATAGAGTGCGGGCACCCGTTAGGGTGTCTGACGAAATCTCAAAAGAATAGTCGTCGGTCTCAATAGGATTGAACCGGTATAGGTCAACATCGGCCTCACCGCGAATGAAATTACCATCCGTGCCAATATTGGACGCGATGGGTGTATCTAAAAAGATTTCCTCATTATTCGACAAGTCGAAATTTTGATTGCCAGGAGTTGGCGTAATACCTTCCCATGAATCCGCGAAATTTCCGAATAAGATCGGATCGCGTCGTTGAATTGAACCGCCATCACCATCGGCCACTTCCGGCCAAGGTTCGGAGTCACCGAAGTTCACTTGGTCAATCGTAATGAAGAGAGTCCCGAATTCTAGATCAGCTTCCGGCATTGTCAGCGTTATTGTTTCGCCGCTGTTATCCAGGCGATCAGGGATGCCTTCCTGGTCGGCGCCCCAGGCCATCAATTCGACGTCAGTGTCGATTCCATAGTACGATCGAAATTCATTCGCCAGTTCGGGAGATGAAGCTGGATCAAATGCGACGAGTACAAGCGTTGAATTCGCCGGCAGGATGGTTTCCGCTGGAAAGACCACATCGACGGCATCGGCTATTTGCCAGCCGGATAAATCTACCGAAAAAGTGCCACTTTGCAATTCAATGAATTCCTTGAAAACGTCATCGTCTGCTGGGCGATATTGAACTTCGTTGATGATTACTTCGCCAACTCGGTGACCACCGTTCGCTCGACCGAAAGTCAAAGATTCTAGTTGCTGTAATTTACTGCTTTGGTCGATGTTCAGCACGTTACCCACACTTGCACCGTTAAAGGTTGGGGTAAATGTGACCCGGTCTGCGAAAGCGACAGGACGACCGTTGTCACCACCTTCGAGTAACCAAAGGCCTCCTTCGTCGAGGCCAGGTTCGGTCGGTTCACCTGCTTCGCTCAAAGCAAATCCATTCATGTTGGGATTGAAGTCCGTTTCGGTGAGTACCAGATATCCCTGAGCCGGGATGATGGTGTTGGGAGCAATCGAGAAAACCAACGTTTTGCTCACCACGTTGTCAGTCAAAAACCAGCCGCTAACATCCACAGGTTCGTCGCTCACATTATGCAATTCGATCGCATCCATATGACCGTTGTTTTCGATGTCGGTGTGGGCCAGTATTTCGTTGATGATAATCGGTGAATCGCGGTTGATTCTTGGAGCTTGTCCTGGTGAGCCACCGTACTCGATGCTGCTCCGCCACACATCAGGGTCGCTCAAGTCTTCTGCGGTGAAATCTTTTCGCTCTAAGCTGGCGCCCAGTCCGTCTGCGCGAGTCGACCATTTGCTCGTTGATTTGTACTCGACTTGCTCTAAGAGGACGCCATTGTGATATAAGCTAATCACTTCGCGATCGTTACTTAATCCGCCGGACCACTCACCCGCGACATTCACGTTGTTACCGTAGCGCGATGGAAATACCGCCGTGTTTTCAACGACAACGATCCGTTCCATCGGAGCCAGACTGGTGGCGCCGAAGGAAAAATTCACACCTTGATCATCAATCGTTTTTCGTAACTCATAACCCGAAAGATCAATTGCTGATTCGCCCTGGTTGGCGAATTCAATGAATTCATATTCATTGCTCATCACCTCTGCCGATTCACCTAGTTCTGGTATCGAATCGTAGGGGTTGAAATTGATTTCGGTGATTGCAAGCGTTAACATCGCTCGCGTTTCAAGGCACTCCACTGCTGTGAACCGCCGTCGTTGGTGACCTGGAGTACGCCTCGGTTTCATTCGTTTGCTCTCAACCTAGACACGGATGTTGGATTTATCCATTTAGTGTACTTGTGCTTCGTTGCGGCGCGAACAAGAAGTCGGAAGAGTCCGTGTCATTCGGATGTTAATGGCTCTTAGCATCTTTGCGAAGTTTGTACGGAGCGGGTGCTAGGTAAGAGGTTTTCCGCTCCGCGTTGGTCGCGTAAGAAACCTGAGTCGCAGGGTGTCATCGCTAGAAAGGCGGGATGGCTATGGAAATGCGGCTAAGTCGCGACAACGCCCGACGAACTCAGCCGAGCGTTGTGGTCGTCCACTCGGTTATTTTAATTCACCCGAATTGGTGATCTGAATCTGCTTGGCCGGTCGTCCGGAACGAGATCCCTGAGACTCAATTGCCTTAACAAGGTTCATTCCTTGGAGCACACGGCCAAAGACGACGTGCATGCCGTCAAGCCAAGGAGTGGGGATGGTGGTGATGAAAAATTGAGAGCCGTTCGTGTTAGGACCGGAATTTGCCATGCTGAGAACACCCGGGCTGTCGTGCGTAAACTTGAAGTTCTCATCAGGAAACTTTTCACCGTAAATGCTTTCGCCACCCGTGCCGTTGCCGTTGGTGAAATCACCGCCCTGCAGCATGAACTTTGGGATCACGCGATGGAAAATACTGCCCTTGTAACTTAATGGTTTTCCCGACTTGCCTTGCCCTTTTTCTGCTGTGCAAAGCGCCCGGAAATTCTCGGCTGTTTTCGGGACATCGTCTCCAAATAATCCGATGACGATACGGCCCGCTTTTTTTCCATCAATGCTGACGTCGAAAAAGACTTTTTTCGTGACTTTTCCCTTCGATGCTTCGATCGCCATTCCTTGGGATGCCATCGTCAGCAGGGCACAGAACGCTATCAGTAAACGAATCATCATTGCCTCCTTATTTGAATTGTGCTTGCTCGAAAAACCGAACCGCATTCTCGCAGCTTCGTTGATCGCTGGCTAGATTGGCTGGCTGGATCGTCAGTACCCTGATTGTTTTTTTCTGCCTTGGCGTTTGAGTCTCTGCGTGACAGTAAACTGGCCTGAAGCAAACGAATGCTCGTGACTAGAACGGCCGTCCGCCGCATGCATCGACTTGGTGCATCGACTGTGTGCTTCAGAATTTAATTTCTAGCCCCGAACCATTTTCCGTCAATTACCGTGCCTTTTGGGGTGAAATGTTGGTTGCCGCGAAGCGATTTGCCGCAAGCGTCGTGAAATTCAAAATCACCCTCTTCCAAGGTGAGAATACTCGCGTCACCGGCAGAGCCGCATTTGAGTGATCCGAGCTGAGGTTGATTGATTGCTGTTGCGGGGGCCAAGGTAGTGCAGCGGATGACGTCTTCTAGTGTCATTCCCATGGCCAAGAATTTTGACATGGTGACCAGAAGGTCGTAGGCCGGCCCATCGATTGACAACGCATGGACATCGCTGGAAATTGTGTCAGGAAGAAACGAATGTTCGAGCATCTGTTGACTTGTTTGAAAACCAAGCGAACCCATGCCATGGCCAATGTCAAAGATGATACCGCGTTCTCGTGCTTCCGTGATTTCCGGGAACGGATTGCCGTCGCCATTGATAGGTGAATTTGGGAATGGGCGAAAACAATGCGTCAAGATGTCACCCGGTCGTAGGCGATCGAGAACATCTCGGCGACTCGGTGGTGGTTGATCGAGATGTGCCATCACCGGTAGCCTCAATTCCTGGGCGATCTCGATGGCAATATCCAGAGGTCCGATGCCGCTGTTTCCTCCTGCGATTCGGCCTACGCGCGCTTTGACGCCGACCACAATGTCAGCGTGTTGTTGAGCTGCAAGCAGGCAAGCGTTTGCATCTAACAAACGAACATCACTGCATTCGCCTACCATGACATCCTGACTGAATGCGTAGATGCCAGCGAAGGAGACATTGATGAAACTCAATATCTTAGGAGTAGCGGGCTGGATGAC
Source organism: Pirellulaceae bacterium (assembly GCA_029243025.1). Taxonomy (NCBI): domain Bacteria; kingdom Pseudomonadati; phylum Planctomycetota; class Planctomycetia; order Pirellulales; family Pirellulaceae; species Pirellulaceae bacterium. The sequence goes on along the minus strand of JAQWSU010000018.1, from coordinate 33,437 downwards.
ATGACGATGGAAGCCTCGCATGTTGGCTGCACCGGCGGTGCCTGCATCGACGAGCGTTGTGCAACCGGATTGTCGTGAGATGGCGTTGGGGTCTACGCCGATTGACGTTCCACCCCAGTAGACATGAGTATGCAGGTCGATCAATCCGGGAGTCACCATCTGTCCCGTAAGATCGATCGTTCGATTTGCCTCTGCATTCGCTGACTCCCCTATCGCAGCCACCTTGCCGTTGGAAAATGCGACGTTGGTGATCTGATCAAGACCCTGAGAAGAATCGATGACTCGACCGTTGGTAAGCAGCAAATCAAACATGAGTTTCGCCCATCAGAATTCGTCGGGATGTGAGGCTTACGCTGGGAAGCCAGTTGCGGCTCGCTGGCGTTGATGCCATTCTTGATCGCAGATGGAAGTCATGCAACCGGTTTGTATTCTTCTAATTCAGACGATTGGGGATTTCGCAGGATGGCCCTTGGGATGTCGACAGGGTTTTGTAAATCGGTGGGAAGAATTCGTCAGGTAATGATGCTCGACCGAGTCGGTACTTGACTTGTTTTAACAAGGATGGCAGCTAGGAGCATTAGCCGACGATGCGGCCAGGGAAAAGCCTGATTAGTACTCCCGATGAGACGATTTCCACAGCGACTGGCGTTGAATGCTTCGATTTGTGCCTGACTTGTGGACTGGGGTAAATGGTACCTGCAGAATAAAAGTATCGGAAAATGCCGCGAGGCGGCAAGATTCGGGGGGCGAGGACGAATGACTCGCAAACCGATGGGTGAGGATCGATAAGATATCGCTGTTTACAGCAATTCCTGACCGGTTTACGTTTTCGTCTGTCGTTTCATACACAATAGCTTTGAATGGGAGTCATGCTATGCAACCGCATCGTGGTGCCTTGGTACTTGTGCTAGGAATCTTGGGGATTGTTTTTTGCCAGTTGTGCGCTCCTGTTGCTTGGCTGATGGGCAAAAAGGATTTGCAACAAATGGACGCCGGCCAGATGGATCCTGAGGGAAAGGGAATGACTCAGGCCGGGATGTATATGGGAATGGTCGGCACAGCCTTGATCGTGCTCGGTCTCATCGGTTTTGTGTTGTTCCTCGTCCTTTTCGGGATGACAGCTAGTTCTTCGCTCGAGTTGTAGTCGCTGAGGGCTGGCCGAGCTTTTGTAAGCCAACGAATCATTTAAAGAAACGTTGGCTTTTGCTAGGGAGTCGGGTTGGTGAGGCAGTAGACCTGAGTAGCGGTACGGATCAGCAGATTTCCTTGGCTCACGTAAGGGGTTGCGATGCAGAGTTCGTCGAGAGAGTTTGTCTTGATGAGATCGAATTCCTGTTCGGCACTAACTACATAAGTATCGCCTTCTTCGCTCAGGAAAAAGAGCTTCCCATTGTAAGCCCAAGGTGATGCAGTAAAGCTGGCACCAGGGGCAAATCGTTTTTTGCCGTAAATCTCTTCGCCATTCTCAGCGTTGTGGCTGGTGAGGAAGCCGCGATCATAAAGTGTGTAGTAGGCATCGTGGTATACAATCGGCGACGTGTTGTACGGTCCGGCTTGCGGCAAATGCCAGGCAAGGAACTCGGATTCTGAATCTTCGTTTTCGACGACAATCTCGCCTTCAGCTCCCGGCTTAATCGCGTAAACCGGACGTTCCTTATCGCCAATGTAGCCTGACGTGACGTACAGGAGTCCATTGGCAGCGAAAGGGGATGGGATGACCAGGTTCGACATCGGAGCTTTGAGCGACCAAAGTTCATTACCTTCCAGGTCGTAAGATCGCGTCTTGTTCTTTCCGGGTACGATGACCTCCGTCCGTAAATCATGCTTCCAAACGAAGGGAGTTGCCCAGGTGCTCTTCTCCTCTCGCGTTTTCTTCCACTTTTCCTCGCCGGTTTCGGCATCGAATGCGGCAATGTAGGAATCTTCCATGTTGTCGTACACCATGATTACCAAATCATCGTGCACTACGGGGGAAGCCGCCGCGCCATAGCCAAATAATGTTTTCTTGGGTTCGATTTCTTGTGACCAAAGAAGAGTTCCTTCTAAGTCGTAACAGTAAAGCCCAACGTCGCCAAATAAGACGTACAATCGCTTTCCATCGGTCACCGGAGTTTCACTTGCGTAGGTGCTTTTGGGGTGTCTTGGGATTTGGGGTTCACCCGCATGGGCTTCGCTTGACCAAAGCAGTTCGCCTGTTTCCAGGTCAAGACAGTGGACCATCCAGTGATGCTCTCCCTCGGGAGGTTTCCGTCGCCCAAATCCCAAGTAAAGACCAGGCTTCGGTTTTTCGTAATCTTCGTCATTGACGACCGATGTCACGAATACACGGTTGCCGAAAACGATCGGACTCGACCAGCCCCAGCCTGGGATGGTCGTCTTCCACTTTACATTTTCTTCGCTCGACCACGTATCCGGTAAACGGGGGTCATCGGCAACGACACCTGTGGCATCTGGGCCACGGAATCGCTGGACGACTTGGCCGAAGGTGTTGGAACAGAAGGCAAGCGTTAATAGCGATAACAAAATTGTTGTTTGGGAATACATAGAGGTTCTTTCAGATGGGTCGTGACAGAGGTTGTCCTCGTCGAGTTTTCAAAAGCGGTTTCACCTCGATCAGAACGCTGGGATGAAAGGTCGGTTACCGATATTGCAACATGTAAAGCAATGTGTGTAAATCACCGGGATCTGTTTCGGGTGTTGAAGATCGGCTTGGACTCATCTTGGTTTTGCAAATCCTCTTGGAATTTCCGCCATTTGTTTGGATTTCGCTTGCTCGATTCATGTTGATATTTCAGAATCGGTGCGACGGGGGACGCGATTCATGGAGCGGATGGCTGGCCGATTTTTTGGTCGGCCAGTGTAATAAGGTCGAATAGTCGATTCCCGGCGGCCGAAGGTTTGGAGTGTTCGGCAAAAAAATCTTGTCATTAAATCGATCTTTCGATCGTTGAATTGAAACGGGAGTGTAGATGCGTTCTTCTGGGCGGCGAGTGAGAGAGCCATTTTGTTTTGAGTCTGTTGAGCCGAGGCTTTTGTTGGCTGGTGATTTGGTGACGCATTGGCGTGCTGATGATCTTGTGGATCGTCACGCAGATGGAGAGTCAGTCGCGGAGTGGACCGATCGAGTGAATGGAGTGGCTGCGGTTGGTTCAGGGGCACCCGTTGTGATTCACGATGGGATGGGTGGCAGAGCGAGCATCCGATTTGACTCCGCTGGCGGTCAGGACGGTTTTCGCGTATCGTCGGCGGTTAGTCCGCTCTCCAACGCCAACGACTTCTCGCTTGTTGTGATGTTTGCCTCCGATCAACGCACGACGAATCTTGCTGAGTCCTGGTATCAAGGTGCGGGGTTAGTTCATGCCAATAGCTTGGGTTTTTCTCAGGATTGGGGGATCAGCTTGATGTCGACCGGACAGGTCGCCACCGGATTGGGGGCAGGTCTGGGACAACCATCGACCTCTTTGCTTTCAGCTTCGAATAGCCTAAATGATGGTGAGTTTCATGTTGTGATCGTAAGTCGGCAAGTGGACCAATTAACCTTGAGGGTGGATGATGGGGCCGCGGTGGTCGCGGACGGGGCGAGTACCGCAGCCCGTGATGTGACGGCGTTCGACATCGGTCAAAATCTAAGTCGAAGCGAGCAATTTCGGGGAGAGATTGCTGAGATTCAGATTTACGATGGAGCACTGACTGTTGCCGAGGCAGCAGAGGTCTACGCAGAAATCACGGACTTCTATCAGAATTCTCCTCCGCTCGCGTTGGATGATGATTACGAGATGCTCGAAGACTCGTTCTTGTTTGTCGGCGGTGACAGTGGCGTGCTTGCCAATGATACGGATGCTGACGGTGATCCGATCACGACGCGAGTTGATCGATTGCCGCTGCATGGAACGCTTGGTTTGAATCCTGACGGCTCCTTTTTGTATGATCCCGATGCGGATTTTTTCGGTGTTGATACGTTCACGTATCAGGCCGTTGACTTTCGAGGTTCGGAGCCAGCAACGGTCAGGGTGAAAGTCAATTCAGTGCATGACCTGCCGAATGGTGTTGCCGATGAGTACAAGGCGATCCCTACTGCGGCGCTCAAGTTGTCGTCGATAGATGGTGTGCTCGCAAACGATTTCAGTGTTGATGATTTGCCCTTGCAGGCAGTGTTGGTTGATGAGCCCTCTTTCGGCCAGCTCGTTCTCAATTCAGACGGTTCCTTGACGTTTGATCCTCTCGGCGAGGTCGGTACTGCGACTTTTCATTATCAAGTCGAAGATGGGGTAGGGGTGTCCAATCCGATTGCTGTTTCGATTGTTGTTAACTCATCACCGGTTGCCATCCCCGACCTGATTCGTCTCGAAGAGGATCAGGTGCTTTCTCTCACGTCGCTTCAAGGTCTGCTCGTTAATGACGTGGACGAGGATGGTGACTCATTGCAAGCAATCCTCGTTGCCGCCCCCAAGCATGTTGATTTGGCATTGGCGGCAGATGGATCCTTGATCGTAGTGCCCCCGGAGAATTTTTTTGGTGAAGATCAATTCAGTTACCAGGTTACGGATGGAGTAGATGCGTCACTACCGGTTGCCGTGCAGGTCCAGGTCTTACCGGTCAATGATCCACCATCTGCCGTTGACGATCTCTATTTCGCAGATGCAACCGGGACGTTGGACGTAATGTCAGATCGTGGTGTGTTGGTGAACGATGCAGATATCGAACGACAATCGTTAAGTGCCAGTGTGATTCGTCCACCGACGAGCGGTCAGATTTCTCTGGCAACCGACGGGTCCTTTGTTTATCGCGCCGAGCGGGGTTTTCAAGGTCGCGACACATTTAAGTATCAAGTTCGTGACGCAGGAGGCGAGTTGTCGACTGCTGAAGTGGTTTTGTTTGTTGGTGAATCACCCCTGGTTATCAGCGAAATCTTGGCTGCGAATGGCAATTCACTCGTGACTCGAGTCCGACCGACGTCGGACTCTTCCTTTTCACGACGCGATCCCGAGTCACCTGACTGGCTGGAAATACAGAACCTAACGAACCAATCCGTTGATTTGTCGGGATACTATTTGAGTGACAATCCCGACAAGCGGACCAAATGGGCATTTCCAGTTGGGACGATCGTGGATGCCAATGGATTTCTTGTGGTCTTCGCCTCGGGACTGGATATTCCAGATCCATTGTTGGACGAGCTTGGGATGTTACACGTAAATTTCAAGCTTGATGCATCGGGTGATTACTTGAGCCTCGCATCGCCCGACCGCATCGTGATTGATGAAGTTGCTCCTCAATATCCGATCCAAACGGCTGATGTTTCCTTTGGTCGAGTGGATGGAGAGTGGAAGTATCTGATGAGTCCGACGCCGGGTAAGCCTACGGCAGGGCTTTCCTGGGAGGCGATTGTTCAGTCTCCCCAGGCTTCTGTCGCCTCCGGTTACTTTGACGCCGGATTTGAGGTCCGACTCGAGACGGAAACGGTTGGTAGTTCGATTCGTTACACGTTGGACGGTTCGACTCCGACGTTGACGAATGGGTTGGAATATCAGGAGGCGATCCAGGTTGGTACGACCACGACGCTTCGCGCAGGTGCTTTCCGAGGCGATCGGGTGCCGTCGGAATCGATTACCTATTCGTATTTGTTCCTTGATGATGTGTTGTCTCAGCCTGCTGAGCCGACGGGCTTTCCATTGCGGTGGGGAAGTGCTGGACTTTCTGACTATGAGATGGATCCGCGAGTTGCCAACGATGACACGTCAGATTACTACGATCCTAATGTGCGGGCTGCTCTTCAGTCGCATCCCAGTATCTCAATTGTGACCGATTTAGATCACTTGTTTGATCGATCGACGGGAATCTATGCGAATCCACAACGTGCAGGTGTGGCCTGGGAGCGACCTGCCTCCATGGAGTTCATCACTTCGGATGGAAACGCTCAGATCCAAGTGAATGCCGGTTTGAGAGTGCAGGGGGGAGCCAGTCGTAATCCAAATCGCCCCAAACATAATTTGCGTTTGCTGTTCAAGGAACGGTATGGACCCGGAAAGCTAGAGTTTCCTCTGTTCGAAAATGGAGCCGTCGATCGCTTTGATACGATCATTCTGCGCGGTGGAAATGGTGATAGTTGGTTTCATCCCCGATCAACGCAGCAACAGCAAGCGCAATACATCCGTGATCAATGGCATCGTGACACCCAACAAGCCATGGGGCGATTAACGGTGGCGCAGCGCTATGTGCACCTTTACATCAACGGGTTGTATTGGGGGCTCTATCACATTTTTGAAAAACCGAATGCAGCTTACTTTGCCGAACATTTTGGGGGATCGCCACAGGACTATGATGTGGTCCAGCATCAGGGGGGCACGGTTGACGGAGATCGGGAAATCTGGAACGAAATGTTTGACGTCGCTCGTGATGGTCTCGAATCAGAAGCGGCCTATCAACAGATTCAACAATACGTTGATCTGCCGAGTCTGGTCGATTATTTACTCATCAATTTCTACAGCGGAAATGTTGACTGGGATAACAATAATTGGTTTGGAGGTCGTAAGCGTGAGGACGGCGCCCAATGGCAGTTCTTTACCTGGGATGCCGAACGCACCTTCTTGAGTCCCGCGGATTCTCGTGTTTCTATTTCCAACCGGCTACAGCCCACAGAACTCCACCAGCGACTGCTCAAGAATCGTGATTATCGTATGCTGTTTGCCGATCATGTTCAGCGACATTTTTTCAATGATGGACTGCTGACCCCGGAATCAGCCGAAGCGAGGTGGATGGCGCGAGCAGGTGAAATCGCTTTGCCGTTGGTGGCTGAATCAGCCCGTTGGGGAGATGCAAAACGCGCCTCGCGTCCCTACACGCCGCAGGTCGAATGGCAAAATGAATTGGATCGTCTTCGCGAAACTTATTTTCCTCATCGCACTGAGACCGTTCTTAAACAGCTTCAACGTCGTGATATCTTTCCTAAAGTTGCTGCGCCTAGCTTCAATCAATTTGGCGGGGAGATCGAGGCGGGCTTTGAGTTGCAATTGAATTCGGCGGAGGGGATGATCTATTTCACAACCGATGGGAGGGATCCTCGACAATCAGGTGGGGGATTGAATCCAGCGGCTTGGCGCTACGAGACGCCAGTCGCCCTGGTCGGCGACACGCGCATCAAAGCCCGGATCCGGCTCGATGGTGTGTGGTCTGCCTTGAGCGAGGCCGTCTTTCTAACGCCGACGGTTCCCGCCTCTGCGGAATCACTCAGGATTAGCGAGATACATTACAACCCGGCCGCGCCGACGGCGATCGAAATAGAGGCCGGGTTCACTGATAATGACGAATTCGAGTTTATTGAACTCGTTAACATTGGATCCTCAGCCATTGATTTGAGTCGGGTGAGCTTGGAACGTCTTAATGATCAAGGGATCGCTTTCGAATTTGTCGGAAGTGACATTGAGCGTTTGGCGCCAGGTGAGCATGCCGTCGTTGTCGAGAACCTTGATGCGTTTGCCACTCGGTACGGTCATTCGACTCGCGTGGCGGGGCAGTGGAGTGGGCGATTGGGGAACGGCGGCGAGTTGGTGACGCTTGCCGTGGATGAGCAAGTCATACAATCTTTTGCTTACGATGATCTCTGGCTGCCTGCGACAGACGGTGGCGGGTTTTCATTGGAAATTATTAATCCGACTCAATTGGATTTGGCAGCGTGGAGTTCAGCAAAGAGTTGGCAGCCAAGCCGCTACTCAGGAGGCACGCCTGGGCGCGTTCCTGATTCTGCTGTGATTGGTGACTCGAATGGCGACGGCGTCTTTGATAGGGATGATATCTCGCTGGTGGTCGCTTCCCGCGAATATGAAGACAGCCAGAATGGGAATTCAACGTTCGCCGAAGGTGATTGGAATGGCGATGGCGAATTTGATTCGCGAGACATTGTTTTTGCTTTCCAGCAGGGTGGGTTTATCGATACTCTTTTGGCTGCCGAGCAAGAAAATGCAATTGGCGCACTGCTTGCCTGAACGCATGGTGATTTTGATCATCCGGAGTAGGCTCCGACAGGGGCGTCGCTGCTGATAAAAGGCTGTGAAGCTGCCGGGCATGAGCGATTTGACGATCTTCATGAGACGCAGCGACTTTCGACTGGTTGCCATTCCAATCGATTTGCTCGGTGTAAAAATTAACTGATTTTCTGCCAATAATCCTGTCAAAACGGCGAATAGAAGTCTGAATCCACGGCACAGTCCGGGTGGTTTATGGCTCGGTCGAAATGAATAGCCGTACTCATCTGTCTGGGAAGAACGGACATTTCCCGCTAGACTTTCAGCCTGGCGAAGGTTGTTCGACGGTCGCTAATCTAAATTTTATTCGCTGCGGGTGTTGGCTGCTCCAGGTCGCGTGCGGGAAGTTGTCCGAATGCAACGTCAGGTGTCGAAAAAGATTGTCTTGGCTTAGCGTGTTATCGAGGTGAAAAAAATGGCTCCAGTTTTAGTGCTTCTTGGGGGGTTCTGTGTTGTTGGTTTTTTGATCGTGATGTTTTTTGTCACGATCTACAACAAATTAGTGCAGTTTCGTAATCGCTATGAAAATGCGTTTGCACAGATTGATGTCCAGCTGAAACGTCGTTATGACCTGATTCCAAATCTAGTGGAAACCGCCAAAGGCTACATGAAGCATGAAAAAGAAACCCTTGAAGCGGTGATCACCGCTCGCAATCAGGCTTACACTGCCGGACAAAAAGCGGCGGGCAGTCCGGGCGATCCCCAGGCAATGGGTGCTTTGAATCAGGCCGAATCACAACTTGGCGGTGCATTGAGCCGATTGATGGTGATCTCCGAGGCCTATCCTGATCTCAAGGCAAGTCAGAATATGATGAGCTTGCAGGAGGAACTTAGTTCAACCGAGAATAAGGTTGCATTTTCTCGTCAGGCCTTCAATGATTCGGTGACGGGCTATAACATCTATCGTGAACAGATTCCGGCCGTTTGGGTTGCTGGGACTTTTGGATTCCGTGAAGCGGAACTCTTCGAAATTGCTGACCAGAGCCAGCGGGAAGCTCCCAAAATCGAATTCTAGGCTGAATATCCGACGCCGATTGAAACGCTGGTGGTAAGTGGAAAGAGGTTTTAGTCGCGGGGTCAACTGGCCACGTGATTGGCCTATCAGCAGGAAACTTTACGATGGATTTTTTTGAAGCTCAAGATCAGGCTCGACGTAAGACATTTTTGTTAGTCGCCTATTTTGTGTTTGCTGTTTTGTTGATGATTCTGGCGATTTATGTCGTGGCCGTGTTGGCCTTGGCTTGGCCAGGTAAAGAGGTCGAGGACAGGTCAATCAATTGGATTCGCCCCGATTTGTTATTGGTGGTTTCCATGGCGACAGTGATCGTGATTGCACTCGGCAGCCTCTATAAAATTGCTGAGATGCGCGCCGGAGGTTCAGCGGTTGCGCTGATGCTTGGCGGGCGGCGCATTCAGCCGACGACTACCGACGTGGAAGAGCGCCGCGTGTTAAACGTTGTGGAGGAGATGGCGATCGCTTCTGGTGTGGCTGTCCCCCCCGTCTTCCTGCTGAAGAATGAAGCGAATATCAATGCGTTTGCGGCTGGATATACGCCTGACGATGCGGTGATCGGCGTCAGTCAAGGCAGCCTTGACTATCTGAGTCGCGATGAACTGCAGGGAGTGATTGCGCATGAATTCAGTCACATTCTGAACGGGGACATGCGGTTCAATTTGCGACTGATTGGCGTGCTGCACGGTATTATGCTGATTAGCCTGATTGGCTATTTCATGCTAAGGGCTAATGGTGGGGGCCGGAGTCGGAATCGCAACGAAGGTGGTGGGCAAATCATGCTGATAGGTCTCGCTGCGTTCGTGATTGGCTACTTGGGGCTGTTTTTTGGTCGGCTGATCAAATCGGCCGTGTCGCGGCAACGAGAATTTTTGGCCGATGCTTCCGCGGTGCAGTTCACACGGAATCCGGATTCGATTGCCGGGGCTCTCAAGAAGATCGGCGGTCGTCCTGAGCACGCTGTGATCAAATCACCGAATGCGGAAACGGCCAGCCATTTGTTTTTCGGTGATGCGTTTCGCCGTTGGGCTCATAGTCCATTTGCAACACATCCGCCGCTGGAGCAACGGATCCGTCGTTTGGATCCGCATTTTGACGGAAACTATCCCAAGGTGCAGCGACTTCGAGAGCCTCCGCAGAAATCGAAGGTCTTGAAATCCACGACGGAAGAAACGCGTTCTCCACTCGGAATGATTCTCGCGGGTGTCGGTATGGCTGATCAAGTTCCCCTTGATCCGGCCGTAGTGATTGCATCGGTCGGTGCTCCAACAAGCCAGCATATGGACTACTCTCACGAATTGTTAGAGTCAATTCCCGAGTCGTTGCAGGTTGCCATTCGTGAAGTGTTCACAGCACGTGCTATTATCTTTGCCATGTTGTTGGATGCTGATGCCGAAATTCGTTCGAAGCAATTGGAATTGCTTAAGACACGCGAAGGTGAAGCTACGCTCGCTGAAGTGCGGAAATTCGGCGCACAGGTCGGGCAAATTCCCGCTCCCGCTCGCTTGCCAACATTGGAGGTGATTCAGGGTAGTTTGCGGGATTTGTCGCCGTCCCAATATGAGCATTTTCGCGAAACCGTCGAGCAACTGGTCAAGGCCGATCGCAAGATCAGTCTTTTTGAATTTGTATTGCAACGGGTCGTCATCAAACATTTGGATCGAGTATTTGAACTGAGTAAGCCGCCGGCGGTCCGTTATCATAGTGTTCGAGGGGTGCTGCCCTCCGCTGAAGTGCTCGTCTCGGCGCTGGCCCATCTCGGACATGCCGACGATGAAGTGTCCGAGCGAATTTATGGGGATGCGATGCGGCGACTGGATGACAAGACGCCGCATCAGATCTTGTCCAAATCGGATTGCGGGCTCGATAAAATCAATCATTCACTCAATCAAATCTCGGAATGTTCTGCTGCAGTCAAGAAACGAGTGCTAACGACTGCGGCTTTGTGTGTTGCAGCCGACCAAAAAGTGACCGTGATGGAAGCCGAATTGCTTCGCGCGATGGCCAGTGCGATTGATTGCCCGATCCCCCCAATCTTGGCAGGGGAAATTCAAAAGCAATCGGGAAGCTAAATTCGATTCAGACCCCGGTGAGTCGAATTCTTCGGCGATGTTTGGGAGAATGATTGACGCACGCGATAGGAATAAGTAGCCTTTTTACTGCTGGGAACAGGTCCTAAAGCTTGAGCTACAGGTGTAAACTCAGTTGAGTAAAGGACTCGGTATGCGATCTTTGACTGGTTTTCTCTTGATCTGCCGAATGCAGATCAAGATTGTCGTAGGCGTGATCAGTTTGGCCTGTGCCGCGGTTGCTGAAGCCGAAGATTGGCCGCAATGGTTGGGCGTCAAACGCGACGGAGTTTGGCGGGAGTCAGGTATTGTCACGACGTTCCCAGCGGATGGGCCGCGATTGCGATGGAAGACGTCGATCGGATCTGGCTATTCTGGACCTGCTGTCGCGGATGGATTCGTTTATCTGATGGATCGGATTGATAATATGGCCGATCCCAAGTCAGCCGAGTTGCTGCATGAAGGTCCGGCCCCGCAGAACACTAATTTTCTCCGGCAGCTGTTACCCGGAAAGGAACGCGTGTTGTGTTTGCGGGAATCGGATGGACGCATCGTCTGGGAGTACGAATACGATTGCCCTTACACGACTGCCACGACCTATGCGATTGGTCCTCGCGTGACGCCAACCGTCGACGGCGATCGGGTCTACACGCTGGGGGCAGAAGGAAATCTATTCTGTTTCAATACGAAGGATGGATCGGTCGTCTGGTCGAATGATTTCAAAAAGGACTATCAGCTCAAAATTCCCGTATGGGGTGTCGCCGCTCATCCGTTGGTTGATGGTGATTTGCTGATCTGTCTGGTCGGAGGAGAGGGCACCACTTGTGTGGCTTTCGATAAAATGACAGGAGAGGAACGGTGGCGATCCTTGTCAGCCAACCAACCCGGATACTGTGCACCAATGATTTACTCAATCGGCGGTAAACGACAACTGATCATCTGGGATAGCGATGCGGTCAACGGATTAGACCCTCTGACGGGCGACGTGTATTGGTCGGAGCCCTTCCGAGCAACATTTGCCATGTCGATCGGCATCCCTCGGCTAGCCGGTGATTCGCTGTTCTTGATGTCCTTCAATCGACAGTCTGCCAGGATTCGTATTGCGAAGAACGGCTTATCGGCTTCGACAGTTTGGAGAGGAGATACAAAGATTGGAATCGGTGGCGTTTTCAATACCGCGGTCATCCGGGATGGACATGTCTACGCATGTGGTCAGGGAGGTCGCTATTCGTGCATTCGACTGGATTCGGGTGAACGAGTCTGGTCGACCTTTCAGCCCTCCACCGGTAAACGGCCAGCTTTCTGGGCAAACGTGTTTACCATCCCCCATCAAGATCGGTACTTCCACGCTAACGATCTGGGAGATTTGATCATCGCAAAGATGGATCCTGCCGGCTATCAAGAGATCAGTCGGGCACACCTCATCGAACCGACCCACGAAATTGGTAATCGCAAAGTTGTCTGGTCGCATCCGGCCTTCGCGAATCAAAGCATCTATTGGCGCAATGATCAGCAGATCATCTGCGTTTCACTCGCTCAGTAGACGGGCCAAGGATCAGGCCGATTCTTCATCCGGCGGACTGACCCGACCGCAAACATCGAAATACGAGTGACCCTTGGAATCACCCGCAATGGCGTCATCCACCGACTCGAATATTTCGAAGATCGTGCCATCCATGTTCAATGTCTTAAAGACATAACGTAATGACTCTGACATGCAGCAGAGTCGTAACGAAACACCATTGGATCCCAGTTGTCGCTTGAGAGTCAAAAGGCTCGAAATCACCGAAGAAGAAATCATCTTGACGTTTGCCAGATCGATCACCAAGTGTTGGTTGGGCGAGGATTTGACAATCTGGGCCAACTCTAACTTCACCAATTCGGCTACCGTCGTACCTTGCAGATACGGATCGACTGCTTGCACAATCGTCGTTTGATCGACAACTCGGGTTGTGAAAAATCGGTAGCCTGGCATCGGCATGGTTCTTGACCTGCAAAGAACGTTCGGGGGGGCTCCGCAGTTTAACTATCCCTATCGTAATTGAAGGCGGCTAAACTGCGCACTGGATTCGGTCGCCCTCAACATACCTCATTCTTAGCGTTTTGTTCTGATCCGCAAAGACGGCCTTTTATTCTGTAAAAATATTTGAATCAACCGGTCCGGCTGTGCGGCCTGCAGCGATCGCAAAACGGCTGGAGGCCGGTCGTCCGAAGCGGTGTGGGAGCGTTTTTTTCGCATGAAAGGGCGAAGATTGCGATTTGGCCCGGAGGCGATTCCGAGCTGAAATCGATTGAAGATGCGGCTGAGAGACGACCGTGAACTCCCTCCTTCAGTGGGAGAGGGGTTGCGGACTCTTGGTTTGCCAGCCGGTTGTTGCGCAAATGACCGGTCAATCTGGCTGGATTTGGCGGCGAGCCGGTGTCGTCGCCAGGCTGTTTCGAATCGCTGGAATCCGATTCAAGTGCACCGTTCGCGGGGCATTCGATCACAGCCAACTTCCGTCATCGACTTCACCAATCAAATTGAGTCGTACTTTACTCGCCTCATCGGCCATGTCGTTGTTGGGCCTGGATTCGTCTTCAAAAAGTCGATCGACAGTTTGGTGGTCCAGACGAGTGCGATGACCCATTTGTGCTGTGAGTCGGCTAGGTTGGGGGCTTTCTTGCTTTGAATCAATTGTTCGAATCGTCGTCGGCAAGACATCGGTCACGGAAAGTCGTTGGAGGGATTTATCAACAGCGGCAGCGGCGATCGCCTGTTCACCGTTGGAATAATTTCCATAGTTGAAGACCCAGACCAAGTCGGAGGTTGTGAAGTCGCCATCCCCGTCCCAATCGCCTTCGGGAAAGTCCGAGTTACCTGGAATTGCGTCTTCGTATTCACCCGCCTGGAAGACAAGCAACAGGTCACTCGAATCGAAGATTCCATCTCCATTTGAGTCACCGGGATCCGCTTCGCTTCTACCGGGTGTTCCATTGATTGTTGAGCTCGGACGCCAGCTGGAGGCAATACCCCAGGAAGCGAGTTCGGTGTTGGTAGCATCAACAATTTGTAGGGTGCGTCCTTCGCCATCGGTGGAAGGATACCAGCTATCGTCGTAGCTGAACTGTTGCAGATGGACGCCGTTCGCTTCGATGGTGAGTATTTCGGCGTTGTTGCTAAGGCCACCAGACCACTCTCCAGCGAGGTTAGCGCCATAGCGGAACTGGTAGGCTTCTGCATCTTCCGCGACGACAACCGACTGGCCTGGTCCGAGGCTTGAAATCGCTCCCTTAGCGAAGTCGAAGCTTACTCCTTCTTCCGAATCTCCGACGCGAAGTAGCTTGACGGCTGCCAGTGGGATTGTTTGATCTCCGATGTTCGTGAGTTCGATGAATTCAAAATCATCGCTATTGTCATGTCCAGCAGCAATTTCTTGGGCACTTGGATCAGCCGGGTTGTAGTTGATTTCACTGACCCGTAGCGATTGAGTTACCGGATCACCGGCGGTGCTGTTGACAGCAATGGATTGCATACCAATTAGATTGCCACTGAAATCGATCGCTTCGATTTGGATGTTGTTTTCCCCGTAGCTCAGTGGCAGCTGGATGCGCCAACCGTCGGCGGTGGGCCAGAATGCGTCCAAGTTTTGCTCGCTTCCGACAAGTCGTAGCTGGCGGATGTTGACCCAGCCTTTTCCTTCCAGCGTCAGGATGTCGTCTTCCGTCGTGAAATCTTGACCATTGTTAGTGCTGATTGAGAAATCGACTTCCGCGATGTCGTTTTTCAGATCACGCATCGCCCGTTCACTTCGCGATCGAGTTGAGGAGGTGATGCCACTGAAGTTTTCATCTCCTCCGTGAGTCGCGTTGTTGAACATCGCACCATAGTGGAGTGCCCAACGAGAGACATAATCTGCGGTAAAGGAGGTCGTGATGAAGTCGTGCATGTGCCCCCAGAAAAGTCGTAGGTTGTGGGGGATGTCTCGGATTTCGTCGAGTCGAGATGTGGATTCGCTGCGAGTTTTAATCGGCTCTGAAAAATTGCAGAGATCGCAATCCCAGAATAGGGGGATCATGCGGTCGTCCGAGGGGCGGGCGTACATTCGTAAATTTTTCGGGCGTCGGAAGCCATACGTATCCCAGTTCCCGAAGTATGCTTGATTTGCATAGTGTCGCATCCAGAGGTCAACGTCCATGACCTCATTTGTTCTTTCGAAGAGTTCCATTTCGTCTTCAACATGAATCGCCTGAGCCATTCGTCGAATCGAATCAAAGTCATCTTTGGCACGATTGCTTTTGATCAGGAGGTGGGCCCGGTAGAATTCGGGATCGCCGCCTTGACGTTGCGTCATGCTGCGATTGCCACCAATATCGCGGCCTGTGTTGACTTCGGTGTTTGTCTTTAAACCCTCGACTCCGCCACGAGGGGAGGTTGGAACGGTCACGTCATCAAGTTCGTATTTTGTTCCGTCACTACCATCTTCGAACTGTTCGTTCAAATAGACGTTTTCATAACGTGCCATTTGAAGAATGACTTCGTGATTGTGGGCCCGGTTGGGACTGACGATGAAGGCAGCGTCATCGTAGGCACTAGCTTTTGAGTCGCCCGCACGGTTTAACATTTGCTTCATGACGATCTCGGCCATGCCGTTCAGGTCGAAGCGGACTGAATCGTGAACGCCGTAGAACAAGTTGTCAGGATTGAATACGATTTTGTAACCACTATTCGGCCGAATCCAGCGACTGCCTGTCTGTCGGGTTTTAATGTCGTAGAAGACATCGTTATTGTGCACGAGTGTAATGCCGCGTACCTGATTACTCATGCGATTGGTAGTGTCAAACAACAGGTCGTATTGGTCGTCTCTCATCACGATTCGAAATCGGTCGATCGGAGACTTAGGCGTGATGTTGTCTTCGACTTGGTAGAGTGCATGCGAGTCGGCTCCCGTCGCCGGGAAGGTTGAAATAACTCCCGCACCGTCTCGGCCTTCCACGTAGAATTGGACGACGGTCCCACTTTCGTGAGGGGGAATCACGGCCTCATACATGCCGGAGTTAGACTGCACCATGCTGGCTGTATTCCAGCTTTTTTTGTCTTCTCGCCACCAAAGTTTCATTTCTGTGACGCCGTCTGGATCTGCCGCGCGGACGCGGACAGTGACTTCTTCTTTGTCCGTCGGCGTGGTGGGGGTGTGGCGGAATTCACGGTAGGTGGGGCCCGTGTTAGCGACTTGGGTGCTGTTCTCAGCGCCGGGAGTTCCGGGGCGATCTGGAATGTCGAGTTGCAGTGTGTTCCCGAGTCGGCTGAACCACAAACGGCTGTTGATTTGACTATTGCCCGTAATCCACTTGGCCCTGAATGCCAATTCGTATTCGGCGCCGTCATCGATTTTCGTGTTGTCGATGAAGGTGGTTTCCGCATGGTCGTGAACGTGTGCTTGTGCACCAGTCGCCACGACATGCAGTACCTTGTTGCCCTCATCATCAACGACGGTTCCGGAATGGTTACCGATTAATCGCCATTTTTCCGGTGAGTCACCGATTGAATCCCCTTCAAAACTGCCGTTTTGAATTAGCTGGATTGCCTGGCCATCTGGATCTTCGGTGACTTGGATGTCATCGATTAAGAATTCACCCTTGCTGAGTAAGCCAAAGACGAATTCATTAAAGAGTGCGCGCCCATAGATGTCGCTTTGCGAGATACCACGGTAGCTGTGCGTCACCCATTCCACCTCAGCGGAATCATCACTTTCGGCCCAAACTTCACCCATGCTGTTATCGGCATTTGGATCAGTCAATTCTAGACTGACGGCTCCACCGTCGGGGCGACTCGGCCAGCGACTACCACCCTCGTAATAATGAACATCGTCGGCGGGATTCTTGTTGCCATCTACCAATAAGATTCGGTCGTCGTGATCGCTCAATAAGCCTGAAAAGTCTCCGATGGTGCGAATGTCGGGGTATTGCTGGGAGAGGTATTCGGCATCTTTGGCGATGACTAAGTATTCACCTGGCGCCATTTGCGTTTCCGCGGGGAAGTTGTAACTGATGCCCCCCTCGATCTTCCAGTCGGATAGATCGACAGCCGCGGTACCCTTGTTATATAGCTCGATCCATTCACCTTCGGGGATTTCGCGGAATGGACGACCAGGAATGATTTCCGAGGTCTTTGTGCCGCGAACTAAATTTGCACCAAAGACGATGTCGCTGTCGCTCGTGTTGCGAATGTGTACCTCGGCTGACAAGATGTTTTTGCCGACCTTGAGGAAGTCCGAGGAGACACTTATGGGGCCGAGCAATTCGGCATTACGGGTGGAAGAAGGTGCGAACGTGTCGGCGTCGATATCGGCGGGAAGGTTAAAACGCAGAATCTCGTTGCCATTCAGGTAAATGACCGCTCCATCGTCCACCATATGGCTCAATTCGAGCAACTCGATGGAGCTGAGTTGCTCATTGGATAGCTCGAAATCGGTTTGGAAGTAATAGGTGGCAAAGGAGGGGTTGTTCGCGCTGGGACGCGGGAATTCCGTGTTGATCGGATAAGCCAGTCTTGATGTTTCTGCTCCCAACGGAGCCGCACCTTGAGCCCAACCGTTGGGGCCGACCGTGTATTCTTGCTGAGCCCAATTTGCATTCAATCGAATTCCCGTTGCGTTGTAACGCCATTCATCCGTCATGCTGACGATGTCTTCGCGATCGTACTGAGCGGGGATGTCGGAAATTCCCAACTCAGGATGCGGGTGGTACATGATTTCGTTGATGACGATGTCATCCTGGAATTCAAATCTGTTTTCGGAACCCGGCGTTACGATTGAGGGGTAGAGCCAATCTCCATCGTGTTGTACGGAACGCCCTCGCAGACGTCCTGTCACTCGGCGACTGTCAGAAATCGCTTCACCGTCTGCGGAAAAAATTGTTAATCGTTGGGTGTCGGCTGGACGGAAACTCAATTGTGCTTCGTTAATGGCCAACAAGGCGCCTGGTGCGAGTGTCTGATTTTCTAAAACGTATTCGCCACCATCTGTTGATTTGATGGATAAACCGGCTAAATCCACATCCGCCGAGCCTACATTGATTAGCTCAACAAAGAATGCTTCAGCATCATGGGCGGCAACTTCATTGAAGGCGATGGTTGGTTTTGCCTTGGGGAAAATCTCGTTGTCGCCGGTGATCAGAAAGTCGAGTAGAAGATCGTTGCCGCTTACCGAGCTATTCATACCCTGGATCGCCAGGATGTTCTGCCCGTCTGACTTCAGTAAATTCGCGTGTTCGCTGATGTCAAAGTCAACATACGAAACAGCGAGTCGATCGCTGTGAGACGAGGTTGCTTCCGAATTCCAAGCCAACGTGTCTGTATCGCCATCACGGCCGGGAGCATGGTCGCTCGCAATCTCAACGCCATTGAGATAGGCAACAAAGCCGTCGTCGTACCGAGCTCGTAAACGTAATTTGTCGAATGCGACCTCGCCTTGGACCTCAAACGGAATTCGGACATAAACACTGGGGTTGATGTCTTCCATCGGGATTGCGGCTTGACCGTTCGGGGGATCATCCAAGTCGAGATTCAAGAGAGGGTCATAAGTTGGGGTGCGGGCTGAGTCAAAGCCAACGCCCAGATTGCCGCTAGTCCACCCTGAGTCGTCAAAATCGTTGGCAATCCAACGATCACCCAGATCTCCATTTGCTGGCACGAACGCTTTGGCTGTCGAACCTTCCGCCAAAAGTTCTGTGGAGCGAAAAGTGCCCGGTTTCACAAAGTTGTCCAGACCCGGCGTGCCCCCGACTTCCAAACTGAACGTCCAATTTTCAACTACGTCGCTGGCGCCGAACTGATCGCCCTTTGACAAGCTTCCTCCAGCCCCATCGGCCGCGGAAGGCCATGGCTCAGAATCACCGTAGTCAACAACGTTCATCAAGCGTTCATCGTTGTTATACAGTCGTAGTTCTTCACCTGAGTTACTCAATTGACCCGACCAAGGACCATGGGCACCCGTGATACCGTTCGCTGCAAGCGCCGTGGGATCTGCCGCAATCAGGAGCGTACTCCGTCCGGGGACAATCGTTTCATCGGGAAATGTATAATCGACACCCCCTGTTAAAACCCATTCCGAAATGTCCATATCCAACGACAGCTGATTGTAGAGTTCGATCCACTCGGCTTGGCCGTCATTTTCGCCAACCGGATTAAACATGATCTCGTTGAAGACGACGGTACTGTCGAGCACGATGCGGGCTTCGAGGTTTTCCACTTGGCTAAACGACTTACGAATACGACGAGTTGACGGCGATTTACGTTTGCGTGATATCATCTAGAGAGCCCAATTTGTGTTAACAGATTGATTCAATGCGAGCTGCGACCAGGCACATCGATTTGAAAAATGTCGCCATGGATTCATGGAATTGCCGTACGCGATGATCAAGACTCGGATCATCATTTCGCCTGCGGAGCGTGAAGACGCGGGGTCAATGCTAACCTCTTCCCTATCCATGATCCAATTGTTTCGCAAAAAATTCATCAATTTGTGATGAGCCACAAACTCATCACTTATTGACAGGTTTCTCGTTTTTCCGAAATAAGTCCAGCAAATTCAGTGGACGTTCCGTATTACCTCTTGGTGAACCGGCAGAGCTCGAGAGTTTGTCGAGCAAAAATGCTCATTTATCTTGGCGCAGCGGCGCGCTTTGAAGCTCGGATTTGCCGGTGTGGGGTTAGTTGAAAGGGCTCAATTTTTTGCCGCTTTTCTCTCGATGACTCCCATCACCAACGCGCGAAGTTTTGGTTCAGCCGCGTTTGCGTGACCGATGATCTCTTCGACGACCGCCGGTTTCAGGGAATCGGGAAAGCAGAGGTCGGTGACGATCGAGAAGCCGACCACCCGCAAACCGCAGTGGGCGGCGACAATGACTTCGGGGACGGTCGACATACCCACCACGTCAGCCCCGATAGTTCGCAGGAAGCGGTATTCGGCACGGGTTTCCAAGTTAGGGCCGGCCACGGCGACGAACACCCCCCGATGCAATGTCATGTCTTGTTGACGGGCGATTCCCAGAGCCGTTTCGATCAGTTCCTGGTCATAGGGCTCGCACATGTCAGGAAAGCGAGGTCCGAGTCGATCGTCGTTGATCCCGATCAATGGGTTGTCACCCATCAGGTTAATGTGATCATCGATGACCATCAGGTCGCCGCATTGATAGTAGGGATTCATGCCTCCGCACGCGTTCGAGACGATTAGCATTTCGGTGCCAAGCGCCTTCATGATTCGAACAGGAAGCGTGATTTGTTTGAGGGTATATCCTTCGTACATATGCAGCCGACCTTCCATCGCCATCACGGGAAGGCCACACAGATTGCCACAGACAAGGCGGCCAGCGTGGCTAATCGCAGTTGAGCGAGGAAAATGTGGCAGCTCTTCGTAGTCGAATGTCGCCTCAACATCGATTTGTTCAACCAGGCTGCCCAGTCCCGTGCCTAGGATGATGCCGACCTCTGGAGTTTGGTTCCATTTCGAGCGGATCGCGGCCACCGTTTCTTCGATTTGACCGTAGAGTTCGAGCATTTCAATGAATTCCTTTCGGGGGACACGTTCTGCCATGCAAGGTAGCCTGTTCGTCAGTCATTCACAAGCGGCCACTGGATCAGGCTTTGTGCGCCCTCGGTTGTCTGTCTCGTTGGAGGAGCCCCTGATGCGTGCAGTCATAATTGGCGGCAGAAGTTATCGATGGCGGCTACGGCCATTCGCCAGTTTTGTTCCTCGGTTCGTCCGGACGATTTGCGGGGTTTGAAACTGTGGTCACCATCTTCAAGCCATTCCACTCGCACTGATTTCGCGAGTGGATAGTCAGATACTTCCGACTCCCGACCAAATGGATCTCGTGTACCCTGCAAGATCAGAGTAGGAGTTTGCTGCTCTTGTAGGTGATCAATTCGCAACCGGTCAGGTTTGCCGGGTGGATGAAAAGGATAGCCGAGACAAATCACGCCTTGAATGCGGTTGTCGTCGGCGACCATGCTGGCGATTCGACCGCCCAGTGATTTTCCACCGATGACGAGCGAGCTTGGTTCCAATCGGTGGATGATATCCTGCCAGGTTTGTTCCAAGATCGGAGCTCGATTGGGTGGACTGCGTTTACCGCTCGTGCGACGCCTTGCCATATACGGAAACTCGAAGCGGACAACGCGGTAGCCGTGCTTTGCAAGCTGCTCCGCAAAGAACTGCATGAATGGGCTATCCATTGCCGCGCCCGCACCGTGAGCGAGGACAAGCGTCAATTCGGCTTGTGGAGGGCCATCGATCAAGAGGTTTGTGTCAGACATCATTACTCGGTGTTCGGAGGGATTGATCATTCTCGGCCTAGCCCGTCTTGGACATGATTCAACATTTGGTACATTCAGGCGTCATGTAGTGCGTTACCTATTAGCCCTCTTTGTGAAAGCGATTTGAGCCATGGCGAATCCCGTCGCAACTTTCGAAACCAGTTTGGGATCTTTCAAAGTGGAGATCTATCAGGATAAGATGCCGAAAACGGCACAGAATTTTATCGATCTTGCGGAATCTGGATTTTACAACGGCTTACACTTTCACCGTGTAATCAATGGATTCATGATCCAGTTTGGTTGTCCACACAGCAAAGATCCCAACAGCGGCCGAGCCGGAACGGGGGGCCCCCCCCATGGAACCATTGAGGATGAGCACCCGGCCGACGCCAAGCTGTCGAATGAACCAGGGACGCTCTCGATGGCCAACACAGGACAGCCAAATAGTGGTGGCTCGCAGTTCTTCATCAACACGGTGCACAACGATTATCTGGACTGGTTCACAGCCGGTGCGTCAAAACATCCTGTGTTCGGAAAGATCACGGAAGGCATGGATATTGTCACTCAAATCGAGAACACGCCTTGTGGTCCCAATGATCGTCCAGCCACTCCCATTCAAGTCATCAGCATCACGATTTCCTGAATCTCGTTCGCTGGAGAGGAAAATGGTCAGCGATCAAGCTTCGATCCTATTTTCGTTTCCTTGAAAGATGGATGTCGAGCAGGGAAACTTGATCAACAACCAAGGTGAAAAAGGACGGCTCGTGTTGGCCGTCCTTTCGTTGTCGAGTTCGGTTCGCCCTGTCGTTGCCCAATGGTTGCAACGAGCTCTTGGCGGACGCGATTTTATTTTCTAGAGCTGGTTTGCCGGCACGACTTGGCCTCGCTTTTCGTCCCAGCCCATCATCTGACCGGTTCGCCAAGAGTCATTGGCCATGCAAACGGCAGCGACGCCCGCCAACCCCAGCGGTGCGGGACAGTTCAATGCTTCTCCATTACGCAAATGGTTGTGCAGATTGGTGTGATGAAGGTGAATATCTTCGCCACCCGTCTTTTTGTGTTCGGCCAACACTTTATCGTCTTTGTCTTTGGCAACCCAGCCATTCGGTGTGAAATACATGGTGCCGCGATACCCACGAATCACATGGTCAATTCCGACTCGGTTGCTCATCGTGCCAAGCACATAGACCGTCATGCCGCGAGGATACTCGCAAATCATTTCGAAGTTGTCTGGCAAGTCGCGTCCATCTGACCATTGCCAGATTCCCCCCATGCCGACAACTCGGCGAGGGTAAATCAGATCACAGGCCTTCATGATGCGAGTGATACGATGAATGAATAGGTCAGTGGCAATTCCACCCGAATACTGCGAATAGTTGCGCCATTCGAAATAGTGGTGCGGATTCCAGTCAGTTTGCGGAGCATGGCCAAGCCATGATTTCCAATCGAGGTCGCCTGGTTTCGGGCTATCGTCTTTGAGTCCCGGCTGTCGCCATGGCCCTTGTTCGCCGTAACGTCGCACGTATTCGATCTGAGCCTGCACGACTTGGCCAAGCACCCCATCACGAATTGCCTCTCC
Source organism: Pirellulaceae bacterium (assembly GCA_029243025.1). NCBI lineage: Bacteria > Pseudomonadati > Planctomycetota > Planctomycetia > Pirellulales > Pirellulaceae > Pirellulaceae bacterium. Next base: position 10,462 of record JAQWSU010000018.1, on the reverse strand, counting down.
GGCCGATTCATAACTGTCGTCCGACATTGCTTGCACCCCGACCTGCAGGGGCATTTTTGTTTCTTCCTGTTTCTTGATGACCTGTTGAGCCTCTGGGATCGTGTGCGTCATCGGTTTTTCACAATAGACCGCTTTGCCCGCATCCATCGCCGCAATGGTCATGTCGCTATGCCAATGTTCAGGAGTCGCGATCGTGACGTAGTCGATGTCTTTGATGTCCAGTACCTTGCGATAGTCTTGTGAGGACTGAGTGGCCCCCACCGTTTTGGCCCCTTTTTCGGCTCGAGTCTTCCAGCAATCGGCGACGGCGATGGGTTCCAGATTGTTTTGATCCTTCAGTTTGGCGATTGCATTCAGGTGATTTGATCCCATGCCGCCGGCACCAATAAAGCCAATTCGTATTCGATCGTTGGCTCCAAGGATGTTGCCGTAGCTCTTAGCGGTCCACTTTGTGGCCGCCGCGGCTGCTCCGGTGGCACTGGCCGCTGCCATGAATGTTCGGCGAGAAAAACCTGACTTTTCGCTCATCTTGAAGCTCCTGTTGGAGTCGGTTGGTGATTTGTCTATGCCTTATGTTACGCAACTAAGCCCGTAAACTTCAAGCGAGCGGTCGTTCTTGCCCGAAAGACGCCTAACTTTCCGCGGTGATGGAGGAGATAGGGGGTCGGGTAAACGGTCGTCGACAGTTGTTGCCGGTTGGCGTTTTGGCTGTCTAACCTCGTTGACATTCTGATGGGATTTTGCTCTTCTCAGCTTCCGCCACTTTTCCCAACCTTTGTGTAGGTCCTCATGGCATTTCTTGTTGTTAAATTCATTTTCTTGGCCGCAGTTATCGTGGTGGCCGGTCTTTTTCTGACCAAATACGCCGATGCGATTGCGGAGGTGACTGGACTCGGTCGCACGCTGGCTGGATTGATTCTGCTGGCTGCTGCAACCAGCTTGCCCGAATTGGCCGTGGATTGTGCCGCGGTGATTAAGACTCCTCCCGCCCCAGATCTTGCCGTGGGAGCTTTGGTGGGAAGTTCACTTTTTAATCTACTCATTTTGGCGATTATGGATCTCTGTCATCGGCGGAAAGAGCCAATTCTTTCACCTGCATCCGCTGAGCACGCGCTGTCTGCGATCACGACCATCATCTTAACTGCGATCGTGGTTGTCTTCACGGTGCTGAAAGGATTTCCACTTGCTTGGATGGGGCTTAGCCTGGGCCCAAGCCTGATTTTTCTGGCCTACATTTTTTGCCTTCGTTTGATCTATATGGATCAAAAGCTGGCCCCCGGCGAGACGCCCGAGGAAAATGGAGCGTCGTCCTACGGGACCACGCAGGCGGTGACGGGATATTTGATCTCGACCGCGGTGATTTTCGTGGCGGCCGGATATCTGGCACCGACGGCCGATCAAATTGCGACCGACACAGGTTTGGGTGGGACTTTTGTAGGAAGCACCTTTGTCGCACTCACTACCTCGCTGCCCGAAGTTGTGACAACGGCGATGGCGGTCCGCATGGGCGCCTTTAACTTGGCGGTGGGTAACGTCCTGGGTAGCAATGCATTTAATATGGCCATTCTCTTTCCGGTGGATCTTGTCTACCGCGGCTCCCTCCTCGAAGATGTCGCCAATACACATGCCATTACCGGCGGTGCGGTTATTGTTATTACCGGCGTTCTCTGTTTGAGCTTTTTCTGTCGTTCCAAACCGCGGTACTGGTTTATTGAGCCAGATGCCAGGTTGGTCATACTGCTGGCGGTATCTGCGATTGTTGCACTTTACTTCCTCAGTCCGGCTGCTGGTCTTGTTCCGGTTGAGGAAGTCATTCACGACGCCGTTCAATCTCCTGCAGCGACGGAATGAGACGTAACGTCGATGGTTGAAGCAAGTCAGGAAAAACGCCGTGCAGTCGTCCTGGTGATCGATCGGCTCGGGGCGGGATATTTGGGCCCTTTCGGCAACACCTGGATCGACACGCCTGGCTTCAATCAACTGGCATCCCAGTCGCTCCTGGTCGACCAAGCTTGGGTCGATTCGCCGCAGTTGAATTCGCTCTATCGCACTCTCTGGCAAGGTGGGCATGCGGCTCTTGAGCCGTCTCAAGGTGACCGTTGTCTCGCGGAAATAATTCGAGCAGCGGGCCATCCGTCATGCCTGATTAGCGACGAACCCGAGGTGGCTGCACATCCTTTGCACTCGGGGTTCGACCAGGTCGAAGTTGTGGTCACCGCTGATGGGGTGAAAACCGAAATCGAAGACACCAACGTGGCCCGTTTGTTTTCCTTTGCGGAGCAAGCGATTGAGAGTCAAGAACATGATCTGATTTGGATTCACAGTCAGGGAATGCAGGGTTGTTGGGACGCACCGCTTGAGCTTCGCGATTACTACGTTGAGGAAGACGATCCCGAGCCGCCTCGTGGTGATGCTCGTCCCAATCAGCAACTTCCTGTCGATTTCGATCGTGATGAATTACAGGCTTGGATTTGGGCTTATGCGGGGCAGGTCGCAATGATCGACGCCTGCTTGTCGATGTTGCTAGAGACACTCGACCGCGCGAATTCTCCGACTTTGTTCGTGCTAATGGGCGCTCGCGGCTATCCGCTGGGAGAACACGGTATTATCGGTGAGGCAGATCTCAGCTTGCACTCCGAACTCCTGCATGTACCTCTTTTAATGCGAGTGCCAGGCCAAGCCACCCATTCGGTTCGCTGTCAACAATTCGTTCAACCCGACATGTTAAATGAAACGTTGAATGAATGGTTTCGAGTGGATGGCAACTGGTCGCACAGTCTCTTGCGTTTGCTCGAATCGCCTAGCTTACCCTGGCCTCAACAGGCGATTGCTCAGGCGAATCAGCAATGGATGCTTCATACGCCCACTTGGCTCGCTAGACTCGATGAGACTGGCTCGGAAACGAACTGCCAGTTGTATCTCAAACCCGATGATTATTGGGATTTCAACGATGTGTCGGATCGATGTCCCGATGTCGTGGCAGAATTTAAAGAGCTTTTACGGAAAGTCAGAGCCGTCTCGAACGACGCGAATTGGCAACGGCTTGAGCCGTTGCACGAGCTGCTGTTAACCGCTCTGAACTGAGCGGCCGTTTGACCCGTCCGTTCGGCGACTCGTCCGCATCAATCAAGCTTCTGAGCTGGAAGCGGTGTGGCAGGATTGCGTATCAATGCGAATTTCTCTTGATGCGAGGCGCTGTTTGTCGGTTGCTAGAAACATCAGTCAAGGGACTTTTGTTATCTTTCTAGCGATCGTTGCTGAAGGCCATTACTTGCTAAATCTCTGCGTTCCTTGCGTCAAGTGACGTTCGCCGGTTGCTGTCATAGCACCGCTATCTGTCAACAAGGGATCGTCGATCGGTTGGCGTGCACATCGGGCTGGCACTCAGACGGCTGTGCTGTTTATAATCCGTCGCCAATTTCTCGAGAACGACATTTTTCTGCTACGCGTGCTCAATCGATGATTGAGTCCAGAAGGCTCCCGGACATGGAGGTCCGATGGCGGTGTTTGCGCTAAGCTGTGCCAGGATCTGGCAAAAGCTGTTGCTACCGATAGTGATCGTAGGCTGCTGCGCCCATGGTGTCTTAGCGGACACTGATTTGAGACTTCACATTGCTTGGGGAGGTGGAGTCGAGCGACAGTGGGGCGGGCGTGTGATGTTGGTGGATGGCGGCACAATGCGTGATCTGAGTCTGTTAGGAATGGATGCGGATGAGCCAGGAACGATAACGCAGCGTGGGCAACAGCTTCTCATTTCACAACGTCGAAACCGTAATTATGACGGGCTTGAAATCACGGTCACTGCTCCACTCACCTCCAAGTTGCGAGTGGAATTGTTGGCGGCGGGCGAGCGGACGGCTCGCGTCGTCGAGATTCCGTTGGAGGAATTGGTCTCGGGTTACCGCAGTGAGTCATTGGATTCCGACAAGAATCGCCTCGTGATTCGACGTTCGCCGGGTGACTTCATACGGCTTCGTTTTCAGAGGGATCATTTGGTTTTTAGACCGAATGAAGCCTTTATGTTAGACGTTGTACCGCATGAATTGCGAGTTTCTCCGGGATCGAACGTCCGCTGTGTTATGCGACTTTATTCGGCTCGCAGTCGCGAGATGATATGGGAACAAGTTCAGACTCTTCGGTCAGATGCCCTTGGTAGATTGGCTGCTTGGGAGCGTTGTTTGGCTAAGATTCCAGAGGTTGAAGGTGTTTATGATCTAAGGATTGCCTTGTCCAATCGTCGGCTAAGTTCCCCCTTGTCGGGCGACAAACCAATTGCAAAGAGGCAGCTTCAACTTGTTGTGGTTGCGAGTGGCACACCAGCGAGGACCGAAGAAGAGCCGCGCCGCTTAATCTTGGATCTGGACCCGACACAAAAGAATTGGTGGGAGCGATTGACACGGCTTCCCCAATGGACGCTGCTGCCCGGCCTGCGATCGGAAGGGCCCTTGGGGAATGTGAAGGCCAGCCGTATCACCCGAGACGGTCGGACCTGGACTTCCCTGCCGGAATCGAGTTGGCAGGCCTATCCACTACCCATTGATGAGGTGGGTGCTGAGCACGAGCTTGAAATTGATTTTCCCGGCAATCACTCGCAGAGTTTTGTGGTGAGTATCATCGAGCCTAATCCGGCGGGGAAGGTGATTCCTGTCGGACTTGATTCTGGCGTACACATATCCCAAGAGGACGTATCCGGCGTTGCCGTCAAACCCAAGTTAGTCAATCAGCATCGCTTGACATTCTGGCCGAAGACCAAGTCGCCCATGGTCTTAGTCACGAATCTTCGAGATGATCGTTCGGCGATTTTCGGTCATTTGCGAGTGCATCGCCGCGCGAGCGCCGCGGTCGATCAACGACCTGTTCAGGATGGACGTTACGCATTTGCTTATTTCGAGCGTCCACTCTTCCCGGAGTGTTTTGGGGCGACCGAGGGGCTTGATCCGGAGACCGGTCGCAGTTTGGAGGACTGGAAAACGTTTTTTGATGGTGGCCAACGGATGGTGCGCCACGTCAAGCGATCAGGTTACAACGGTTTGGTGATGACCTGTGTGAGTGAAGGCAGTGCGCTTTATCCCAGTCGTTTGCTTCAGCCGACGCCGAAGCATGATCGGGGTGCGTTTTTTGCCAGTGGACAGGATGCGGTCCGCAAAGATGTCTTGGAGATGTTGTTCCGAATCTGCGATCGCGAAGGCATTCAGTTGGTGCCTGCGGTCGAATTTGCGACACCTTTACCCGAGCTCGAAGAATTGCGTTGGCATGCACAGGATGAAAAGCTGGGTCTCGATTTAGTCGATGAAAACGGGATGTCGTGGATTGAAACGCATGGCAGTAAACGTGGAAAGGCGCCGTACTACAATCCGTTGGATGAAGAAGTGCAGCAAGCGATGCTTGCTGTGATCAAAGAGATTGCCGCACGTTACAGCAATCACCCTTCATTTGGTGGAGTCAGTATTACGATGACGCCTGATGGTTACACACAGTTTCCCGACGCCAACTGGGGATTGGATTCCAACACCTTGGGGGATTTTCAAAGCCAGACGCTTGGAGAAAGCCTCGGCAATTCGTCAATTCGGAAGATCGTCGACGACGCCGGGATTCGTGAAAAATGGTTGGCGTATCGGGCGGGTCGACTCACGAAATTTTACCAGCAAATGTCGACGGAATTGCAACGCTATCGGCCACGAGCACGACTCTATTTGGCCGCTGGCCGACTGGTGGAATCCAAGCCCGTGCAACGTGCTTTTCGACCCGCGTTGCCTCGTCAGGCGAGCGTTGAGCGTGCCATGACGGAATTGGGCCTGGATGCTCGTGCCTTGACGGCGTCTCCATCGATCGTTTTGCTCCGGCCTGAATTGTTCGCCTGGAATTCGCCCGAATCCCAGGTTGGCGCCGATATCGAGTTCAATCAATCCGAAGAGGTCGACGAGTACTTCAAGACTTCGGTGCCGGGGACGCATTTTTTGCATGATCCGTACCGCGCAAGGCTTCCTTCCTTTGACGAGGTGAGTCCGTTTGGGAAGCGAAACACCCTGGTTTCCCTCGTCGCGCAAATCTCGCCCGTAGGAGATGCAAATCGTCAGCGTTTCATTCGTTCACTCGCGACTCGGGATACGCGAGTTATTTTTGAAGGTGGTTGGATGCTTCCACTCGGTCAGGAGGAGTCGGTAAATCGATTCCTTTCGGTGTTTCAGCATCTACCTGACGAGCCGTTTGAGGACGTGGTTTTAGAGTCGCAACAAATTCAGCCGTTACGTGTGAGGCGACTTGTGAAGAATAGTGAAACCTATTTTTACGTGATCAATGAGTCACCTTGGCAAATTGGAGCTACCTTAAGTTTTCGTTCTCGCAGGACGGTGCAGTTCGAAGCGTTGGGTCGCGCACGTGTTGAGGCGATCAAGCAGGAAGGTGATCAAATTAATTGGAATCTGATGCTTTCCCCGTTCGATATCGTTGCAGTGAAGGCGGACGCCGTTTTGACCGTTGAAGATGCCGCCGTCACCTTGCCCCCCGACGTGATGCCCGGCCTGAAAAACCGCGTTGAAGATTTGGTGTCGCGTGCGGCTCATTTGCGGGACCCACCTTCTTTGCGATTGTTGAAAAATCCGAGTTTCGAATCGGCCATCACGACGACGGGCGATATCACCGGTTGGTCAACTGCGTCGGCCGCTTTTCATGTTAAAGTCGATGCGTCGAATGCGTTTGATGGGCAGCAGTTGTTGTCCGTTGCGACAGCCCGAAAAACACGCATGATCTTGAGCGATCCAATCGACCCTCCTGAGTCCGGACGTCTTTCTGTCGCCATACGTGCCAAGGTCGCAGACTTGAAGCAACAGCCCCAGATTCGTTTGGTGCTACGCGCCAACGAACAAACTTACTACCCCTGGGCGCCGATCGGTGCCAATCATCCCAATCGGAGTCTCAACGGGGAATGGAAGCAGTTCGTCTTTCGTGTCAGTCACCTGCCGCGGATTGGAGAACAGCTCAAAATCGGTATCGAAGTTAGCGGTAAGGGCGTGGTGATGATCGATGATGTACAGCTCTTCGATATCTTGGCGTTAGACGACCGAGAGGTGAAGGTGTTGGCGAATCTTGTGACCTTTATGGATTATCTGCGCGAAAATGGCATGGTCAGTGATTGCTTGCGTCGACTCGGTGGATACTGGCCGCAATATTTATTGAACAACGTGCCTCTTGACGTGCAAGAACTAGCAGAACGTCCTGTTCGTGAATTGCCCCAGGAAATCCCGGCAGAAACCGGCTCAGAATCGCCGAAAACCTGGGATCGTGTCAAACGATTTGTACCGAGGTGGAATCGTTTCTAAGGTCTGGGATACGAGTTTTTTCGAAATCTGTTACTGCAATAATTCCTGTGACCACGATTCCCTCACTGGAACGGCCTGTCATGTGCTTTCGCTACGGAGCGGCGGTCACGCTCTTCCGACTATCGTTTTGAGCGACTTTGAATTAGAATGAAATTGAATGGGATGGAGGCTCTTCTTGTGTTGTCCTCCCGTCGTCTCAGGTGAACGTACGAAGTGGCTGCGGCCGCTTCACCCGAGCGAAGAAATGGATCGTACTCTCTAATGGTCGACCTGCTATGTCGATAGCCGAAACGCCGCGTGATTCTGACGAATTGCGGATTGTAGAAGATGCCACTTGCACGTTCTGTGGCTGTGTTTGTGATGATATTGATTTGCATGTCAAAGGACATCAAATCGTGAAGGCTCGCCGTGCGTGCGTGCTGGGAAAGGCATGGTTTCTCAATCACGAAATCGAAGATCGGCCTGCCTGTTTAATCGAAGGTAAACCAGCGTCGGTTGCCGATGGGATTGAACGTGCGGCTCAGATTCTTTCATCCGCCCGATATCCGCTGACCTACGGCCTGAGCGATACTACTTCCGAATCGCAACGCGTGGCGGTGAGTATTAGTGATTGGATTGGCGGTTTAGTCGATACGACGACCAGCGTCTGTCACGGCCCCTCCGGCATGGCCTTCCAAGGTGTGGGAGAAGTGACTGCGTCATTGGGCGAGGTTCGGAATCGTGGAGATCTGATTATCTTTTGGGGATCGAATCCGGCTGAGAGTCATCCACGACACTTCACAAAATACAGTTTGATGCCCAAAGGCATGTTCGTGCCCAATGGTCGAAAAGATCGCACCTGTGTGATCGTTGATGTTAGAAAAACCAAATCTGCCAAGGCCGCAGATATTTTTCTGCAAATTAAGCCTCGCTGTGATTTTGAAGCTCTGTGGATCTTGCGGGCTTTGGCAAGCGATATCGAACTGGATGCCGACCAGGTGTTGAAAGATACCGGTTTGGAGTTGGCTGTTTGGCAGGACCTGATGGACCGTATGAAGGCGGCCAAATTCGGCGTGATTTTCTTCGGGATGGGCCTGACGATGACGCGCGGTAAACACGCAAATAGTGAAGCTTTGTTGGCTTTGACTCGCGATATGAATCAGTATACTCGATTTGTCTGTAAGCCAAATCGAGGTCATGGCAATGTGACAGGCGCGGACAATGTCGTCGCTTGGCGCACAGGTTTTCCATTCGGTGTGAATTTGACGAGAGGTTTTCCGCGGTTCAACCCAGGGGAATACACCGCTTCGGATGTCTTGGCGCGTGGCGAGGCCGACGCTGCCATGATCATTGCCAGTGATCCGATGGCGAACTTCAGCCAACCGGCGCGAGATCACCTTAAGTCGATTCCTTATGTCGCGTTTGATCCGAAGGAAACTCCGACCACACGACACGCCACCGTCGCTTTCTCTGTGGCCACATACGGAATTAACGTGCCGGGAACGGTCTATCGGATGGATGACATCCCAATTCCACTGCGGCCAGCCTTTGAATCCCCTTTTCCGAGCGATTTCGAGGTCTTGACCCGCATCGAGAAACGTGTCCGGCAATTGAAGGGACACGACGTGGGGAATTCATGAAGTTCGACAGGGTGACGGCCGCTTGTGGAAGTAGACACAGTGCGAGCCGGTAATTATCGCACGGTAATTATCGCACGGGGGCTTTGCCCAGCAGTCGCCGTAGCAAGCCAATTTGTCCCGCATGCATCATCTCATGGTTCGAGCAAAAAAAGACAGAACCCAGTTTCGTGTCGAAGACCGATGTTGGCGCTGGCAGGCTTTCCTCGAGATCCTTGTCGCTGTAGCCTCTCAGTTCTTCCAAAGCGCGCTCATGAACGCGGTCAAATACCAAGCGGATTTCAACCGGGGCAGGGTATTGAGCTGGATCCGGAGCTGGGATGCGACCCTTTTTGAATTGCTTGAAGAAGTCGCTCGAAATGAATTCTGCGTCTTCCGGTTCTTTGCCGCGAATTCGAATCATTGTCAATGCATATTCAGCCATCGCGAGGTGACCGACTTGCCAAGCAAGATGGGTGACGCCTTCGGTTGGCTGCCGAAACCAGTCGTCCGGTCCGATATCTTCCAGCAGGCTGTGTGTATATTCGCGTGCGAATTCAAGATTCTTGATTGCGATCTCAAGCTTGGGTCGAGCCATTTACAATTCCGAATGTGAAGACCTATGAATGATCAACGATCCAATCGTCGAACGTGGTATAATCGCCTTACCACTCATTACAACCCCTGCGCCGACGAGTCACAAGGGGCCCATCCATTCGTCATCGCAGGGGACAGGAGAACGGGACTTTGGTTCAGCAGCCCCGAATTGCAGAGAACGAGAAAAGGGAACTAGGAAATGAGAAAGCGTTTTGAACGAATCTCGTGTTTCACGTTAGGAGTCTTGCTGGTCATCTTTCTGGTGAATTCCAGTCAGGCTCAAATCTTGATACCGAACGATTCCATCTGGAACTGGTGGCACTCGATCGATGGTGTTGATCCGGCGGAACAAGTGGACGATTTCCACAAGATTTTTCATCGGCCAGATTTTGATGACAGCAAATGGCAGAAAGGCAAGGATCAGACCGGACCGGACGGAGGTTTTGGCTACGGAAATGAAAATTTCGAAGGGGTCGATATTGGCCGACCTAAGGACGCCAAAAACCGTAAAACGGCCTATCTTCGGCTCGATTTCAAAACCGATACAGCCCACGATGATCTGGTGCTGAAATGTCAGGTCGATGATGGGATGATCGTCTATTTGGATGGGAAGGAAATTATTCGGCACAATCTGCCCCAAGGCGAGGAAGCCTATGATCTATTTGCTTCAGAGACGATTCATAGCGAAGCAGAAACGAAAGTAAACAGGTTTTCTGTTCCAGACGTGGTTCCGGCGGGCGAGCATGTTCTCGCTATTTCTGTCCATAATCGGGCCGGCGGAAGTTCTGATTTGCGGATTGCCGAAATTTCGCTTTCGGTAAAGGCCGAAGACGAAGACGAAGACGAAGACGAAGACGAAGATGAAGACGAAGACGAAGATGAAGATGAAGATGAAGATGAAGATGAAGATGAAGATGAAGATGAAGATGAAGATGAAGATTCTCGTTAGGA